>DKFH01000130.1 GCA_002452315.1 Anaerolineaceae bacterium UBA6801 | reverse complement strand
TGCCATCTGTCCGCCGATTCGATCACATCCTGAATTGCTTCTCGAGAATATTGGGGACTCATTGAGAAAAACCTCCAAACTTGAGGATAATGGATAGCATACAATAATATAACCGATTAGGTCAAGTTTTTGATCAACATGCAGTTCAACTAGGCTTGCTTTTATACAAAAATCCAGCACAAATCTAATAAATTAATCGTATAATGAGTGTCCCTTCAAAAATGACCAGGTCAGCTGGATGGACGCGGGCACGCCGTGCCCGAGGAAAGTCCGCACACCACAGGGCAGCATGCCGGGTAACGCCCGGAAGCGTGCAAACGTTCGGAACAGGGCCACAGAAAGCAGACCGCTCACCCCCGGGTGAGCAAGGGTGAAACGGCGGTGTAAGAGACCACCGGCGGGGTCAGCAATGACCCCGGCCAGGCAACCCCCATGCGGTGCAAGGTCAAGCAGGAGAGAAGCCTGTCAGCAGGCGGGAGCAGCCCGGCTCCCAATCATCTCCGGGTAGACTGCAAGAGCTGACGGGCAACCGTCAGCCCAGACAGATGTCCATCCAGGCGGGAATCCCGCCGGACAGAATGCGGCTTACAGGCTGGCCTGGTCTTTTTGTTGGAAGCCCCCGTACAGGCACGAAAACTTTCCGATTTTGCTTAGATCTAGGTTCATTTTCCCAGAAATTTGATCAGGTGTTAATCTGCTGGTGATAAAACGGGTTGTGCGTTCTGCAAGCAGGCCAGCAGCGCCTTCAACCTGCCCTCTGGTTCCCCCGGTGTGATTGCCAGCACATACTGAGCGCTGGGTATTGGGTCCTCGCTGGTAATGGCCACAACGCGCATCCCCTCAGGCACCTGGCTGGCTAAAAGGTAGCCAATAGCAGCGGGGTATTCCACTAACCAGGTTTGCAAGAATTCAACGGTTGAAAAGGCCTGGGCTTGTGTGAGGATAGGCGCATCATCCAGGTAGGCCCGCCGGAACAAAATCTCAATTTCATGACCTTCAGGGTAAGTCAGGGACAGGATCGGCCCACCCTGCCCGTTTGCGTCACCATCAACCTCGGGGATATCCGCCCAATCAGAGATCTGCCCTCCATAGATCGCAACCAGGCTTTCCAGGCTGAGCGCCGAAACCGGCACCTCCTCCCCTGCCACGACCACGATCTCCTCCACTCCCATTACCGCCACAAACGGGTCTGTTTCCAGGCGTTCGCCCAGGCGCAGGATCAGGTCGCTTTCCTCTAGCGACAATTCCGCACGCGCCAAAACATGCGTAAACACGCCAAACTCGGGGATGTCCGCCGCACAGGTTGCCACCAACGGCAGCCAGTGCTCGATGGCGGGCGTAATCTGTAAGTCGATCGTTTCTGGCTGCGGCCGCTCCACGGCTATTGTCGGGGCTGCCCCACAAGCACTCAACCACCCCAACACAACCAGCCAGAATAAGGCCTTTCCCAACCTTTTCATCGGGTTAATTCACCGCCCACACCAAAATCGTGACGCCCCCTAACAGGATGCAGTACAGCGAGAAATAAACCAGCGAATTTTTCACCAGGAACCTGAGCAGCCAGCGAATTGAGAGGTACCCCACCACCATGGCGGTCACAAACCCAATCGCCATGATGGGCAGAAATGAGGCTAAATCCGGCACTTCCGTCACCATCTGGTAGGTCGAAAGCCCGCCCGCTGCCAGCATTACCGGGATCGACATTAAAAAGGAAAATTTTCCCGCGGCTTCCCGGCGCAAATGGCGCATCATACCGCCGGAGATCGTCGAACCCGAACGGGATACGCCGGGAAACATCGCCAAAACTTGCATCCCGCCCATCACCAGCGCTGTCAGAAAGGTCACATCGTGCGTGTCACCGGTATTCTGGCTTACTTTCTCAGCCAGGATCATCAGGACCGCAGTCACCAGCAACCCCACCCCGGCGATCAGCGGTGAAGAGAACGCCTCCTCAACCACATCCGCAAAGAACAGCCCGGCCAACCCGGCCGGGATCGTGGCCACAATCAGCAGCCAACCCATCCTGGCCTCATGGGTGGCAAAGGGCTTCCCGGCGATCAATTGCTTGAAAAACGCCACGATAATCCCGGCCAGGTCTTTTCGAAAATAAAAAATGACCGCTACCAGCGTACCCACCTGCACCAGGACATTGAAGATAAAGGTCTCTTTGCCGGGCAGTTGCCAGTTGAAAAAGTAGGGCAAAATCACCAGGTGGCCGGAGCTGGAAATGGGCAAAAACTCCGTGATTCCCTGCACAATCCCTAAAACAATCGCTTGGAGGATGGACATGTTGGTTTACCTCTTTATGAATTCAAATGGGCTAGATAAGCCCTGGCAAAATCATGATATTCACCCGCACAGATCGCTGCCCGCAGCTGGGCTACCAGGTTGAGCAGTGTGTGGATGTTATGGATCGAGAGCAGCGTACCTGAGAGCATCTCTCGCGCCTGGATCAGGTGACGGATATACGCCCTGGAATGGTTCTGGCAAGTGTAACAGGTGCAGGCCACGCTGATCGGGCGTTCATCGCGGGCATACTGCGCGTTCATCATGTTCATCCGGCCGGTGTCAGTCATGGCCGCGTTGTGGCGGGCCAGCCGGGTCGGCAGCACACAATCGAAGATGTCGATCCCCAGCCCCACGCAGTCCACCAGGTCCTGCGGCGTACCAACACCCATCAGGTACCGGGGTTTATCCGCGGGCAGCACCGCGTTGACCACCTCAATCATCGCGTGCATCTCGGGTTTGGTCTCACCAACCGACAGCCCCCCGATGGCGTTGCCGGGTAAATCCAGGCTGGCGATAAATTCAGCAGAGGCCTCTCGTAGATCAGGGAACACCCCGCCCTGCACAATGCCGAACAAAGCCTGGTCCCGCCTCGTTTTGGCCGCCTGGCAGCGCTCCAGCCAGCGATGGGTGCGCGCCATCGCCTCGATGTTATACGCCCGGTCATAAGGCTCCGCGCACTCATCAAACGCCATGATGATGTCCGCACCCAGGTTCTCCTGGATCGCAACGGACAGCTCCGGTGTAAATCGGTGGGTCGAGCCGTCGATATGGCTCTTGAAGGTCACGCCGTCTTCGTCTACCTGGCGCGTATCCGAGAGTGAAAACACCTGGAACCCACCCGAATCCGTCAGGAGAGGGCCGTCCCAGGCCATGAATTTGTGCAGCCCACCCATCTCTGCCACCAGGTCATCGCCCGGCCGCAGGTAGAGATGATACGTGTTGGCTAAGATCAGCCTGGCATCCAGTTCCGTCAATTGGCGCTGGGTCAGCGATTTGACTGTCGCCTGGGTGCCCACCGGCGCAAAGATCGGTGTGGGGATATCCCCGTGCGGCGTGTGGAACACACCGGCGCGGGCATCACCATCCAAGGCGACCAGGTCAAAGGTAAATGGCGCTGCGGCCTTATGGGGGTTTGGGTGCATAGATCAATCCGTCCTAATCAATTCATCGACTGATGATTATACCTTAGGTCCCCATCGGCTCAATGAGGAACCTTAGGCCCGAAATTCCCCTCCGGCGGCCATATCCCTTGATAGGATCATCAGCTCCAGCTATACTTCACCCTATGAATGACACACCTGAAAATTACCTGCGCGTTGAATTGCACCTGCATACCGACGCCTCAGCAGACAGCCTGGTCAAGCCCCAGCAGCTTATCGATCATTGCGCCCGCATCGGCATCGACCGGTTGGCAATCACCGATCACAACAGCATCGACGGCGCGCTGGCGGCCCAAGCCCTGGCGCCTGACCGAGTCATTGTGGGTGAGGAGGTCCAAACCACCCAGGGCGAACTGCTGGGATATTTTCTGACCGAGTGGGTTCCCCCTGGCCTTGAACCCTTAGATGTGATCAAGCGCCTGCGCGCCCAGGGTGCGGTGATCAGCGTCTCCCATCCCTTTGACCATATTCGCGGCCCCCATTGGACGCACGACCAGCTGCTTGCCATCCTGCCCCATATAGATGCGATCGAAACCTTCAACGCCCGCTGTTACTCCAATAAGCCCAATCAGCAGGCGGCTGAATTTGCCATTGAACATGGCTTGCTGGCCACGGTCGGCTCAGACGCACACAGTTTAATGGAAGTCGGCCGCGCCACACTGAGTATGCCCTCCTTTGATGACCCGGCTTCCTTCCTGGCTGCCCTGGGCAAAGCCCGCCCGCACACCCGCCGGTCATCCATCTTGGTGCACCTCATCTCGACCTATGGAAAATTGGTCACCAAACTGCGAAGAAACTAAGCCCTCACCAGATTGTGTAAGGATAAAACGCCATGAAGATCAAGCGAATTGTCAAATGGTTCCTGATCGTGCTGCTGGCCTACGCAGTCATCGGGGGTGTCTATTACCTCTACCGGAGTCCTTCAGCAGCTGATTCTTGGCGAGCAGATTGTCTTTTCACCCCTGGTGGGACTTCCCCTGACGGTCATCGGCTGGCCGTGGATGGTGCGTGCAGACCTGATACACTACCCATCCCTGGGGTTGCGGTTGCCTGCGGTCATGGCACTGGCATCAATTGCCATTTTGGTATCACTGCTGATCATTAATCCGATCAAAACCAGTGACCTAGGAAAAAAATAGTCGCCGGTAACCATGCACAATGCAAATTGGTGACAAGATATTCGCTAGGGGATGCAAGTCAGGATTTGGGATGCGGAATTTCTGCCTGGATCAGCAGCCCGCCTTCGGCCCTGTTTTGGATACGTAAGCGTCCCCCCAACAATTTGACCCGCTCTTCAATGCCCACCAGGCCATAATGTCCGGCCTGAGATAAATTGACCAGATCAAGCTGTTCTTCGACGCCCTCGCCATTATCTTCAATCGTGATCATCAATGCACGTGGTGATGTGCGTTGAAGGTTGATTTGGGCCGCCGTGGCAGAAGAATGTTTGTAGATATTGTTCAAGCTCTCCTGAACAATCCGGTAAGTCGAAAGCTCAATCGCCTCTTCCAACCCAACACTAATGGATTAATTAAAACCCCGGGCGTCTAAAGATAATATTCTTATTGCTATTGCCAATTAATCCTGACTTCATCACAAAACAAAGACCCCCGAGATTTGCCTTTCATTCCCGGGGATCTAAATTAACTACAATTGATCAAAAAGCTACATCAGCTTATCCCGCGGTGTAGCCACCATCCACTAGGTAGTAACCGCCCGTCATGAAGGAAGCTTTCTCCGAGCACAAGAAGATCACCAGGTCAGCCACCTCTTGCGGCTCACCCAAGCGACCCATCGCGTGCAGGGCCATGATGCCTTCCACTTCTTCATCACTGAAGCCTTCGGTGACCATCGGCGTGTTGATGAATGCCGGCCCCACCGAATTGACCCGGATGCCTTTTTGGGCATATTCCAGGGCCGCGGTCTTTGTCAGGCCGACCACGCCATGCTTCGATGCGGTATAGGCCGAGGTCTTCACCAATGCGTCGGTGCCGAGGATCGACGAGATGTTGACAATCGCACCGCCGCCTTGCTCTAGCATTTGCGGAATCTCATAGCGCATGCAGTAGAATACGCCGTTCAGGTTGATATCAATCACCAGCTGCCAATCATCAATTCCATATTCGCCCGTATTGGCTTGAGCGCCGCTGATCCCGGCGTTGTTGACGGCATAATCCAGCCGACCAAAAGCTTCAACAGTATCTGCGACCATCTTCTCCACCGAATCGGGATCCGCAACATCTGTCTTCAGGAAAATGGCCTCGCCACCATCGTTTTTAATCTGTTCGACCACGGATTTGCCAGTATCTTCATCGATATCAACCACAGCCACCTTGGCGCCTTTTTGGGCAAAAGTAACCGCAATCGCTTTCCCAATCCCGCCGGCAGCGCCGGTCACCAACGCAACTTTATCCTTAAATTCAGTCTTGTTCACATTTACTCCTTTTTCTTTGTTAGAAATCATTATATTTTTCTTTGTTAGAAATAATTACATTTAATTTAATTTTACCGGAATGTGAACTGAACAAAGTTTGGCCTGGGTTAGAAAATTGTTGTGAAAACGTCGTTTTTCGATAGTATTGCGTTGGATTCTTGGCTCGCAGCATATCAACGCCCGTGTAGGTTGGGTTGGCGGGAAGAACAAGCGCTCCCCGAAACCATCCATTAGCTCATCATCCAACGCCCCGCCAACCCAACACTTATGGATTAATTAAAACCCCGGGGGTCTAAAGCCAATATTCCTATTGCTATTGCCAATTAATCCTGACTTCATCACAAAACTCAGACCCCCGGGGTTTCCCAATTCTAACCCACCCATCAAAACCCCGGGGT
>DKFH01000049.1 GCA_002452315.1 Anaerolineaceae bacterium UBA6801 | reverse complement strand
ACGACCTGATCGAAATTGAGGCTGGCGACACCTTTGCCTACGCCGACCCCGAGGTTTTGGCCCAACAAGAAGCGCTTGAAATTGAGGCCGCTGAAGTGGTGTTTGGCCAGGTCAGCTCACCGCTAAACGAGGAACTGCGCGCCCTGTGGGATGAGTTTGAAGCGCGCATCTCACCCGACGCGAAATTCGCCAAAGCCATTGACCGTTTTATGCCTTTGTTTAGCAATATCCAAAACGGCGGGGAAATCTGGAAGCAGCGCGGGGTTAAATTGGCGCAGGTTCGACAGAATATCGCCATCATCCGCGAAGGGTCAACCCGGCTGGCAGATATCAGCGAGGACATGTCCATCGAGGCTGCACGTCAGGGCATCCTGGTGACATAAATTGGTTTATTATTGGGGGGAAATTGACTAAAAAATCGGCCTGAGCACTTTGGTACATGCGAAATTCGCCTGATTTCGGATTTCTATGCTGGAAACATTCTCCAACCGTTTAATGGTCCAACCACTGCGCAGTGATCTTTGGCAAATCCGCCAGTAAACCCTGCTTAAACGTGCATTGGGGCAGCGATTCCATGAACCAACGGCCGTACTGTTTGGTTAACACCCGCTTATCCAGCACCGCCACCACCCCGCGGTCGGTCTGGGTGCGGATCAGGCGGCCAAAACCCTGTCTGAAGCGCAAAATAGCCTCAGGCAGCGCGTATTGATAGAAAGGATCTTCAAAGGTTTCAGAGCGCGCGGCGATGATCGGGTCAGAGGGTACATCAAAGGGCAGCTTGACGATCATCAAGACCGATAAAGCCTCCCCGGGCACGTCCACGCCCTCCCAGAAGGCGCGCGTCCCCAGCAAAACGGCGCGTTCCGTATCGCGGAAGGTCTCCAGCAGACTGCTCGAGGATGCACCTTCCCCCTGTTCGTACACCTGGATATCTGCACCCGCCAGGATAGGCGAAATTTTATCTGACGTGCGCTGCAGCTGGGCATAAGACGTGAACAGTGCCAACATCCGGCCGCCGGAGGCCTTAGCCACATTGGC
Organism: Anaerolineaceae bacterium UBA6801; assembly: GCA_002452315.1. GTDB lineage: Bacteria > Chloroflexota > Anaerolineae > Anaerolineales > Anaerolineaceae > Brevifilum. The sequence continues at coordinate 6,370 of DKFH01000049.1, read as the reverse complement.
AATAGCGGCTTCAACCGCGCGCTGATGCCCGTTATAGTCCGAGGGTTCCGGGATATCGTTGGCCACGTACACCAAGGTCGATTTTTCAAAATCAAAGGGCGACCCCACCACCAGCTCATTCGCATCTTCGGCGTTCAGCCGCCGGCGGAGGTACTCAAATTCGCCATTGGTGGTCAGCGTGGCGGAGGTCAGGATCACGCTCTCTTTTTGGTACCAGAGGTGTTTTTCCATCATCTTGCCAATGTGCAGGGGAGCCGCGTTCAAAGTAATGCGCATATCCTTCTTGTGGATCTCCACCCAGTAGATCGTGTCCTGATCCGGTTCCAGGGTTAGCCCGTTCACACTGTGTTGGATTTCTTCCATCCGCGAGAACATATTCCCCAGGCTGCCCCACATATCCTCTGCCTCTTCATTGTCCTGGTCAGCCAGTTCGCGCATGGGCGTGCGTAACTCCCGCAAGATAGCCAGCAAGCTCTCCAGGGTGGCATGGGCTGCCTCCCAGGCGATTTCCACATCCAGCCAGACCGGCAGAGTGCGCGTAGAGGGCAGCACGCGCTCCTGCTGGGGATAAGTGCCCAGCGGACGGCCTTCGCGCTGATCCTCGAGGAAGGCATCCAGCGCCTGGTAATAGCCCGACATCTGGCTGTCGAAGCGCATGGCCAAATCTGCCGCTTTGCCCACCAGCTGGTTCAAGGCAGCCATTTGGGCGGGTTTGAGCCATGCCTCACACAGGTCCACAAACCGCCCGAGCAGGCCGCTCTTCGGGCCGCCCAGCTCGCGGATCAGGCGGGTGATATCGCCGGCGCGCACGTGTAAGGACATGGAATTGGTCGTGGCGGACTCAAGGTGGTGGGCTTCATCCACCACCAGGTAGCTGTAGGCTGGCAGCACACGGTTGCCCGAGGCGGTATCGGCCAGTAGCAGCGCGTGGTTGACAATCAATAGGTGTGCATTTTCGGCAGCGATCTTGGCGCGGTAAAACGGGCAACGCCCGCCGGTGCGCTTCAGGCACACCTCAATCCGGCAGCCCTCATCCTCCGCAGAGAGCCGCGACCACACCATCCGCTCAATCGGACCGTTCAGGTTGATCTCCGAGCGGTCACCGGTGCGGCTCTCCAGCAGCCACACCAACACCTTGGCCAGCACACGCGCCTCATGGATCGATTCGGGTTTCCGCCGCCGGATCACCTCCAGTCGCCGCGGGCACAGGTAATTCGACCGCCCTTTGAGCACTGCCGCCCGCACTGGCAGGTTTAACGCCCGCTGCATGTCGGGGATGTCCTTGTGGATCAATTGATCCTGGAGGTTGATGGTGTTGGTCGAAATGACCACCCGGGTATTGTTGGCCACAGACCAATAAGCGGCTGGGATCAGGTAGGCCAGGGACTTGCCGGTGCCCGTGCCAGCTTCGACCATCATATGCTGGCTGTGATTGAAGGATTCGACCACAGAACGCAACATATCGACCTGCTGTTGGCGGTATTCAAACTGCCCGAGGTAGCTGGCAAACTGCCCGCCCCGATCCAGCACGGCCGCCACATCATCCACATCCAGTTTGACTTCACCCGGGTCCGCACCGACCTGCTGGCCATCATCATCGTCCGGCTTTTCAAACAGCGGCCCGGTGGCGCCCTCCAGGGCCTTCTTGGCCTGCATATGCTCTTTGGCGCGCTGGCGCAATACCTGCTGAAAGGCCCAATTGGCCTGCCAATCCAATGGCTCTCCCATGCGGACAATCTCTGCCAGCAGCGGCAGGGGCAGGTCCTGCGCTTTTTCCATCAATGCCACAAAAACCGCGTGGGTAGCCCTGGCATCATCCAGGGCCCGGTGGGTGGCAGGCAGCAGGATGTTCAATTGCTGCGCTAAAGCGGAAAGGTTATACCGGCTGGCCGTCGGCATCAACACGGCGGCCAGCTCGTATGTGTCGATGTCGATATTGTGCCGCAAGGCGCCTGCCTGCTGCAAAAAGCTGAGGTCAAAGCTGATGTTATGCCCCACAATAGGCGCATCTCCCACAAACCCGATCAAGCCTGCCATCACATCGACCAGGTAAGGCGCATGGGTCACCATGGCGTTGTTGATGCCGGTTAACTGGGTGATAAAGCCCGGAATGGACCGCCGCGGGTTAACCAGCGTAGACCACTCGTCCTCTACCCGGTGCCCGTTGAACTTGACCGCCCCAATCTCAATAATGGCATCTTCGTCCGGGTTTAACCCGGTCGTTTCAATATCGACTGCAACAATGATAGACATATGAAGGATTATACCCCTGGTAAGGATGGTGAATGGTGAATGGTGATTGGTGAATTGGGAATGGGTAGTAGGGAATGGGTAGTAGGTATTTGGTAGTAGGTANNTGGTAGTGCGGTTGAAATTTACGAGAGGGTATCAGTTAATCTTCACAATTAAGCAATAGACGAGAAATTTACTAAAACCTAATTGCCTAATTCCTAATTGCCTAATTCCTAATTGCCTAATTCCTAATTGCCTAATTCCCAATTGCCTAATTCCTAATTGCCTAATTGCCTAATTGCCTAATTGCCTAATTCCTAATTGCCTAATTGCCTAATTCCGAATTGCCTAATTCTAAATCGCCTAATACCTATTTCCGTAATCCCCACTCCCCAAATTTGTGATACCATTATGGTCATTACACTTCAGCCTGCGAGCGACCGCTTCATTAATTTCTCGACAGGCCATCAAAACCAATCTGCCCAGCAGATCTCGATCCTTCGCAGGGTTTGAACAGCTCACCCAACCTATGGTTCACAACCCTGACACCAAAAACTATCGTCGCTTATGTTACTGGTATTACCGGTTATCTTCCAATACCAAAATTTACTCAACCAGCCTTTAATCCTGCAAAAAAATAAGAAAACCTTTCCCTTGTTGTGGTTTTGCCAGTACACCGGGCCGCCAAAACCCCACGGACTTTACGATATGGAGGACAAACTCATATGACAGCAGAGCACACGCGCAAATCACACCACCAGATCACCCAGGACCTGGCCGCCACGGCCATGGGACGCCAGGCCGCGGACCTGATCATCCGCAACGGGACGCTGGTGAATGTCAACACCGCCCAGCTTCAACCAGGCGTCGACGTGGTCGTCCGTCATGGGTGGATCGCACTGGTCGGCGATGCCAGTGACATCCTGGTGGATGAGAATACCCAGGTGATCGATGCCGCCGGGCGTTACCTCGTGCCCGGGTTCATCGACAGCCACATGCACGTGGAAAGCGCCATGGTGGACCTGCCCAGCTTCGCGGCCGGCGTCCTGCCGCATGGCACAACGACCATCTGCCCCGACATCCATGAGATCACCAACGTGTTGGGCCTGCGTGCGGTGGAACTTTTCCATAACATTGCCGAGGAGCTGCCCCTGAAAGTCCTGCTGGCCATGCCAGTGTGTGTGCCCTCCATCCCGGGCTTTGAGGATGCCGGCGCGACCATCTCGGCCGCAGATATGGCTGAAGCCTATCAACAGGGCTGGGCGCAGCTGCAAGGGGAACAAATGAACTTCCCGGGCGTGATCTATGGCGACCCGGATGTGCATGCCATCACCGCCCAGGGATTGAAGGGTGATTTTGTGCTCACAGGCCATTACGCCAACCTGGACCTCAACCGGGGTTTGAACGCCTTCATCGCCTCCGGCCTGACCGCCTGCCACGAAGGCACCACGGCCGAAGGCACCCTGCGCCGAGCGCAACTGGGGATGTATGCCCAGCAGCGCTACGGCACCGCCTGGTTGGACCTGCCAAACCTGATCCCCGCAATCCTCGATAACCCCGAGATCGATACTCGCTTGTTCACCATGGTCACCGATGATGTCACCTCCGCCACCATCCACGAAGAGGGGCATCTCGTGCGCGTGGTGCGCAAGGCGATCAGCCTGGGCCTCCCGCCAATGCTCGCCATCCAAATGGTAACAATCAACCCCGCCCAGATGCTGGAGAAATCCCGTTGGATCGGCTCGATCTCTCCCGGCCGGGCTGCCGACATCCTATTGGTCAGCGATTTAGAGGCGCTGACCATTGACCAGGTCTACGCTGATGGGGCCCTGGTCGCCAAGGATGGGCAACTCAAGATCAACATCCCGGCCTATGACTATCCAGCCTGGGCTGTCAACTCAATCCACCTGCCCACCCTGACCGCACAGGACTTTGCTATCCCCGTGGAGAAAAACCCGGTTAACGTGCGTGTGATGCGGGTCTTCCCGGGTATGGTGCACACCGAAGAGGAAATTGTGGAGATGCGTGCCCACAACGGCGGGTTGTCTGCCGACCTCACCAGGGACATCTTAAAGGCGGCCGTCTTCTACCGCCACGATCAAAATCCCACCGTCGACAGCACCAAAGGGCTCGGATTTGTGACCGGCACCCAGTTCAACCCCGGTTGCGCCTATGCATCCACCGTCTCGCATGACAGCCATAACCTGCTGGTGATCGGCAGTGATGACCAGGCCATGGCCTTGGCAGCCAACACGCTGATCGAAACAGGCGGCGGGATCTGCATCGTCGTCGATGGATCCGTTGAAACGGTGATGCCCCTGCCCCTGGCTGGCATCATGTCCCTGGAACCGGTCGCTGTAGCCGCCCAACAGGTTGCCGAGGTAGAACAAGCCCTTAAAAAAGCCGGTTGCCCCCATGAAGCCTTCGAAATGACCCTGAGCTTGTTAGGCCTGATCGTGCTCGAGGAGCTACACCTTTCCAACCGCGGGCTGGTGGCATTGAAACCCGGCCAACCGCCTCAAATTGTGGATTTGATCGTGACCCCTTAAGACGTATTGTTTAATGCGGGAAAACACCAACATTTTATGGAAATATATCGGCAACAATCGCAATTTTCATGTACAATTAGAGATGCCATCCAAAACATGGTTTTTCAGGCTGCCAGAGGCTTGCCTTTGGCAACATGCTGGCAGTGATGTGGTTCAACCAACGCAAACGATGATTTTGTTGATGTGTAACGAATGGAGGTGATGATAAGCAGATCAAATGATTAAAACGATCCAACCCAAACCTATCAAATCAATTAGTTTTGAAGGAGAAAATGAACAATGAAGAAGTCAATATTTTTGATGATTGCTGTTTTAATGATCAGCGCATTGATCTTAACAGCCTGTCAACCCGCAGCAGAACCGGTTGAAGAGCCGGCACCCGTTGAAGAGGTTGCAGAGCCAGAACCGGTTGAAGAGCCTGAAGAATTTGTCTTCGGCATCCTGATGGTTGGCCCCTACAACGACCGAGGCTGGAGCCAGGCACACTATGAAGCGGGTTTGTATGTGGAAGAAAACCTTCCCGGCACCCGCATGATCTACCTGGATGTGGTCAACACCGCTGACCGCCCCGGCACCACCGCTGACCAATTGGCTGAAGAGCTGGTGGCCCAGGGCGCCCAACTGATCATCTTCAACTCGGATGACATGAAGGACGACGCCGTTGAATTCACCCGCAACAACCCTGATATTTACGTCATTCACGCCTCTGGTGACACGCAATGGGCCGAAGGTGAGAACTACATCCCCCTGGATAACATGGTCAACGTGATGGGCGAGATGGAATATGGCAAAATGATCGCTGGCTGTGACGCCGCCCTGCACACGCAAACGGGTTCAATCGGTTATCTGGGCCCATTAATCAACGAAGAGACACGCCGCTTGGTCGCATCAACATACTTAGGCGCCCAATACTGCTGGGAAAACTACCTCGGCAATGATCCCAGTGACCTGAACTTCCGTGTCACCTGGATTGGTTTCTGGTTCAATATCCCCGGTTTCACCGAGGACCCCACCCAGGTGGCCAATGAATTCATCAACACCGGTGTGGATGTGATCATTTCAGGCATTGATACCACTGAAGCCCTGGTCGAAGCACGCAAAGCCACAGAAGAAGGCAACCTCGTCTATGCCATTCCCTATGACTATGAAGGCGCATGTGATGAGGCACCTGATGTGTGCCTGGGCGTCCCGTGGTACAACTGGGGACCTGCCTACCTGCGTCACATCACCAAAGCAGTGCAGGGCACCTGGGAATCCACGTTTGAGTGGCTGCCACCCGACTGGAGTGACATCAACAATCGCGATACCACCGCCATTGGTTACCTCAGCGGCCCCGGTATGTCGCCCGATGCACAGGTATTTCTGCAGCAATTCATCGATGAATTGGCTGGCGGCCTGAACCTGTGGGTCGGCCCCTTGAACTTCCAGGATGGCACCACCTTCCTGGCCGAAGGCGAAGTGGCCACAGATGTTGAGATCTGGTACCTGCCGCAATTGCTGGAAGGTATCGAAGGTCGTTCAGAGTAATCCAACCCTTACCGACAACAATGGGGAAGACCCTTATGTCTTCCCCATTTTAGAATATAAGA
>DKFH01000145.1:16811-24457 GCA_002452315.1 Anaerolineaceae bacterium UBA6801 | reverse complement strand
CACCTGGTTCCCGTCCGCAGACGATTGACCTGTGTGAGGGACTGGAAGTCGCCGTCCAAAAGGCCGCCGAACATGCATCACCGGGTGATGTTGTGCTCCTCTCGCCGGGCGGCACCAGTTTTGATGAATTTATTGATTTTGAAGACCGTGGAAAGCGATTTATGCAATGGGTGAAGGAACTTACGTAACCAAAGCCAATCCAACTGGCAAATCCCGATCCATCAATCTGCCGTTTGATGTGCCACTGCTGTTAATTGTGATCGTGTTGCTCGTCTTTGGTTTGTTGATGGTCTATTCAGCAAGCTGGGATTTTTCGATTCTGATGGGCGAAGGCCCAACTTACATGTTTGGCCGGCAGGTATTGTGGGTGCTGATCGGACTGGTACTTGCGGTCATTGCCAGCCTGATCAATTACCACCATTACCAGAAGATCCTGGTGCCGATGTGGTTTGGTACTTTATTCCTTTTGCTGGCCGTCCTGGTCGCCAACGAACAACGAGGGGCTGAGGTCACCCGTATGTTAATTGGGGGCTCAATCCAACCCTCAGAGCTGGCAAAAGCCGTCATCATCATTTATTTGTCATTTTGGCTCTACCGCCGCCAGGATACGATCAACGATCTCCAAATCGCGTTGATCCCGCTGGGCATCATCCTGGGTGTCACTGCCATGTTGATCATGCTGCAGCCTGACCTTTCGGCTGCGATCACCGTCATTTTGCTCGGGGTTATCCTCTTATTCCTGGCAGGCTGTGATTGGAAGATCATCCTGATCATCGTGATCCTGGCCATCCTGGCGGGTCTACCGGTGATGTTTATTTATCCCACCGGCCGAGCCCGGATGAATGCATACCTGGTTGGCTTGAACAACCCCCTCGAGAGCAGCTATCACATCCAGCGCAGCCTTGAGGCCGTGGTCAAAGGCGGCTGGTTTGGCGTGGGCCTCGGCCAGGCGGACACCAAATTCACAGGCTTACCTCTCGCCCCCACCGATAGCATCTTCGCGGTGGTGGCTGAGGAGACGGGCATCCTGGGCGGGTTTTTCCTGGTGGTGATGTACAGCCTTCTCATCTGGCGCGGGTTGGTTATTGCCAAAAATGCGCCGGATCAGTTGGGCTCCCTCCTGGCCTTCGGTCTCACAACCTGGATCGGCCTGGAAGCGCTGATGAACATCGCTGTGATGGTAGGTTTGATGCCCTTCACCGGCAACGCTCTGCCTCTCATCAGTGCGGGCGGGTCGAGCATGGTGGTCACCCTCACAGCTATCGGCATTATTATGAACATTTCTAAAACCAAAGTTGATCAAAATTCATCGGAAAGGAGTCCACGCAGTGCGGTTGTTGATCTGCGCAGGCGGGACGGGCGGGGGAGTGTATCCCGCCATCACCGTCCTTGAGGCCCTCGGGCTCGAAAAAGACCAGGTCTTGTGGGTCGGCGGACGCGGCGGCATGGAGGAATCATTGGTGACCAGGAAAGACATACCCTTTACCACCATTCCAGCAGCCGGCGTGCATGGCGTCGGACTTAGCAAGCTGCCTGGCAATATATGGCAGCTCATCAAGGGCTTGTTTGCCTCGCGTAAAATCCTGGCACAGTTCAAACCGGACTTGCTCTTCTTTACGGGCGGCTACCTGGCCTTTCCGATGGCTGTTGCGGCCATTGGCAGCCCATCGTTATTGTACGTGCCGGATATCGAGCCTGGCCTGGCGCTCAAAGCGCTGGCACGCTTTGCCACCCGTATCGCGCTGACCACAGAAGTCTCCAGCCAATACTTCCCGAACCCGTCCAAATTAACCGTGACCGGTTACCCGGTCCGCCCGGGCATGAAGGAATGGGATCGCGAAAAAGCATTGGATTACTTCGGTTTTGATCCCCACCTGCCAACCCTGACGGTGGCCGGCGGCAGTAAAGGTGCCCGCTCAATCAACACCGCCGTGATGAAAATCCTTCCCAAACTCCTTGACCAGATGCAGGTCATTCACCTGGTTGGGCACCTCGATTGGGAGCAAATCGACGCCCAGGCCCAAACCCTGACTTCCGAACAAGTCAAACGCTACCAGGCGTTTCCCTATCTGCATGAGATGGGCGCAGCCTTAGCAGCCCCGGATCTGATCGTTTCCAGGGCAGGGGCTTCTATCCTCGGCGAATATCCCTTATTTGGACTTCCGGCCATTCTGGTTCCCTATCCCCATGCCTGGCGCTATCAGCAAGTCAATGCCAAATACCTGGCCGAGCGCGGGGCTGCAGTGATCCTGCAGGATGAGGATTTGCAAGACCTGTTGTACAACCGCATCCACGATCTGATCTCCAATCCCCCGGAGCTTTTACGCATGCGCCAGGCTATGACTGCCCTGGCTGCACCCGATGCCGCCACAAGGATTGCTGACCTGATGCGCGACATGAGCGGGACGATCAACGGAGGATTGCCCACATGATCAGTCTGTCCGTGCTTTTCTGGATGTATGTCATTTTGTTCGCCATGATTGGCGCCATGCGCGGGTGGGCCAAAGAGATCCTGGTAACCTCCAGTGCGATCGTGGCCATATTCCTGGTCACTATCCTGGAGACTTTCCTGCCGTTTCTCCGCAACCTGACCCCTGAATCAGCTTTTTGGGTGCAAATGGTGATTTTGATCCTGATGGTCTTTTTCGGTTACCAGTCACCTAAAATACAGCACAACATCGACAACCGTAAATTTGCCCGCGATCGGTTCGAAGACTTTCTCCTCGGCTGCTTTATCGGCGGCGTCAATGGCTACATGATCTTTGGGACAGCCTGGTATTACCTGATGGAAGCAGGTTATCCCTTCGATTGGATCTCCGCACCGGATGCCCTCACGGAAGCCGGGCAGAATGCCATGGGGATGCTTGAAATTTTACCGCCCGTTTGGCTGCAACCGCCGCTGATCTACATTGCGGTTGCCCTGGCGTTTGTATTTGTATTGGTGGTGTTCATCTGATGAAACACGTTCACTTCATCGGCATTGGTGGTACAGGGCTCTCAGCCATCGCCCAGGTCCTGCTCGAAAAGGGCTACCGGGTCAGTGGTTCTGACCGTGAGGTCTCGTCCCTGTTTAAAGCCATCACTGCAGCTGGCGCTCACACCTACCAAGGTCATACACCCGAGCACATCGCCGGCGCCGACCTTGTCATCCGCTCATCTGCTGTCCCGGACGATAACCCGGAAGTGGTCGCTGCCCGTGCCAGGGGCATCCCGGTGCTCAAACGCCAGGATTTCCTCCAGGAGCTGACCGCCGGGAAGCAGACCCTGGCAGTAGCCGGCACCCATGGCAAAACCACTACAACCTCGATGCTGACTTATGTCCTGTCCGAACTGGGTTTAGACCCCAGCTACATCTCAGGCAGCGTCATCAGCCAACTTGGAGGCAACGCTCATGCCGGAAGCGGACCTCATTTCGTCATCGAAGCCGATGAGTATGACCATATGTTCCTGGGGCTCGCGCCTGAGATGGCCGTCATCACCAATATCGAGCACGATCATACCGATTGTTTCCCCACCCAGGCGGACTACGCGGATGCCTTCCTCGCCTTTGCCCAATGCGTACATTCCGGCGGCAAGATCATTTATTGTCATGATGATCCCGGCGCCAGGGAGCTTTTCGCTCAACTGCCAGATCAGCATGCCCAACTATTGACCTATGGAACAGGGACTGGTGTCCATTACCAGGCAGATCAGGTCACCTTCATCGATGGCTATCCGCATTTTGAGCTTCTTTTCCGGGTTGAGTCAGGCCAGAAAACGCACCTCGGGTTGGTAAAACTCCATGTCCCAGGGCGTCATAACGTCCTCAATGCCACCGGGGCTTTAGCCGTTGTTCACCAGTTAGGCCTGCCCCTACCGGAAGCAATCCAGGCTATTGGTGCCTTCACGGGTGCCGGCCGCCGGTTCGAAGTCCTCGGCCAGGCGGGCGGCGTGACCGTGATCAACGATTACGGCCACCACCCCACTGAGATAGTCGCCACGCTGGAAGCTGCCCGCTCGCGCTATCCAGGGCGTCGGATTTGGGCCGTCTGGCAGCCCCACACCTTCTCCCGGACGCAATCCCTGGCAGGGCGCTTTGTGGAAGCGCTCAGCCTGGCCGATAAAGTCATCGTGCTCAAGATCTATGCTGCCAGGGAGGCAGACCACGGCTATTCAGCTGATCAGATCGCCTCTGCCTTACCGGTGGACAAAGCTGCTTACCAAGCCAGCTTTGACCTGGCCGCAGAAGCGCTGCTGGAAGGTACGGCATCCGATGATATTGTGATCATCTTCTCCGCGGGCGATGCAATCCAGCTCAGCCAGATGATCATGAACGGTTTACAGCAACAAGAACATAGTCAACAGGAACTGCACCGATGAAACCGCATCAAATGGACGCACTCAGAGAAGCTTTCGGGGCCAAGCTGCAAGAGAATGTCAGCATGGCCAATTACACCACCGCCCGCGTTGGCGGTTCAGTCCCTGCGCTTATCTCCACGCACACCGTTGAGGACCTGGCCGACACAGCCCTCACCCTGTGGCGGCTGTCAGTGCCCTTCATCATCCTGGGCAGTGGATCAAACATCCTCGTTAGCGACCAGGGTCTGGATGCCGTCGTGGTGCACAACCGGGCGCACAATTTAAGAATCGATACCAAATCTGACCCACCTTCTATTGAAGCAGAATCCGGGGCTATCCTCGGTACGGTGGCCAGGCAATCTGCTTTGCGTGGATTGAGCGGGATGGAGTGGGCTGCCCCTGTTCCGGGCACGGTGGGCGGCGCAGTCTACGGTAACGCCGGCGCACATGGCAGCGATATGAAAGCCAGCTTAAAGATGGCAAAGATCTTGCACAAAACTGAAGGGAAGGCCGATTGGCCAGTTGAGAAATTGGCTTATACATACCGCAGCAGCGTCCTCAAACGCGAAAAAATTCCTGCGGTGATCCTTTCAGCTACCTTCTCCGCGGTGCCTTCCAGCCGTGAGGAAGCCTGGGAGCGGATCAACACCTTCCAAGCCCATCGGAAGGAAACGCAACCACCCGGCGCATCGATGGGCTCAATGTTCAAGAACCCCGCCGGGGATTATGCCGGGAGGTTGATTGAAGCGGCTGGATTGAAAGGCCGCCGCATCGGTCGGGCGATGATCAGTCCCATCCATGCCAATTTCATCATCAATTTGGATGGTGCAACCGCCCAGGACATCTTTCAGCTAATGAAGGTTGCCCAAGAGACAGTCAAAGAGCAATTCGGGGTCGAACTGGAACCCGAAATCGAACTAATTGGTGAGTTCAATCGATGAAGGATAAGTTGAAACTCGGAGTCTTATACGGCGGACGTTCAGGCGAGCATGAGGTCTCTCTCATGTCTGCGCGTTCTGTGCTCTCCGTTATCGACCCCGAGAAATTTGATGTGATCGAAATCGCCATCACTCGCCAGGGCGTGTGGCTGGTTGGACCGGATTTGTGGACGAAGCTCCAGCAAGAGAAACTTTCGGGGCTCACCACGGCGTATTTCCTGCCTGTACCCCAAAACCCTGGCATCTACACCAGGGTGGACGGCGAGCTGAGCCTCTACTCGACGCTGGATGTCGTTTTTCCCGTCATGCACGGCTCCTTCAGCGAAGATGGCACCCTGCAAGGCCTGTTTGAACTGGCGGATATTGCCTATGTCGGTGCGGGTGTGCTGGGTTCAGCAGTCTGTATGGATAAGGGCCTGTTCAAGGATGTTATGGTCGCCCATCATATTCCAACCCTGCCCTATGTGGTCTTCAACCGGTCAAACCTTGAAGATGATCTCGATGGCTGCCTGGATACTGCAGAAGCCATTTCTGCCTACCCGCTGTTCACCAAACCTGCCAACCTGGGTTCCTCCGTAGGGATCAGTAAATGCTCCCATCGGGGCGACTTGGTGGAAGGGCTTTTGGAATCTGCCCGTTACGACCGGCGCATTGTGGTGGAAAAAGGGCTCGAAAATCCTAGGGAGATCGAAGTGAGCGTGCTGGGCAACGAAAATCCTGTCGCCTCCCTGACCGGTGAGATCATCCCCAAGGATATCTTTTACACCTACGCCGAAAAATACATCAACGATACGGCCGAACTCCTGTTGACCGCCGATCTTCCCACCGAAATAACCGCCCGCATCCAGGAACTGGCTGTCAAAGCCTTTCAAGCCACGGATTGCGCTGGAATGGCCAGGGTTGATTTCCTGATCGATCGTTCAACCATGGCGCTCTACCTTAACGAGATCAATACCATCCCTGGCTTTACCAAAATCAGCATGTTCCCCAAGCTGTGGGAAGCTTCCGGGTTAACATATCAAGCCCTCATCGAGAAACTGATCGATCTGGCAATGGCGCGCAAAGCGCAGCGAGACAACATAGAAAGGGAGTTTCGAAGTTAGCATGGCTAACCGTCAGCAGGACGATAAGAGTCGGGCAGAACAAATCCGGGCCCGCCGGCAGCAAAGCCGTAAAGAGGCGCCCAAAGCCCCCTTTGGGAACAATGCCACGCGCAAACCGAAGTCTCAAAACGTGCCGGTCACCCGCAGAAAGCCGACCCCAGCCCCTGTAGTCACCCGTAAGAGGAATACCACTTATGTACCGCTTAAGAAAAAAGGTGCCGAATTGCAGATCCCGGCACTGCCATCCCTGCGCTTGGGATGGCGCCTGATGTCCGCTGCGGTTTTCCTGCTTTCCTTTGCTGTAGTGATCAGTTTCGCCAGCGTGAGCACCTTCAAAATCAGCACAATTGACCTGAGGGGCGCGCAACGCCTGACGGCTGAGGTAATACTTTCCCAAATTGGCCTGGCGGGAACGTCAATTATCAATATCGAACCCGATCAAGTCAAGGCCAGTGTTGAGGAATCCTTCCCGATGATCAAAGAAGCCAGCGTGAGTGTCAGCCTGCCAGCATCGGTCACCATTCAAATTGAAGAGCGGGAGCCTGTGATCCTGTGGACGCAAGAAACCACCGCCCACTGGATCGACTCAGATGGCGTGGTGTTCCCCGTCTTTGGCGAGGCCGAAGTTACACAAACGGTAACCGCTGCCGGAGACCCTCCGCCAGCGCCAGAAGTCTTCGTTCCAGTAATCGATGATGAAACCGGCGAAATCATCAATCGCCTGGAAGATCAAGACATTCGCACCACACCAGAATTCGTCACTGCGGTTTTGGCCCTCACAGATATTGTGCCCGCTGGAAGCGATCTGCAATACGACCCGCAATTTGGGCTGGGTTGGCGCGATCCAAATGGTTGGCTGGTGTATTTCGGGCAGGATACGCACAATATCGATACCAAGCTGGCAGAATACGAACAGATCTTGGCAGTTCTTGAAGCGCAAAATGTTATCCCTGCCTTGATCAGCCTTGAATTTTTACATGCGCCTTATTATCGACTGGAGCAATAGCATGGACGAACCAATCATTGTCGGAATTGACATCGGAACCAGTAAAATTTGCACCCTGGTGGCCAGGGTAGAAAACGGCACAGACCTGCGCATACTGGGTGTGGGTATTGAACCCTCCCAGGGGCTGCGCAAAGGCTCGGTTGTTGATCTAAATGCAGCCTCGCTGGCAGTAACACGCTCAGTCGAAAAAGCCGAACGCACCTCGGGCTTTGAGATCAACGCCGCCCTGGTCAGCCTGGCCGGTTCGCACGTGTCTTCCAT
>DKFH01000145.1:10028-16787 GCA_002452315.1 Anaerolineaceae bacterium UBA6801 | reverse complement strand
GCCCTGGACGCAGCCCAGGCAGTCGCCATTCCCCACAACCGGGAAATCGTCCATGTCATCCAGCGCAGTTTTATCATTGATGGGCAAGATGGCATCCGCACCCCGGTTGGCATGCATGGCTACAGGCTTGAAGTCGAAGCCCACATCATCACTGCCTCTTCCTCAACCATCGAGAACCTGCGCCAGTGTGTGGCAGTTTCGGGCATCGAGGTCTCGCAGTTTGTCCTCAACCCCCTCGCATCAGGTGAGGTGGTCCTCTCGGAAACCGAGCGCCAGATGGGCGTGGCGGTGGTGGATATCGGCGGCGGGACAACCGACATGGCCATTTACATCGATGGCGATGTCTGGCACACCATGGTGCTGGCTGTGGGCGGTGATCACGTCACCTCCGATATTGGCTACATGCTGCGTCTGCCGATCAACCAGGCTGAGGAGATCAAGCTGAAATTTGGACATGCCCTGGCAGACGCCCTCAACCCTGAGGAACAATTCACCATCCGCAGCTTTGGTGGCGATGCCCCTGACCGCATCAAGCGGGTGGATCTGGCCGAGATCATTCAAGCCCGCATGGAAGAGATTTTCCAGCTTGTCTTGCAGGAAATCCGTCGGTCGGGTTACGACGGGCTTCTGCCGGCTGGTGTGGTGCTCACCGGTGGGTCAAGCCAAATTCCCGGCGCCCGCCAGCTCGCCTCCCAGGTGATGGGGCTGCCCACTCGTATTGCACAACCGCAAAACCTGGTCGGGCTGACCGACCAACTTCATTCACCGGCCTACTCGACCAGCGTCGGCCTGCTGGAGTGGGCTTTGCTTATTGCCGAATCAGGCCAGTATATCGATCGACGGCGGCCCAAACAAAGCGGGAACTGGCCCGATCAACTTAAGGATCTTCTCAGGCGATTATTGCCCTGAGTTAATTCGAATTTTTTATTGAACTAGATTTAAGAAGAGGAGTTTATCATGGACAAAAGTTTACAACCTGAATCATTTGCACGAATAAAAGTTGTCGGCATCGGGGGTGGCGGCTGTAATGCTGTCAACAGGATGATCAACGAAGGGCTGACAGGCATCGAGTTCATTGCAGTCAACACCGATGCCCAGGCGCTGCAGTTTTCCAAAGCCAAGGTGCGCGTCCGCATCGGTGAAAAATCCACCCGCGGCCTCGGCGCCGGTGGCGACCCCCGCATCGGGCGTCTGGCTGCAGAAGAGTCGGCAGAAGAACTGTACGAAGTCCTCAAGGGCAGCGACATGGTCTTCGTCACAGCCGGCTTGGGCGGCGGCACAGGCACCGGCGGTGCACCGGTGGTCGCACAGATCGCCAAGGAGATCGGCGCCCTGACCATCGGGGTGGTCACCCGACCCTTCACCTTTGAGGGCACACATCGCTTAAAATCTGCAGAAGAAGGGTCCACAGCCCTCAAAGAGCACGCAGATACCCTGATCATCATCCCCAACGATCGGCTCCTGCAAATTGTCGACAAACGCGCCGGCTTGCAAGACGCCTTCAAAGTCGCCGATGATGTGCTTCGCCAGGGCATCCAGGGCATCTCAGAGCTGATCACCATCCCCGGCCTGATCAACCTGGACTTCGCCGATGTGCGCACGATCATGTCTGAAGGTGGTGCAGCCTTGATGGCCGTTGGACAGGCCAGCGGTGAAGATCGCGCCGTCAAAGCGGCCGAGTATGCCGTCTCCAACCAATTGCTCGATGTGACCATCGATGGTGCACGCGGCATCCTCTTCAATGTCACCGGCGGCGAGAGCCTGAAGCTCTTTGAAGTCAACCAGGCTGCGGCCATCATCAAAGAGACCGCTCACCCCGAGGTAAACCTGATCTTTGGTGCCGTCATTGACGAGAGCATGGGCGAAAACCTGCGCATCACAGTCATTGCAACGGGATTTGAAGGTCAGAGCCTGAGCTCGACAATGAGCAAAGTGGAAGCCAAACAAAATGATGTCCCCCAACAGCGCCCGCTACCCAGTATGCTCGAGAAAAACCCCGGTGACCAAACTGAGGAACCGCGCAAGAATGCTGAAAACTACGAATTTCCAACCCGAATCAACACGGACGATTTGGATGTACCAGCCTTTTTGCGCAAACGAAATAATGGGTAAACGCTGCTGATGATATCAGGTGACGTCACACACATGGTGTGGCCAATTAAATAAATGATAGTGTTACCGGTTGAAATCGCATTCCGAGTGCTTAGTATGCCTAAGAATGCCCATTAAATTGCCTAAATTCAGGGACAATCATACTCCTCTGCCCTGAATTAAGGGGACCAATGAAAAACGCAGGCCGATCCACCTGCGTTTTTCCCTTTTAACTCCCTTTGCCTATTTCCATCGCGACCCACGTGTTTCGCGAGAGACTGCTGGGTCGGTCAACACCCCCATCATATTCTGACTTATACTCGCCCCGCTAATGGACACGATCGGTCCATTGGTCGTCTCTAATCTACAAATGTGTTAACACATGCTAATTATGCTATATGCTTATCCCCGTGGGAAAGGCTTGGTTGTTCCATCATCAATTACGGTTAATCTACCTAATTTTATTCTGGTCGGCTTTATAGTTTGATCCATAACCACACGGCGACAATCTCTTTTAACCTGTCTGAGTTATCCCTCAGGATGAAAAACGGTGTTTTTTACCGTAAAACCAATGATCCGCCCTGACACGGACCAAAAGCATCTGCGCGGCGAAGACAATGTTAAAAATTCGCCGTAACAGCGGTTTTTTAAGAATAATACACGAAGATTTACTTGCTCAAATTGAATCTTATGCTACAATAAGATTCCTCCCCAACGGGTGGGGGGTGAAATCAAAATAACCCCCATAGATGGGGGTTAAATGGTTGCCCACTTCAATATTAAAGAGAAGAGCCCTGCATGCATTGCCCTTATTGCCAGCATCAAGAGTCACGAGTTGTCGACACTACGAAATCCGCCCCGGGCGGTATTCGACGGCGCAGGGAGTGTCTGCAATGCGGTGAACGTTTCAGCACCCTGGAACGGCCCATCCTTGGAACGCCGCTGCTGGTGAAAAAAGACGGCACGCGTGAGGCCTTTGACCGTGATAAGTTAAATCACGGCATTCGCATCGCCTGCGGTAAACGGCCGGTCTCTGCAGCAGATATTGAACGCCTGACCGGGGAAATCGAAGCCAAACTACAGCGCATGGGGAAATCTGAGGTTCCATCTCGCATCGTTGGCGACATGGTGGTCCAGGGGTTAAAAGAATTGGATTATATCGCCTATATTCGCTACGCCATCGTCTACCTGCAGCTGGACGACCTCAAAGACATTCGATCAGAAATCGATCGTTTATTATCTGACGAGTTTTAATCGTATTTCATACCAAGGAGCGCCCAATGTCAAGTAAAGTCCGTATTAAATTAAAAGATCTAATACCCACCCCGCCCCTGCCAAAGGACTTACCAGGCATTGAGCTGAGCAACAACGCCCATGAGGTTCTCTCTCGACGCTATCTCCGTAAGGGCAAAGATGGCACACCGGTTGAAACCGTCGAAGAAATGTTCTGGCGTGTCGCATATCATGTGGCCACAGCCGAGGAAAATTTTGATACGGATGTTGACGCCCAAGCAAAGGCTTTCTACAAATTGCTGGCAGAGAAAAAGTTCTTTCCAAACTCGCCTACCTTCACCGGCGCAGGGACACCCTTAGGCCAGTTGGCTGCCTGCTTTGTGTTACCCATCTCAGACGACATGGGCCGCCACGCGGATGGGATTTTCTCCACCCTACGAAACGCAGCCCTCATCCAACAAACTGGCGGCGGCAATGGCTTCTCTTTCTCCCGGCTGCGTCCCTCAGGCGCACGGGTCAAATCATCCGCCGGTCAAGCAACCGGGCCGATCGGCTTCTTAAGGGTATATGATCAGGCTTTTGGCGAAATTGCCCAAGGCGGCACACGCCGCGGCGCCAACATGGGCACGCTACGCGTCGACCACCCGGACATCGAAGAATTTGTGACCTGCAAAACTAACGAAAATGCCATCACCAACTTCAACATTTCTGTGGGGATCACAGATGCCTTTATGGAAGCTGTGAAAGCCGACCTGGAGTGGGATTTGCGCTTCCCCGATGAAACCGCACCGGAATACCGGGACTTCAACGGCGACCTGAGTGATGCCATCGCTCAAGGCCTGACCATCATCACCCACAAGACCATCCGGGCACGCGATCTGTTCAACAAAATTGTCAACCAGGCCCACCACAACGGCGAACCCGGCCTGCTCTTCATCGACGCAGCCAATCGCGACAATCCTGTTCCCCACCTCTACAGCCTGGAATCAACCAACCCCTGTGGTGAGCAATGGTTGGGACCCTACGAAAATTGCTGCTTGGCCTCCATCAATTTAGTCCAACATTTGGGCCCCGATCACACCCTTGATTGGGAAGCATTGCAAAAGACCGTTGAAACCGCCACGAGATTCCTGGACGATGTCGTCGATGCCAATGCCTATGTTCCTGCAGTTCCCCAGCTCAAAGAAGCTGCCTTGAATGCCCGGCGGATCGGTTTGGGCATCATGGGCCTGGGAGATCTGCTCTATCATGTCCAAATCCGCTATGGCAGCCAGGAAGGCCAGGAATTTTCTGCCCAGGTGATGGAATTCATCCGCTATCATGCCATGCTGACCAGCATCAAATTGGCTGAAGAACGGGGTAGTTTCCCCGCCATCAAAGGCAGCATCTATGACCCCGAAGATCTGCACTGGACGCCACCCCAACCCGTTTTTCCCTATCAAAACAATTACAATCGTCCCGATTTGGACTGGGATAGTGTGGTGGCAGGCATCCGCACACATGGAATCCGCAACGCGGCTCAAACCACCATCGCCCCCACCGGCACCATTGCCACTGTTGCTGGTTGTGAAGGTTATGGCTGTGAACCCGTCTTTGCCCTGGCCTATATCCGCCACGTGAATGACAACGGCAATGACCTCAAATTGAATTATGTCAGCCCAAAATTCCAAAAGGCCCTGGACGCCACCAATTTTGAACCCGAAATCCGTGAACAAATCATCGACCAGGTAGTTGAAACAGGCTCTTGCCAGGATGTTGAAGTGCTGCCCAATAGCATCAAGGACGTGTTTGTCGTGTCAGGTGATATCACCGCCGAAGCGCATGTCCGCATGCAAGCCGCCTTGCAAGCTTTTGTCGACAACAGTTTGAGCAAGACCATTAACTTCCCAGAGACCGCAACCCCTGAAGACGTCGCTCAGGCTTACCTGTTGGCCTGGGAGCTGGGCTGTAAGGGCATCACCGTGTATGTCACCGGTTCCAGGGATCAGGTTGTGCTTGAAACCAAAAGTACGGCAAAATCAAAACAGGTTGAAGATACCGTTGTAACCAGCCCATTCGGCTCAGAGGGATTGCCTGACCCGGCCACCCAGCTGCCCATCTGGCATGAGACCAAAAAGCCCCGTCCCCGCTCACTGAAGGGCTATACCTGTTCTGTTGAAACACCCCTGGGGAAAACCTACGTCACCGTCAACGAGAATGGCGAAAACCAGCCCTTTGAGGTGTTCATCAACACCTCCAAAGCAGGGACCGAAACCGCAGCCCACTCAGAAGCCATCGGCCGGTTGATTTCATTTCTCCTTCGGATTGCCTCCCCTGTTGAACCACGCAAACGCCTAAAAACCATCATCGAACAGCTCTCTGGTATCGGCGGCGGCCGTTCACTCGGTTTTGGCGCCAACCGTGTGCGCTCCTTGCCCGACGGCATCGCCAAAGCGCTGGATGAGTACCTGTACAGCCGCTTTAAAGAGGATGAAGAAAAGCCGCAGCCCAACCCGATGCGCAGTGCGCCCACCCTGCCCCTGACAGAGATCCAGGCACAAAACCTTCAAGCAAAGCGGGTGATCACTGAACTCTGCCCCGAATGCGGCCAGGCCTCCCTCGTCAATGAGGAAGGCTGCCGTAAGTGTTATAGCTGCGGTTACAGCGAATGCTGATCTTAAACACTTGACGGGCGCTTCGGTTGGCGCCCGTCTTTGTTTAAATTGCGATTGTTGCACGAGCTCTGCTCATATACTGGGTTAAGCGCGCAAATCATCACCAATTACCGCAAAGTTTATGTATAATTAAGACCACAAATCAAAACATCTTGGAGGAAAACATGCGTGAAGATTGGACACAAGGGACTGTGATGGTTGATGATGGCATAGAGCTTTCCTACACCCGTACCGGTAAAGGCGACAAACCCGCCCTGGTCCTTGCCCATGGGTTAACAGATAGCGGCCTGTGCTGGCACCAGCTGGCTGCTGGTCTCGAAGAAGACTACGACCTGATCATGTACGATGCTTACGGACACGGGAAATCATCCCGGGTTGACCCCCAAAAACGTTTTGACCTGGCCAAAGATCTGAAAGACCTGGTGGATGCCCTCAAACTGGAAAAACCCGGTCTGATCGGTCATTCCATGGGGGCAGCTACGGCGGCGGAATTTGCCGCCCGCTATCCTGACAAACTCGCTGTTCTCGTGCTTGAAGACCCGCCCTGGATCGATCTGGAGAGTTCGGAAGTGGGATTAAAGCGCACCCTGGAAGACTGGAAAAAACAAAACTTGGCCGCCAAAAAGAAAACGCTCAAAGAGCTTCAGAAACTCAAGCAAAAGGAGTCTCCCAATTGGGATGAGGCTATCCTGCCCGAATGGGCGCAAGCTAAACACGATCTCGATCCGGCGTTTTTTGATCATATACATTTATCCCTTGGACATGGCAGTTGGCGGGAAGT
>DKFH01000145.1:3753-10011 GCA_002452315.1 Anaerolineaceae bacterium UBA6801 | reverse complement strand
AAACTTGGCGTGGAAGCTGTCCAAATCCTTCAGAAAGGTGAATTCGGTCACATCAGCGGCGCTGGTCATTGCGTCAGATACGAACAATTTATGCCCTATCTCACCATGGTGCGAGTTTTTCTAAAGCGCAACATGAAATAACAAAATTTGGTTGGTAATTACTTAAAAGGACAACTCCACCCATGGCAAAACGACTGATTTTACTCGCTGGCAACATCGGCGCTGGAAAAACATCTTTAACTGAGCGGATCGGGGAGCAACTGGGCTGGACATCCGCCTTTGAATCCGTGGCAGATAATCCCTACCTGCCGGATTTTTACCAGGATATGGGTTCATGGTCCTTTCACTTGCAAATCTATTTCCTGGGTCACCGGGCTCAACAGCATATTTACCTCTCAGAACTGCCTGAATCAGCCATCCTGGACCGCAGCATCTATGAGGATGCCCATATATTTGCCCGCGCCCTGCATCACATGGGCAACTTATCAGACCGGGATTTTCAAGCTTATTTGCGACTGTACCATCTGGTCGTCGGGAATCTACCCAAACCAGACCTGCTGATCCATCTTCAGGCACCTGTATCGATCTTGCTGCAGAGGATCCGCCGTCGTGCCAGGAACATCGAAACAGGCATCGACGAAGCCTACCTGACACTTCTGGAGCGGTTCTATACGGAATGGATTGAGGGCTTCGATCTCTGCCCTGTGCTCACCATCCGCAGCGATGACCTCGATTTTGTCCACAAATCAGATCATTTAGAGATCGTCGTCCAGCGCATCAACGACCGACTTTCAGGCCGAGAAGAGATGGTATTCTAATCAAAAAATATGACCCAAACCGACCCTTTGCCACCTGGCTCCTGTCGATCGCCTCACATTATTGTATTGACCGGATTCGAAAAAACAGCTGCCCACAATATCAGTGGACGCCATCCCCGACGAGATGATCGTGGATCGCACAGCGCCTAACCCTGAAAAGAAATTCCGGGAAGCAGAAAGGGAATTGTTGATACAAACGCTGATCGCAGAATTAAAACCCTTGGATCGCACAGCCTTCATCTTAAGGTACTGGCATGATTGTTCTGAAGTAGAAATGGCCGAAACGCTCAATCTCTCAGTGAGCGCAGTCAAAAGTCGACTTTACCGTTCCCGGCTAGCCCTGGCCGAATCGTGGTTGGCATCTGCCGATAACACGCTTCCCAGCAAAAGGAGGCCTGATGAGTCACCAGCCTTTTGAAAACTTTTTAGTCTCAGGCACAGTGTTGGATGCGGAACAACAACAGCAGCTTGATCTGCATTTGAAGGATTGTGAAACATGTCATTCGCTTTCACTGGCCCTCATAGGAATTGACGACTTATTGAGCACCAGCCCGTCACCTGTGCCAGCCCCTGGTTTTACCCAACGCTGGCAGGCACAGTTAGTATCCCGCCGCCAAACACATCAGAACCGCAACTTCTGGGTGCTGAGCCTCGGTATGATAGCCCTGGCTGTTTTGATCCTGTTCATCATTATCCTGGTCAACATTTTTCAGCTCAATTGGGCTTACGAGCTCACCCAGGTGATCGCCAGGATAAGTGTGATTGCAGGCCAGACAAGGCACTATTTTAACCTGTCCCGCAGGCTGATCAACGCGCTGCCCATCCTGATCCCACTGCTGGCGCTGGGTTTTTCCGGCGCCTGCCTTGCCGCAAGCGCCTTGATCTTTACATGGTATAGAACCATTATCAAGTTATACTCGCCAAATTACAAGAGAGGAAACCAATCATGAAAACCATCCATAAATTCATAATCGTACTAACAGTCATCCTCATCGGTGTGCTGGCCTTTCCCACCCTGGCGTACGCGGCCCCATCCGCCGAGAATCGCATCGTTATCGGCGAAAGCTACACCCTCGAAAGCGGCCGCATTTTAGATGGCGACCTCAATGTCATCGGCGGCGTTTTGGAAATCAAACCCACTGCAACCGTTAATGGCAACGTCTTTGTCCTGGGTGGATTGGTCACCATTGATGGTACGATCAAAGGCGACCTTACCGCAATCGGCGGCACGGTCAACCTTACCGAATCGGCAGTCGTTGAAGGGGATTTGGTCACACCCGTCAGTTACATCAACATCGACCCAGATGCGCGCATCATGGGAAACCAGATCGAAGGAGAACTTGGCACAGATAGTTTTTCAAGCCTGATAAACCAACTAAGCCAAACGCAAACCTTTTCAGCCATTCCCATCCTGACGCGCATTGGCAAATTCTTGGTCAACACCTTGGTGCTGTTCGCGCTGGGTGCACTCCTGCTGCTGATCATACCTAAACCTGCTGACCGAATGGTCAATGCCGTTATCAAGCACCCTTGGTCCATACTGGGGTTTGGCGCTCTGAGTACCCTGGTCATGGTCAGCATCCTCTTGCTGACCCTCACCATCTGCCTGATCCCCCTTGTGCTCCTGGTTGGTTTAGTGTATATCACAGCACTGCTGGTTGGTTGGCTGGCTTTGGGTTACCTGCTGGGCAAACGCATCGCCAACGGGATATTTAAGACCACCTGGCACCCTGTGCTCACTGGTGCCGTGGGCAACCTGGTCCTTTACCTGATCGCCTGGGGCGTCAGCCGCATCACCTGCGTGGGCTGGCTCCCGATCTTTATTGCTATGCAATTCGGCCTTGGGATGACCTTCACCACACTTTTTGGTACGTATACATACCCGCGCACAGTATGCCCGGAGGAAGATATCAAACAGGTGGTGTTGTTCGAGGAAGGGTCGCCAGAAGAAGCGGTCATCACAACCAATCTGGAGCCCGAGATTGCTGAAGAGACCCAGGAAGCACCGCCTGAGGTTGAGGAGGAGGCTGCCACACCTCAAGTGCCCGTCGCTGACGTCGTAGCCAAGCCCGAAGTTCCCATCGAAATATTGAATCTCGGCTCCCGCATCAACAATGTCCTCATCGATGCAGGCTTTACCACCGTCGAGGATGTCCTCACCAAGCTTGAAAGCGGTGATGAAGGCATGCTTGAGGTCCCTGGATTTGGTGAAAAATCTCTGGCTGACCTTAAAAATGCGCTCCTCGCTTCAGGGTACAAACTTCCCTGAACAACGATACAGGAAATCGATCCATCAGGCAGGCCAAAAAGAATTGATCACAAGGATATTAAGATGAAAAAGCCAATCTTCGCTGTGGTTGTGGCACTCTTATTCGCTACACTCGCCTGCTCACTCCAAAACATTCAGCTTGAAACCATCGACCCGCAAATCGTGTTCATTAACGAACCCATTCCACAGAAGGATCAAGTCACCGAATTGGTCTTTAAGATGACCGGCGGCAAGTTTCTCATCACACCTGATGCGGAGGGTTTGGTCAACGGGACCATCAAGTACAATGTCGAACCCTGGGAGCCAGAATTCATCCGCCGTGATAACTACTTTGAAATCAGGCAGGTCAATCCATTTCGGATAACAGGCATCCCCCTGGGCGATGTAGAAAACATTTGGGAATTGCGGCTGTCCACCGTGCTGCCCCTCAACCTCACGATCGAAGGTGGGGCCAGTGAGAATAGCTTTGACCTGACCGGGCTGGGCCTCACCAGGCTCAAGATCACCCAGGGCGCCAGTGACACCACCTTGCGGTTTGATGCGCCAAACCCTGAAATTTTGGAGGATTTCACCTTTACCACGGGAGCGTCTTCGGCCAAGCTATTCGGCCTGGGATATGCCAACTTCCGCCAGATGACCATGTCGTGCGGGGCCGGGGACTACACCCTCGATTTTGCTGGGGTACTTAACCAGGATGCCGTAGTTGATATTAAAGCTGGCGTCAGCAACATGACCATTATCATCCCTGTTGGGATGAAAGCCGTCATCAACAACCAGGGCACGGTCAGCAACGTCAACACCCAGGGAACCTGGCTGCTTACCAATCAGACCTACACCACCCTCAACGACGGATACACCCTGACCATTAATCTGGATATGTCCGTGGGCAACATCACTTTGATCCACGAAGAATGAGATTTTACTATGATGACCATTTGAGGCAAGCAAATCGGAATGCAAAGACACACAAAAATATTGGGTTGCTAATATCTTAAAATATGTGAGATTTATAAAAAAATCAAATTTGATCAACATGTTGACAAAATTTAGAAACTATGCTTTAATATAATCACTCGCTGGCCGGGTGCCCCCCTCACCCGGTCAGCGAGTTTTTTAACCTTATTCGATTAATAAAGGGGTTATTGTCCGCCTTTTAAGCCATTCAGGCCCTTACAACAATACCTTAAAACAATAAAATTACTTATAAACCTCGTTATCACGGATATACGCGTAGATTTTTGGCAGCAGGTAATAGCGGTAGCTGCGGTTTTGACGCACTCGCCGTCGCACCTGTTCTGCGGAGATCTCCAGCAGCGGCGCGGTAACAAAATTGAGCTTCTCCTCCAGCTGAGGGAGGGTGGATAACAACTGGGATAAGTCGATATCATCCTCCGGCCGGCGCATCACCCCGATTCCATCCAATGCATCCAGGAATTTCTCTGCCTCATACCAATTGGGGAGGTCATGCAAAGAATCTCCGCCCATCAGGTAGATCAGGGCATGCTCGGGATAGTCTTGCTTCAACAGGTTGACGGTATCCACCGTGTAATGCGGCCCAGGCCGGTCGATATCAACATGGGAGAGGGTAAAGCCTTCATCCTCACTGATAGCCAGTTCGACCATGGCCAGGCGGTGGCTCAATGACGAGATCTCCTTGCCGCGTTTGTGCGGTGGGTCAGGCGTCAGCACCCAAATCGTACAGTCTAACGCCAGTTGATCGCGGGCCTCTGCTGCCAGGATCAAATGGCCGATGTGCGGCGGGTCAAAAGTGCCGCCGAAAATGCCAATCCGTTTTTTCTCCATCGATCAATCCTGCCATTCTAAAGCGTACTCGCCCACGTAAACCGTATCGCCCTCTTCGATACCGGCCTCACGCAGTGCATCGTCCACACCAATGGTATCCATCAGCCGCTGAAAACGCCTGACCGATTCTCGGTGCTCCCAATACGTCATGGCTGCAGCTCGTTCAATGGCCACCCCACGAACGACCCACCCCTCCTGGGTGTGCTCGATTTCAAAGGCGCGTGGGTCTTCTTCAGCCCGGTAGACGGGCATTACTTCAACCGGTTGCGGCTCAGGGGCTTCATCCAGAAGTGCTGCCGCCCGCCACATCAATTTTTGGATGTTCTCATGGGTTACTGTCGAGAGGGGGATTACTTCAAAGCCTAGTTTAGTGAGCGCTTGTTCTACCTCTGGCCAGCGCTCCTGAACATCCGGGAGGTCCATTTTGTTATAGGCGACAATCTGCGGTTTTTCAACGATCTTCTCGTCAAACAAAGCCATCTCGCTGTTGATCTGTGAGAAATCCGAGAGGGGATCCTCAGACAACCCATCCAGCATGTGGATCAAGACCCGTGTGCGCTGAATATGGCGTAAGAACGAGAATCCCAGCCCGACACCCTGGTGTGCCCCCTCGATCAACCCGGGAATATCCGCCAAAACCAGGATCGTGTCCACATCGAGCTTGGCAACGCCTAAGTTGGGCGTCAATGTCGTAAAAGGATAGTCGGCAATTTTAGGCTTGGCATTTGACACCACCGCCAACAGGCTGGATTTGCCCGCATTGGGCACACCCACAATGCCCACATCCGCAATCATCTTCAACTCAAGCCTGAGCGTCTTGGATTCTTCCGGCTCACCACGCTCCGCCATGCGCGGCGTCTGGTTGCGACTGGTCGCAAAGTGCTGGTTGCCCCGTCCCCCGCGGCCGCCCTTGGCCACCACAAGCTCCTGGCCATCCTCCACCAGGTCACCCAGCAAGTCGCCGGTTTCCGCGTCAAAGACCAGCGTGCCAGGCGGCACCTCGACCACCAGGTCCTTGGCCGACTTGCCAGTCATGTTGTTCGGCCCGCCGGGTCGGCCGTCGTCCGCAATATACTGCGATTTGTGGCGGAAATCGAACAGGGTATTCTTGGTCGGGTTAACCACCAGGATCACATCACCCCCCCGGCCGCCATCGCCCCCATCAGGTCCGCCACGCGGCCGATATTTTTCCCGGTGAAAGTGCACCATGCCATCCCCGCCCCGTCCGGATTGCACATAGATTTCCGCTTCATCAAAATACATAATTACATCACTCTTGCTTTCTTGGTTTTCAATTCAATGCCCAATTGTGAATCTTACCGCATTAAGCACAAAACGGGGTCGCCGGTAAGGGCAACCCCGTAATTT
>DKFH01000145.1:0-3734 GCA_002452315.1 Anaerolineaceae bacterium UBA6801 | reverse complement strand
CCGATCTCCTGCAGCTCGTATCGCACCCGCTGGATCGGTTTGTTGATCTTGATCACCCGGGTCAGGTCAATCGGGGTGCCGCTCACTACCAGGTCCACATCGGCCGCGTTGATGGTCTCCTCCAGGTCGCGCATCATCTTGTCACCGTAGCCCATCGCCGGCAGGATGGTCCCGGTGCCGGGATATTTCTCATAGGTCTCACGGATCGATCCAACCGCAAAAGGCCGCGGGTCAACAATCTCGCCAGCGCCAAACCGGCGGGCAGCTACAAAACCCGCCCCATAAGCCATTTCGCCGTGGGTCAGCGTGGGGCCGTCCTCAACCACCAGCACCCGCTTACCGCGGATTGCATCCGGGTCATCCACAAATAGCGGCGAAGCACCTTCGATCACCACGGCATCCGGATTGAGCATGTGCAGGTTATCCCGCACGGTGATCACGTCTTCAGGGTTGGCCGTATCGACCTTGTTGACCACAAACACATCCGCCATGCGCACATTCGTTTCACCAGGATAGTAGCGTAACTCATGCCCGGCACGGTGCGGATCCGCCACCACAATCAGCAGATCGGTGACATAGAAGGGGAAGTCATTGTTGCCGCCATCCCACAGGACGATATCGACCTCTTTTTCAGCCTCACGCAGGATTGCTTCATAATCGACACCGGCATACACAATAATCCCATTATCGATGTGCGGTTCATACTCCTCGCGCTCTTCAATGGTGCACTCGTGCTTATCCAGGTCGCTGTAATCGGCAAAACGCTGCACTTTTTGCTTCACCAGGTCGCCATAGGGCATCGGGTGGCGGATTGCAGCCACTTTATAGCCCATCTCTCGCAAAATCAAAGAAACCCGCCGGGTGGTTTGGCTCTTCCCGGAACCTGTCCTCACGGCGCACACGCCAACCACCGGTTTGGTCGATTTAACCTGGGTCTCTTTGGTGCCCATCAAGCGGAAATCAGCACCGGCCGCATTCACCAGCGCGGCTTTGTGCATCACATAATCATAGGGCACGTCGCTGTAAGCAAACACCACCTGGTCGATGTTCTCATCTTTGATTAGCGCTTCCAGTTGCGCCTCTGGCAGGATCGGGATGCCTTCCGGGTACAGTTCGCCAGCTAAAGCTGCCGGGTACTTGCGGTCGTCGATGTTCGGGATCTGCGTGGCTGTGAAAGCGACCACTTCATAGGCCTCGTTGCCCCGGTAATAGGTGTTGAAGTTGTGAAAGTCACGCCCTGCAGCACCCATAATGATGGTTCGAATTTTCTTCATGAATGGTTTTCTCCTTTTTAAATCATTGGTTAGTGAGTATTGATTACATGACGCTGGGCGCCTTAATCCCCAGCAAATCCAGGCTGGTAGCAATCACCTGTTGTGCTGCCGCTACCAAACGCAGCCGATAGGCGCGCACAGCCGGTTCGGCGTTGAGCACCTGGCAGGTGTTATAAAAATCGTTAAAGGCCCTGGCCAGCTCAAAGGACAGGTTGGCAATCACCAGCGGCCGGTATTCCGCTGCAGCCCGCACCACCTCAGCGGGCAAGCGTGTCATTAATTCGATCAGGTCAACTTCAGTTTTCTCCAACTGCTCCGGAAAGGCCGCGTCTGACGGACATTCTTGCCCGGCTTTGCGCAAAATACTGCCCGCCCGCACATGGGCATATTGAATATAAGGCGCCGCCTGGCCGTTAAAATCCAGCGCAGCATCCCAATCAAAAGTGACCACCTTGGTATTGTCCCGAGAAAGCATGGTGTACTTCAATGCACCCAGCGCAACGGCTTCTGCAATGGCGTGTTTGGTCTCTTCACCTAACTCGGGGTTCTTCTCCTGCACGATCGCCCGTGCCCGTTGGGTGGCTTCCTTCACCAGGTCATCAAACAACACCACGGTGCCCTCGCGGGAGGCCATGGTCACATTCCCCGGCAGGTTGACCAGCTCATATGCCAGGTGGTAGAGCTTATCCGCCCATTCGTAACCCAGGATCTCCAGCGTTTTGAAGATCTGCTTTAAATATAAAGACTGGCGCACATCGATCACATAAATCGATTGATCCAGGTCATATTCTTCAAATTTCTGGATGGCCAGCGGCAGGTCCTTGGTCGCGTACAGTGAGGAGCCGTCTGACCGGAGCACCACCAAAACCCGGTATTCATCCTCGGTGCCCGCGATCTGATCCAAATCGATGAACACCGGTCCATCCGGCCGTTCATCCTGGGCAATGCCCGCTTCAATCAAACCCTCAACCAGGCGTGCCCCCGGGTCTTCCACACCGCTCTCAAAATAGATGCGGTCAAAGGATTCATCCAGCTGGTCGTAGATTTGCTCAAACCCCTCCAAAGACCACTGCCGGGTCTGCTTCCACAGTTCAACAATCTCGGGGTCGCGCTGATTCCAGCGGGCATACAACGCGCGCACTTCCGCTTCATTTTCAGGGTCCTGGAAGAGCTGATCCGCCTCGGCATAGATCTGGTTCATCCAATGTGTGCGGTCTTCATCGGGGGTCTCGCCGGCATGATGTTTCAGGTAGTTCCACATCCATTTGACCACATGCAGGCCGATATCCCCCAGGTAATTGGCCCGGATGACCTCGTACCCGGCAAACTCCAAAATCCGGCACACGCTGCCGCCCAGGATCACATTGCGCAAGTGACCCACATGGAAGGCTTTATGCGTGTTGGGCTGAGAATACTCTACCATCACTGTCTGATCGCGATCGGGCGTGCGGCCGTAATCGGCGCCCTGGTCTAAAACCGTATCCACCACCCGTTGGGCATAGGCGGCGGTATCAAAATACAGGTTCAGGTAGCCGTTGACCGCTTCAGCATGTGAAAATCCGCCCAGGTCATCCCTTAAGTGGGCTTTGATGCCCTCCGCCAGCTCCTGGGCGCGTTTCGGGACGATCACGCGCTTGCCAGTACGTGCTTCACCCGCGGCAACCGGGAACAAAGGCACAGCCATCCCCCATTCGCCGCTGAAGGGGATCTGCCTGAATTCGATAGTAGCTTCGTTGATCTCCTGGGTTTGTAAATATGCCCTGATTTTTGATTCGATAAACGATTTTTCTTCTTCGAACATGAATGCTTATGTTTCCTTATTTGTGCGATCAAACCTTGAGTATTATAACACCTCGCGCTGGGATAAAAAAGTGACCGGTAGTTCTTGAAATAACACCTGTGCCTATGCGAAGCAGCTTTTGTTCCATCATCTCCACCCCAACACGGGTGATCAAAATGGGTATCCATCAACTTTTCTCGCCATCCGCCAGCCAGCAGGCTAAAGCTTATAACGCAAAACGGGAGCGTGTTACGCTCCCGCTGCAAATCTTATCAAAATGAAACAAGGAATGAGTGCGCTGGCACTACGCCATGTCGTTGAATCGCTGCACCAAGCGGCTTTTCTGTCGGGCGGCTTTATTCTTATGAAAAACGCCTTTTGCAGCGGCTTTATCTAAAGCCTTTGTTGCGATCTGGGTTGCTGCGCGAGCTTCCTCAACATTGCCGCTTTCGATTGCCAGTCTGGCTTTCTTAAGGGCCGTGCGGGCCCTACCACGATACACACGGTTCAGGTCTCGTCGCTTTAGATTTTGACGGTTACGTTTGATTTGCGATTTAATATTTGCCAAGGTCCTACCTCCAATAACTTTCTGGATTTCTTTCAATTTTCACGAAAGTCAATTCTACCTGAATGACAAACTTTTGTCCAGTCAGATTCAGAGGGTGTTGAAAATGGGAATT
>DKFH01000020.1 GCA_002452315.1 Anaerolineaceae bacterium UBA6801 | reverse complement strand
GCCCTACCCGGTTTTGCTAAAAAAATCCCGTGAGGTGGACGGCTTGATTTGCCTGCTGACTGATTCCATCGATGGCCAATTGATCGACCAGGCGAAACATCTTAAGGTCATCAGCCAGGTCGCCGTCGGTGTGGATAACATCGATCTGGGTGCTGCCGCGGCCCGCGGCATTCCTGTGGGGCACACCCCCGACTTGCTAACCGACGCCACCGCAGACCTGACCTTTGCCCTCATCCTGGCAGCTGCCCGCCGGCTGGGAGAAGCCATCGACTACGCCCGCTCTGGCCGCTGGCAAACCTGGGGGCTGACCACCCTGCTGGGCGAATCCGTCTCTGGTGCTACCCTGGGGATCATCGGCCTGGGGCGTATCGGCCAGGCTGTCGCCCGCCGGGCCAGGGGCTTCAACATGGAACTCCTGTACACCGATAGCTCGCGACACCCTGGGTTGGAACTGGAACTTAGCGCATCCCGGGCATCACTCGAGCAACTTTTGGACAACGCCGATATCATCAGCCTGCACGTCCCGCTTACGGAGACCACCCGGGGCATGATCGGCGCTGAACAGCTCCAGCGGATGAAACCGCACGCCATCCTGGTCAACGCCGCTCGCGGCGCGGTGATCGACACCCAGGCGCTGGTGGTTGCGCTTACATCCGGCCAGATCGGGTACGCTGCGCTGGATGTGACCGACCCCGAGCCATTGCCCTCCTCGCACCCCCTCTACCAGCTCCCCAACGCGATCATCGTTCCCCACATCGGCAGCGCCACCCGCACAGCCCGCAATCAAATGTCCCTGCTGGCGGTCGACAACCTCATCGCCGGGTTGCAGGGCAAACAACTCCCCAAAGCGATCCGCCAACCAGAAAAATAAAATGATTGAACAACAGAATAATTGTAATATAATGAATTGCTCAGACAGGAGCTATAAGTCAGAGGAAACCTACAACCATGCAATTGACCCGTGATTACAAACCCAACCCCCTACGCAAAAGCGCTTTTCGTACCGCGCTGATCATCACACTGGTTGCGAACATCGTCCTGGTGGTGGGCAAGGGTTTGGCCACCTACTTCACCGGCAGTATTGCCCTGTACGCCGACACCGCCAACTCGCTTTCTGATGTGATCTATTCACTGGCCCTGGTGGTCGCCTTAAAGTTAGTGCTCCAACCCCCAGATCTATCCCACCCCCAGGGACATGACCGCTTTGAACCGCTGGTCGGGTTGCTGGTGGCCGTGATGATGGCCATCGCCGGCTATGAAGCGCTGCGATCCTCAATCGAAAGGTTTATCGCCGGTGGTTCTGCGATCGACCCCGGGTTGCCCACCCTGGTCCTGTTGGCCAGCGCAGCCATTAAAGCCGGCATGTATTTCATCATTCGAAACTTGGCCAACAAGGCGGACAGCCCGGCCCTGCGCGCCTCGGCCAGGGACAACCTCAGCGATGTGCTCACCTCCGTGGCAGCCTTCATCGGCATTATTGGCTCCGGGTTGCTTCACCCGCTGCTTGACCCCATTGCCGGTTTTTTAGTCTCCCTGTGGATCTTTAAAGCCGCTTTTGAGGCCGGCCGGGAGAACTTCGCCTACCTGACGGGCGCCGGGCCGGATGAATCCTTGCGCCAGAAGATCATCGACACGGCCAATGGCGTGGAGGGCCACCACACCGTGCACCACATGATCAGCGAATACGTCGGCCCCAAGCTGGCCATCGACATGCACATCAACCTGCCGGGGGATGCCTCCCTGGACGTCGTCCACGACCTCTCCGATCGCATCACTGAAGCCCTCGAAGCCTTGGACGAAGTCGACCGGGCTTACGTCCATGTTGAACCTGATGAGCATGACGGGGAATTGTGAATAGGGAGTAGGTGTTAGGCAACCAGGTAGTAGGCAATTAGGTGTCAAACACTATGAATATATTTTAGCTTTCAGCTTTCAGCTATCAGCTCTCCCCTATCAGCTAAACACCACATACTGTTGTAAGAAACGCTCAATCGCCTGGTAATACGCCCTTCGCGTCTCTGCCATGCGAAAGCCATGTCCCTCCCCGGGATACAGGTGATACTCATGCGGGACGCCGTTGGCCCTGAGCGTCTTCACAATCGCCTCCGATTGGCTGGGCGGGACTACGTTATCCTCCTCACCCTGGAAGATGGCCACGGGATCCTGAATAGCCTCAGCATGGAACTCTGGCGACCAGGCGCGGTATTTCTCGGCCGCCTCCGGCAGGGGACCCACCAGCGAGTCCGTGTAGCGCTCCTCGAACTTGTGCGTGTCCATCGCCAGGGTGAACAAATTCGTCACGCCATACGAGCAGATGCCCGCCTTATACAACCCAGGGAAGCGGATCAGCGTGTTCAGCACGGTATAACCGCCCGCGCTGCCGCCTTTGATCACCAGCCTGCCCGGATCCCCCAGCCTTTGGTCAATCAGCGCCTGGGCCGCGCCGGCCGCATCGATCACATCCAGGTACCCCCACACCCCGCGCAGCGCTTCGCGGTAAGCCCGGCCATAGCCGGTGCTGCCACGGTAATTGACCGCCAAATACCCATAGCCGCGGTTGGTGAAAAACGCCGCTTCCAGGTCACACCCCACCATCACGCTGCTGGTCGGCCCGCCGTGGATATGCACGATCACCGGCGGCAAGCCCTCCCCGGTGAACCGGCTGCTGGTCGGGGGTGAGTAGATCCCAAACACCGCCTCGCCATCCTTTGCGCGCCACTGGATCTCGTAAGGGCTGGGCAGGTCATCCTGCGGGATGGATTCGCTCGTCCCACGCTGATGAATGCGAAGCGCCTCCCCTGATTTACTGATCACCCGCGCCGAGATGGTCGGACCGCTGGCCACCAGCGCCACCTCGCCCTGCAGGTTGACCGCCGGGTGGCTCAGGGAGGTATAGTCCGGCAAGGCCACCGGCCGCACCTCACCCGTGGCAACCGCCACCTCCTTCAGTTCGGTCACCCCCGCTGTTGACTGCAAGAACAGGATGCGGTCACTCCCTGGCGACCAGGCCTGCACCACCACACCCTGGATCCAGGCAGGTTTGAGCAGGGCAGCCTCCGCCACCAGGGCCGATAGATCGCCCGTCACCAAATCCCGCAGCATGAGTTGATCCCACTCGCCTTTATTGCGGATAAAGCTCAGGTAACGGCCGTCGGGCGAAAAGGCCGGCTGCAGGATGGGGGTATNNCTCATCCCCTGCCAGGTGCTGGGCGGCCTGGATCCTGGGCGGCGACCCCTCCAGGACCGCGTACATCAACCGGGTCCCATCCCAGGGCATGTTGGGGTGATCCCATTCCACCCAGGCAATTGCGCCGCCATCCGGGTGCCAGGCGGGCTGCATATAGAAATCTGCACCCTCGGCCAGCTTATCCGGCCAGCGCTTGCCTGCCGAGTCCACCACCGCCAGCACATCCACGCCCTCATAGGTGTGGACAAAGGCCACCCATCCGTTCCCGGGCGAGATCTGTGGGGCAGCCACACTGCCAAAGGCCGGTGTGATCGGCTCGGGGAAGCCCGCTCCCAGCGTGCGCCGGTAAAGACGCCCGTCCTTGGCGGCGAACACCACCAGGCCGTCCTGTAAGGTGAAGTCTCCGCCGCCATACCCCACACCGCCGCGCACGTTCAGATCACCGGAGAGTTCATAAGGCGCTTCACCCGCGGGCTGGGCCATCAGCACGCCCTGGCCGGAACGCCCCTCTCGCCACACCAGCGTGCGCCCGTCTGTATCCCATTGAGGATCGTTCAGGTTAATTGCAGCCGCCATTAAGTCCGGCGTGATTTTGCTCTCCCACAGGCCGAAGGCTCGGGGGGTCTTTTCCTTGTCTGAGGTCATCGGGTCTTCCTTTCTCTGGCATCCAACCTGTCCGTTGGAGGGTCCATCAGGCTGTTCACAGGTTTCTTCCGGGCAATTGGGCTGGTCGGCTGTTATTTTTACGCCCGGGGCCTTAATGGGGTAAAATTGACAGTCGCTGCCCGAAAAAGTGCTCGTTTCTGGCATGCCGCACACACCATCATTGCTATTATACTATTGACACGGATCCCCCTTAGGAATGGATTGAGGAAAGTATGCGAAAACGAACCCCATTGACCCTCATCATCAGCCTGGCCGCTTTGCTGATCTTATCTGCCTGCAGCACGGGCAGCGAGACCTCGGATTGGAAGGTCTTCACCATAGAGCAAGAACCCGCCTTCAATATCGAGTTCCGGCTGCCACCGAACTGGCTGGTCGATTTTGCGCCCATCCGGGACAAGCCCGGGCAGTGGGAGGTGACCCTCGTGCCGCCCAGGTGTCTTCCCGACCAGGGATTCGATTACCAGCAGAATTGCGTCAGGCTGATTGCCCATGTCAAGGGCGTCTCTACCTTCAGCGAAGAAGCCTTCTATGACCTCACCAGCGGTGATATCCCCCTCAGCCAGGACGGGACCACATCCGCCCTGCTCCTCAACCAGGAATCCTACCGGGTCAACCGCATCAAAGTGGACCGGTTCAACCACCTGATCAGAACTGGGGCAGGCGAAGTGCAAATGTCAACCTATTTCTTTGAGACCGACAGCGCCTACTACACCTGATAATATCTTATAAAGTGGTGTAAAAAGGTTGACGAAATAGTCATCTTGTGCTTCCATAAAGGTGTCAAAACCAAAAAAAGGAGGCACAAAGATGACTGAGGACATTATGACATTGATAGATGAACT
>DKFH01000014.1 GCA_002452315.1 Anaerolineaceae bacterium UBA6801 | reverse complement strand
CTAAACAAATTTGATCGTGGGGGCGGACCTCCGTGTCTGCCCAGGGCAACCACGGCTCAAAGAGTGCTTCGCGAAGGGTTGCCCCTACGCATTAATATAAAGTAGATAATAATAGTAGTTATTAGAATTAATTATGGATTTTGACAAATGATGAGTAATCATTGTTCGTTTTTCAACACCCTCATACCCCTGTTTTTCGCTCAAGGGGTGAGTCCCAAGTTACGCAGCTCGTTTTCAGCCACCCACCACCCGGGGTGCCATTTGAGTGCCTCGCGAAAGTCACTCACCGCGCCGTCCTCATCCCCTAATTTCAACCGGGCACGACCCCTCCAGACCCAGGTCTCCCCGATGGCCGGCTCATTCGAAACAAAACTTATAGTAATATTTGCCAGATCAATCACATCCTGGTAACGCCCGGTGTGATAATAGGCAAAATATGGCTCAGTAACATACCAGGTGATACGAAAAGGCTTTGAACCAAGCTCGTTGTAGACGACATACGCCTGGTCGAAGGCCTCAGCTGCCCCGTAATAATCGCGCAAACCCACCAGGCTTGAGCCGAGGTTATACCAAGCGAAAAACAACTCACGCCCGCTCAACACTTCGATCTCTTCCCTGGCTTTTTGGGCTGCTTGCTGCAAGTTATAGGTCTCATCAGCGTGCGGGCCAAGCAGATCAAACACCCTCGCTTCACGATCCGGGGGGTAGATGATGATAAACGCGTAGTTGAACGCCCGCCAATGCCGCCCTATCCTTTCAAAACTATAGATCGTATTCGGTCCACCGAACGAATCTTGCACGATAAAGATTTGCTTTTCGGTGTCGTAGCCGGTGATGACATTATAGTGGCCCATCCAAGTCTGTTGCGGCACTTCTTCATAAAAACCGCGTTCGATCAATACCGGGAAACCTGCCGCGATAAATTGATGAATCATCTCCAGATCACCACCCCAACGCAAAACTGCGTTCAAGTTGGTTTGGGTGCGCACGTAGTCGACCATCTCGTAGGGCATTACGTTGCGATCCTTGGGATTGGGCTTCAACCAGGCAGCTGTTATGTGTTGATCACCCTCCCAACCCCAGTAAGAAAGCGCCATCGAGAGACTTGCTGGGCCGCAATTGTTAAATGTTTGGAACTCATGCACCACGCCCTCCAATTGGAACGTTGAGGGGATTGGAGTTGGAGACGGGCTGGGGGTGGCTGTCAGGGTTGCTGTGGGCGGGACGTAATCTGTGGGGGTCAGCGAGGGCACCAGCGTCGCCGTGGGCGGCAGTTCGGTTGCAGTTGGGGTACGCGTCAACATGCCCGCAATTTCTGCTTGCCCAAGTTCGATCAGGACTTCATCTGACGGGTTGAAAAAATAGTGGATATTCGCACGCAGACTGGAAACCCGCCAGGACAGCCGGCTGTGCACGGGCGGCAGGAAATAAATGGCCAGTAATAACGCGATCGCAGCCACGATGATCAAAAAGACCATCAGGATTTTGTTCAACTTGGTGTTCGTCATAGCGTGATTATAACCTTTAGTGGGTTTAACGCAAATCAGATAATGATGATAAGGTTTGTGGGCTTCCTAAATCTTCCCTTAATTCCGGGTTTTGCTACCATCCAACAGTAACCGATGAGACTTATTTAACATCCAACCTGGGGGATCTACGGCTCGACACCCACATTGCGCAGCTCATCCATGGCAGTTTGCCACCCGGGATGGTATTTGAGGGCTTCACGAAAATCTTCAATGGCACCGATTTCATCACCCAGGGCCAGGCGGGCACGCCCGCGCCACAGCCAGGTCTCTTCGATCTCACGTACGCCTGTATTGACAATGGTAAAGGTCGCCAAGTCAATCACATCCTGGTAGCGCCCGGTGTGGTAATAGGCCTCGTAGGGGCCGGTTTGATACCAGGTCATCCGCCAGGGGCGGGCGGCCGAGGGGATGGTGGGGTAGACCACGTCATAAGCATGGTCAAAGGCCTGGGCTGCGCCAATAGGATCCCCCAGGTTCACCAGGCTGGTGCCCAGGTTAAACCAGGCAAAGAACAGGTCGCGTCCCTCCAGGGACCGGATCGCTTCCTGTGCCACTTGTACCGCGTGTTGAAGATTGTAAACCTCATCCGTATGGGTACCCAAAATCGCCCGCACTTCGGCCTCGCGTGCAGGGGGGTAGATCACCACATAAACGTGATTAAAAGCCCGCCAATACTGATAAAGATCGTCATAATCCAGGGGATAATCGGATGAAATATAGGAATCCTGCAAGGTAAACCGCCTGCGGGCATCATCATAGCCCGTGATGACGCCGTAATGCCCGGTCCAATCCTCATTGGGGCGCACATCGCCCATGTCGCGCTCGATGATCACCGGGAAGCCGGCAGCAACGAATTGCTTGAGCATCCCTTCATCACCACCCCAGCGCATGAGCGCATCCAGGCCGGTATGGGCTTTCACAGCGGCCACCATCTCCTCGGGCATCACGTTGCGGTCATCCGGGTGCGGCCGCAGCCAGGGGCGGGTGTTGTCCTGGTTGCTCTCCCAACCCCAGAAGGAAAGGGCCATGGCCAGGGTGGCCGGCCCGCAATTGTTCATCTTTTGATATTCATGGCGTACACCTGCCAGGCTGACTGCCCCCGGGATGGCCGTGGCGCTCGGCGTGGGGATCGGGGTTTCCGTCGGCGTGGGGGAGATCAATATCGTTGCGGTGGGCGTGGGTTCCAGCGTTGGGGTGGCCTGGGGGATCATGGCCGTTGAGGTCTGGGTGACCATGGCCTCCAACTGGTCCTGCTGCGCGGGGGAAAAGGCCCCCTCACCGGGCGGATTGAAGAAATAAAACACCCGCGAGCGCAGGCTGGCCACCCGCCAGGAGAGCCGTTCATGCACCGGGGGCAGATAATAAACCGCCAGCAACAGTGCCAGGGCAGCAAAGATGATCAAAAAGCCCATCAAGAGCCTGGTTAGTTTAGGATTGCGCATAGGGGGATTATAACCACTCGGACACCTTAAGCAAAGAGCAGCACCGGTGGCCAGCAGAGCAAACCCGCCGTTGATCTTGACAATTCCGGTTTGTTAGACTATTATCTAATTTATTGATTTCGAATAAAACGGATTTATATTAAGAATCGGCGAGGTGAGCGTATGGAAAATCAACCCAATATCTTGTGGGACCAAGGCAGTGCCTACGACTTGTTCACCAGCCTGTACATCCTGCACCGCCCGGATGAATATGGCTTGCGCCCCTCCTGGGCAGCTGGCGTGCGTTCCCGTTTACCCATGCACCTGCGCGATGCGCTGGAGCGGTCTCAACGGGCAATCAACGTCCCGCTGGCGTGGATCTACGCGCTCCCAGAGCCAAAGGATGCCGTCACTGCCCTGGATGCCCTCAAAGCGCTGCCCGCGGAAGAGCGCCTGCCCGCACTGGTATTTGCCGACAAAGCAGACCCAGGCTCAACTGCCTATGAAGACTTTATGCTATCGCTTGATGGCAAACAACGCCTGACAGCAAAAATTGAAGCGCAGATCAGGTCCTACCACAATATCCCCGCCAACCTGACCAAAGACTTTTTACGCGTCACCTTTGAAGCCTGGGCAAATCGGGAGCAGTTCGGCGTGGAACTGGTAGATGCCCTGGAAGCCTACATCACCAGTTTCTTTGAAGAAGAGGAGATCCGGATCATCCCCGCCCAGGGACAAGCCCTGGAAGATGCACAAGCCCTGTTCCATGAACATGACCTGCTGACAACCCTGGAACAACTCTCCACCGGGGTGCGCATGGATTGGGTCAATGAGGTCTCAAACCTGATCCTGGCGCCTTCTTTTTGGGGTGCGCCGTTTGTGTTCTTTGATAAGCTGGATGAGGAAACGGGGATCATCCTGTTCGGCGCCCGCCCGGAAGGCACAGCCCTCATCCCGGGCGAGCTGGTGCCGGATGAGCTGTTAAATGCCCTCAAAGCCATCGCGGATCCCACCCGCCTGAGAATCCTGTACTACCTGCGCGAAAACGGCCCCTCGACCCCCAGCGAACTGGCCAATATCCTGCGGTTACGCCCACCAACGGTAATCCATCACCTGCAAAACCTGCGCCTGGCCGGGCTGGTCAGCGTGACTGTCTCGCCCAAAGCAGAACGCCGCTATGCCCTCCGCATGGGCGGTGTGGATACCACCATTCATCACCTGCAAGCTTTCCTATCAGGGGATTAACTTTTGACATATCCAAAAAGAGAGCCACACGCCTCAGAAGGTGTGGTTAAAACCTATATCAAACGGGTGCGCGCTTTCAGCCCCAATGCGCGCAAATATTTAATCAGTATCATGATCTATGGGGCAGGTTTCGGGATTCACCGCATCCTGTTCAACTTTTATTTGCGCAGCCTGGGCTATGATGAGACCTTTATGGGGCTGCTCTCGACCGTCAGCAGCATGACGGTGCTGATTTCCGCATTGCCCATGGGTTATATGGCCGACCGGTTAGGGCGAAAATTCTCCCTGGTTGTGGCAGCACTGGTGACGGGTGCATCCATCCTCTTGATGGTGATCTTCCCTTCCACAGCCATCCTGATTGTCACAAACATCCTGATGGGATTTGGCTCCAGCCTGGGCGCCGTGGTTAGCGGCCCCTTTATGATGGAAAACAGCGGTGAAGAAGAGCGCACTTACCTGTTCAGCATCGGTTCAGGGCTGCGCATGGCTGCCTATTCTGTTGGTGACTGGGTGGGCGGCTACCTGCCCTCCTGGTTCGGCGGCATTTTAGATGTTCCGGCAGTCAGCTCAACCGCGTATGCGTGGGCCATTGGCATGGCTGGGGTTTTGGTGATGGCCACGGCCATTCCACGCCTGATGCTTAAGCGCAATAAACTTGCCACGGAAAACCGCTCAGCCTTTGCGCCAATCACCTATGCCCGGCAGCACCCGGGTATGCTCACCAAACTGCTGCTGCCCATGTTCATCACCTCCATCGGCGCCGGGCTGATCATGCCGTTTATGAACATCTTCTTCAGCAACGTGCACCAGCAGCCTGACCCTGTCATCGGCACCCTGATGGCCTGGGGCTCTCTGGCCATGGGAATCGGCCTGATCCTCGCGCCGGCCTTCGCCGACCGCTTTGGCAAGATCCAGGTGGTGGTCTTCAGCCAGGCGCTCTCGATCCCTTTCCTGATCATGCTGGGATTTTCACCCCTGTTTGAGCTGAGCGCCCTGGCCTATTTCATCCGCCTGACCCTGATGAACATGAGTTCACCGGTGTACCAAACCTTTGTGATGGAACAGGTGGATGCCGACTCACGCGCCATGGTGGCCAGCCTGAACAGCATGGTCAACAGCTTCGGGCGCGCCTTCAGCCCGGTGGTCAGCGGATGGATGCAGGTTAACTACGGCTTCGGTCCGCCCTTTATTGGCACGATCACCATGTATGTCATCGCAATTGGGATGTACTATTTCTTTTTCCTGCGCGGCAAGAAGCGGAGGGTGTGAGGTGTGTGAGTGGGGTATTTGGAATCAGGTATTTGGAATCAGGGATTTGGAATCAGGTATTTGGAATCAGGAATTTGGAATCAGGTATTTGGAAGCTGGTAATTGGAACCAGGAAAACAAAAGTAATTTTAGATAGCATCACTTTATAATCCTGATTCCTGATACCTACTACCAAATCACCTTGTCACCTCTCACCACCGCAACAACACCAGCGCCATCAATGCCTGCCACGGGAGCACCTTAAACGCCCCCCGCTGGACAGCGGCCTCCACCTCGGGCCGGGAGAGCATCAGCAACTGCTGCTCTTCCAGGTCATCAGCATGCGGCACACTAACCTGACAGGCATCGTGGGCCAAAAAGAAGTGGGCCGTGCCGTTGCCGCGATTGCCATCCACGGCGTAGGCGCCCAGGCCTTCCCATCGGCGGGCCTCGTAACCCGTTTCCTCCAGCAGCTCGCGCTTGGCAGCGGATAAGGGGTCCTCACCCGGCTCGATGTACCCACCCACTGGCGCCAGGCTGGTCCCATCCACGCTGTACTTGGTCTGCCGGAAACACAGGTAAAGATCCTCCTCGGTGATGACGGCCACGTTGACAAAGTCCGGCGAGATCAGCCAGGGCCAGCCCTCGATCACCCGCCCATCCGGCAGCCTGACCGTGTGCGTTTCCACGCGCAAATAGGGCGGCAGATCCAAAACCAGCTGACGGGAGAGGGTTTGCATGGGTTGCATGGGCAGGCTCCTGGGGGAAATCCAATAACAGTATGTTAGGGTGTGTTAGGATCTCATTATAACCTCGCTTCTTAAGTGATTGAGACTATCCCCCAACCCCTCACCCCGCCTCTGCCTCCTCCCGAGGTGGTAAAATCATGCCATGACCAAAGCGCAGGTACTTCGATGAGATCAAAAACATTCCGGTGGATCCTGGGCGGCCTGGGGCTGTTCTTCATCCTGGCCAGCCTGACCATCACCTACGTGGAATACACCCGGTTCACCGCCCAGCCGCAGTTCTTCCCTGTTGGCAGCCGTATCGCGGGCGTCCCCGTGGACGGGCTGGACGCCCCGGCCGCACAATCCCGGCTGGCGGAATTCTACGCCCTACCCCTGGTGCTGACTATTGAAGACGACACCATTCACGCCGACCCCGCTGACCTGGGCTTCAGCTTCGACCC
This sequence comes from Anaerolineaceae bacterium UBA6801, assembly GCA_002452315.1. Classification (GTDB taxonomy): domain Bacteria; phylum Chloroflexota; class Anaerolineae; order Anaerolineales; family Anaerolineaceae; genus Brevifilum. The sequence goes on along the minus strand of DKFH01000014.1, from coordinate 761 downwards.
CGCCGCCCTGGCGACTGAAGCCGCCAGCCAGATAGAACGGGGTGGTTTCTGGGCTTTCCTGCAGGGGCAGGGGAACCCGTCCACGCCCATTGAGCTGCCGCTGGCTGCCACCGTGGATGAGTCCCAGCTACGCACCTACCTGACAGCTGAAATTGAGCCCCGCTTCACCCAGCCAGGCAGCCCAACCACGCCTATCCTCAACACGACCAACTTCTCACCCGGTGAACCCGGCCAACGCCTGCTGATCGACCAGGCCGTCACGGACATCCGTGCAGCATTGCTGGACCCCAACCAGCACCAGGTGAGCCTGGCGCTGCTGACCAGCCCGCCTGAGCCCCCTACATATGACATGTTGGAGGCCTTTTTACGCCACAACATCGAATGGATCGGGTTTGAGGACCTGGTGGAATTCTACCTGTACGCTCTGGAGGACGGCCAGCCGCTCCATTTTGCCCTGCGGGATGGCGAATCCGTCCCACCGGATATTGCCTTCACCGCGGCCAGCACGATCAAGATCCCGATTATGATCTCGGTGCTGCGCCGTACGCCCGAACCGACCCCCCAGGCCGTGGTGAGCCTGTTCGAGCGCATGATCGCCTTTTCTGAGAATCCACCTGCCGATACGCTCATGTCGACCTACCTCGACGAAGTACGCGGGCCGTTGATCGTCAGTGAAGACCTGGCAGCCCTGGGGATGGAGAACACCTTCCTGGGCGGTTACTTTTACCTGGGCGCCCCCCTCTTACAACGTTTCGAAACCC
>DKFH01000024.1:2070-11303 GCA_002452315.1 Anaerolineaceae bacterium UBA6801 | reverse complement strand
TCAATCGGCAGTACCGCCTCAGTCCCCAATTCTTCCACCTCAGATTGGAGGAACTTTGCAATGTTCTCAGCCACACTGTGCTGCAACTGGCGGGCGGCTGTGATGGCACCCTTGCCGATTGTCAGGATGCGGTACAGGTCATAATGATCGGCGGCGAACTCAAACAGCTTGACAATCGCTTTGGTGTCTTCTAAATGCCAGTGCGCAGCGGTCAATTGGGGTACCTGGCCCATGAAATCCTCCACCAGCTGGTCCATCACCTCCTGCAAAAGCTCATCCTTATCTTTGAAATGCAGGTAAAACGTGGCTCTCCCCAGGTTGGCTTTTTCAGTGATATCCATAATAGAAATCTCATCATAGCCCTCCTCAAGAATAAGGGCGGTCAAAGCTTCCCGTAGTAACTTGCGCGTGCGCAGAACGCGCCGGTCCAAATGCCTGGCCATCAAAGTCCTTTCTTTTATAAAGACAGTTTAATCTTGAAGTGTAAAATAATAGACGATTGTATATAATTTAATTTGCTTAGATTATATCGGTTCTGACCAATTTGTCAAGGCCTTTCAGGTCTTTTGGAAGCAATTTTTAAGGTTCAATCGTCCGGGTGCGGCAATTAATTTAAATAACCCCGTCCTCAAGGGTACGGCACGGTAATATTACCTTCCATTTGGCTTATAATTGATCGTACCAACCACACCATTGAGGGCAATCATCTAACCATGGCCGTACAGCAAAAGGGAACCATCCCGGAGACTTTAAATCCCGCATCAAAAATCCTGGGGATCAATATCACAGGATTAAAGACCAGTGTCATCTACGGGGACATGAACGGGTTGATCTACGAACGCATGCAAATGGAAGCCATAACAGGAATGTCCTTCCCGGAGGGATTTGATGCCATTTGTGCTCAAGCGGACAAACTGCTTAAGCTCTGCCGCACCCAGGGGTTGAGCAGCCCGGAGGTCATTTCCCTGGCCGTCAGCAGCCCGGTGGACCTGACCCGCGGGATCATGATGTCCCCTCCAGACCTGCCCGGGTGGGACGAAGCCCCCATCAAAGGCAGGCTGGGTGTGCGCTACAACCTGCCTGTACAGATCGAAAAGCGCAGCAACGCTGCCGCGCTGGCCGAGTTGCATTTTGGCGCCGGGATCGGTGTCCAAGACCAGGTTTTCCTGGATATGGAACCCGTCATCGCCGCAGGCATCATCCAGGATGGGAATATCTATCACGGTGCCAACGATGCCGCCGGCGAGATTGGGGCCATGCGCATGGCCAAGACCGGCCCAGCCGGGTTGGGGCAGCCTGGGTCCCTTTCCGGCTTTGCCAGCGGGTTGGGCATGGCCGAGCTGGCCCACTTACGCTTTCCTGCACAGTGGCCTTCCCCGCCCCTGCCCTATGAACTGGTCAGGGCGGTTAATGAAGGGCAAGAGGAAGCGCTGCAGGTCATAACAGAATCCGCCGATCACCTGGGAAAGGCCTTGCTGTGGCTCATTTTTGCCCTTGATCCGGAACTGGTCGTCTTCGGGCACCCGGGGGACCTGCTGGGAGAACACCTGCTCACCCCCCTGAGGGATGCGGTCCTGCGTTACGGCGGCGCAGAAGCCCGTTTGCTGCCTCACCTGGCCCTTTCAAAATTGGGGGCCAAGCTGGATGACACCGCCGCGCTGATGGCAACGATTCACGCCTTTAAAAACCGCCCCAGGGATTGATCTTCGCTCCATTGCATTGATTGTGTAACAACCGACCGATGTGTCATCCATCGAATTGACATGGTTAGACCTTGTCCTATTGTTTGGTGCCTATTCCAGCCCTTGTGGTTGGCTAAGTATAATTAAGATGATCATGACCCAACCAGCACCCGGTTATTTAGCCCTTTTTGCATCCGGCGAATTAGCCCGGCGCGTCAGGGCCGCCTACGCCCGCCTGGAAAAGTGCGATATTTGCCCTTTGCGGTGCGGCGTGGACCGTATGCAAGATGAACTGGGTATTTGCCAGACCGGTGAACTTGCCCGGGTGAGCAGCTACGGCCCCCATCCCGGGGAGGAACGACCCCTCAGCGGCTGGCGCGGCTCGGGGACGATCTTCTTCGCCCGCTGCAACCTGCGCTGCGTCTTCTGCCAGAACGCTGATATCAGCCAGCAATCCACCGGGCACGTGATCAGCCCAGAAGCCCTGGCCGAGCTGATGCTCACGCTGCAAGATCGCGGCTGTCATAACATCAACCTGGTCTCCCCCAGCCATGTCGTTCCCCAAATCCTGGCGGCGATCGATATTGCCGCCCAACGCAGCCTGTCTCTTCCGATCGTCTATAACACCGGCGGGTATGACGCCCTCGAAACCTTAAAGCTGCTGGATAGCGTGGTGGACATCTACATGCCGGATATGAAATATGGCGATCCACACCTGGCGCTCAAATATTCACAGGTCAGCGATTATCCCCGCGTCAACCAGGTCGCGGTTTTAGAGATGCAGCGCCAAGTGGGCGATCTGCAGGTGGACGAACAGGGCATCGCCTGGCGGGGTTTGTTGGTGCGCCACCTGGTTTTGCCCAACGGATTGGCCGGCAGCGAGGCGGTCTTCAGGTTCCTGGCGGAAAAGGTCTCGAAAAATGTATATCTGAATATCATGGCCCAATATCGTCCAGCCTTTAGGGCCAGGGAGTACCCCGAGCTGAGCCGGCGCATCAGCCATGAGGAATACCAGGCAGCCGTCGAGCTGGCCAAAGCCCTCGGCCTGACCCGCTTGGATTAGCAGCAAAATTTGTTTATCGCGCCAACCCCGTCCAGCCATACCCCCATAATTACCGCAGCAGCGCCCCGGCGGGGCGCTGCTGCGTGAGAAGATCATCGGTGGGTGGGTTAGCGACGAATTGAAAGCCTAAGTCACATCCACCAGGAATAATATCTGACCTCCCCACTGCTGACCCTTAATAGTATTGCTTCTCAATCTTCAATGATCCCTCAAACCCTGACCATTTCTAAGTCCATCCACCCCGTGATACAATTTAGGCAATGCACAACCCATCTTTGCCTCATCAACCCATCGGCGTCTTCGATTCCGGGGTGGGCGGCCTATCGGTGCTGCGCGCCATCCGCGCGCTGCTTCCCCATGAACACGTCATCTACCTGGCGGACCAGGCCCACATCCCCTACGGCCCGCGCCCGAAAGCTCACATTAAAGACTTTGCCTTTGGGATCACCGAATTCTTGCTCGCCCAGGGCGCTAAGCTGATCGTGGTGGCCTGCAACACCGCCTCCGCCGCTGCCCTGCACGATCTACGCGCGCACTTTCCCAATGTGCCCTTCGTCGGGATGGAACCGGCCGTCAAACCCGCCGCCGCGTTGACCCGCACCGGCCGGGTCGGCGTCCTGGCCACACCGACCACCTTTGCCGGCGACCTGTACGCTGCCCTGGTGGACCGCTATGCCCAGGGAATTGAGATCTACAAAAACACCTGCCCGGGATTGGTTGAGCAGATCGAAAAGGGCGCACTGGACACCCCCGTAACTAGCGCAATACTGGAAAGTGCGCTAACCCCCATGCTGGCAGCAGGCGTCGACACAGTCGTGCTGGGCTGCACCCATTATCCCTTTGTGATTCCGCAGATCCAGGGCATCACCGGGCCCGGGGTGCACACGATTGACCCTGCACCGGCAGTTGCCCGTCAAACCGAGCGCATGCTGGCCGAGCGGGGCTGGCTCAATTCCAGCCAGGCCGAGGGTGAACTGTCCTTCTTTACCAGCGGGGAACCTTCCAACCTGGATGCCCTGCTGCCACGTCTGCTGGGTGAGCAGGGACCGATCACACACATTAGCTGGAACAACTTGAAACTTGAACTGACCCCGTCGCCTTAATCTTCCCGGATGATAGTCGACCCCGAGGAGCCATCGGGTCGGGAGGTGACGATCTGTCCTCCTTTTTCCAAATAACCCTCATACCTGGCTGCGCCGGTGTAGGCCCGCCAGCCGCTCAACACCATTGGGAAGGGATCGCCCACACCCAGCCATTCCCCGTTGAACTTACGCGCCAGGTGCACATGCGTGCCGCTGGACTGCCCGCCCTCGCAAGAGGGATGGCCGATGGGTGCATCTGCCTCCACCCAGGCCCCAACAGGCACACGATCCTGCTCGGCAATGTGCATGTGGACCAGCACCCAGCCGGTGCCCTCATCGCCGTCGCCATCCAGGTCCAGGGCGACCACGCCTCGCCCTGAGCGGACCACCAGACCTGGCGCAGAAGCCGTCACCCAGCGGGTTGAGACCGCACAGTGCGGCTCGCCGGTAATGGGCGCAAAATCAAGCGCCCCGCGGGGCGTGCCCGTCTGCCAGGTGATGTGCGGTCCGCCTGTCAGGCTCCAGGCTTCACCCGGAGCGAAAGGCAAAGCCAGTTCGGGCTGGCGATCAGTGGAAAGCAGGTAGGGTTCCACCACGGCCGCACGTGACCAGGGATCCCCATATAAGGCCTGGTAAAAGTGCAGGAAAGAAGCCTCCCCATACAAGGCCGCTTCCCAACCCGGCTGGTCATGAAGCCCGGCGAACAACGCCATCAATGCCACGCTGCCGGCGTTCAACCCCGGCGAAAGGCGCTCCTGCCCGCCGCGGTAAAAGTTGAGCGTTAAATAGCTGCCCTCCCGCCAACCATAAAAGCCCTGGGCCAGCAGTCTGGCGGTGATCATCAATTCGTTATAGAGCCCTGAATCCGTCGCACCATAACCGATCGGGAAACGGTCGGTTTCAGCATTGGGGGGATGCCCGTACACCCAGCCCGAGCGATACTCCAGGAAGGCCAGCAGCAAGCGCGGATTGGTGCTGGTATCCAGTGCCACCCGCTGAACGATTTCCGGGCCGGTCATCCTCTCACCCCTGACCAGCTCTGTGTACCCCGCCAAAAAGCCGCCGGCACGGTGGGCTTCCTCCGCCGCGTTAAACGCGCCCACCGACGGCCCGTAGATCGCCTCGCTATCCGGCAGGATGGGATCAGCAAAGGGCAAAAAGCCTTCAAGCACATCCGGGAGTTGAACCCGCATGCCAACCGACAGGAGCCCAATGGGCGAAAGCGGGATATCCGCCTGTAGCTCAGCCGCGTCAACCCCAAAGCGTTTGGCTAGCGCAGCGAGGGTATCCCCTTGCTGGATGGTATAGATCAAAAAACCATCCACCTGCTCAAGGGGGCTGGGGGGCGGTGTGACGCCGGTCACGCCTGCGGCGGGTAATGGCTGCGGCGTTGGTGTCCCCGGGTTTTCGGGGTTGAGAATACCCGCCACTTCGGTCAGGCGAAGGGCAGAGTCGGCTTCCTCAGAGGGGATAGGTTGGGGAAAATTGCAGCCTACCAGCATGATCAAGCTCACCAGGATCAATATGCGCCAGGCAGGGTTGATCAGGGCGGACTTTTTAATGTAAAGGGGTTTTATATCCATATCCATATGACGGTTAAAGCTGTCCTGGGGTTCCCACCCCGAGCCAGGGGATGATTACCGGAAAAAAAGGGGGGAAATATATCGGTAGATTGACGGTTGAGTTTGCTCACCATCGTTGCGGAAAAAAGGAATAAAAATATGTCTGTAAATTGGCTGTTCAATTTGCTCACCTTCATAATAGACCACCAGGGCAAAATCCTGATCGGTCACTTCCTCATTCCCGGGGACGCCATCACCGCTGATGTTGGCCGCGGTGACCGTCAGCGTATAGGTCCCCGCCGGCAATGGTCCCAGGAAGAGGCCTTCGGTGTTGTTCTTGCTGTCCGGCGTCCCGCCTGGCACTGAGAGCCCGCCCTCGCCGAAATTGTTTCCATAGTAAATCTGCCCACTGATCTCCATCGAAAGATCCAGGTCATTGACCCAGGCAGGTGTGCTTCCGCCCAATCCATGCCCGGGAGCGTCCGTCCAGACCAGCATGGCCCGCAGGGCGTCCACCGGCGCATCAAGGGTGATGGTGGTTGACCAGGTTTGCCCGGTCTCGCTGAAGATAAAGTCCTGATCGAAATAGACGACCTCCCCCGGTGAGTTGAGCACCGCATCCAGGTTCAGCCTGCCCCAGCCCTGCTTGGAATCAAAGGGATGGCCCAACACCAGGCCGTTTGCATCCAGGTTGCCGGCTAGATCATGTGCAACCGGCAGAAAAGCAGCTTTCACCAGCGCGGGGCTGGGATCCAGCCCGAATTGCCCCCGGAAGAACTCGTAGAACAGCGCCGCTGCGCCGCTCACATGGGGAGAAGCCATACTGGTACCGCAACTTAGGTCGTAGCCTGAACTCAGGTAGGTTGAGTCTACATAGCAACCCGGGGCAACCATGTCGGGCAGATGGCGCCCGTCCAGGGCCGGCCCATGGGCGCTGTTGGCTGACAGGTTGTTGATGTTCAGGTTCTGGCTGCCATTCGGGTTTTGCATCATGGTAGAACCCACACTGAAGACATTTTTCGCCTCATCGGGCGTGCCCTGGGTTGAGACGCGCCCATACCCATTCATGATCGAAAGCACATAGGTCAGGGGCTGATTACCGGGCAGCTCGGGGTCCGCATCGCGTACGCCAAGATCCACCAGGCGGGTGTCTGCATCGTAACCCTTAGGCGTACCCGATGGCCCCCAGCTATTCCCGGAGATGACAGCCAGGTTGCGGTAGGACTCGGTCATCAAGGTCAGCACCCCACCGGGGTTCATGTGGGTCGGTGAATACAACTGCTCTACCAGGCCGGCCCCTGGCGCCATCCCCAGGCCGCGCAAAAATCCCAGGCTGTCGGTCACGCCCGAAGCCCCATCGCCCGCCATGATCCCGGCGGTGTGGGTGCCGTGCCCTTTGGCCACCTCACCCCCGCAGGTTAACCCGCTGCAAGGGCGCATGCGATTGGCCAGGTCAGGATGGTCCTGGTCAACCCCAATATCCACGTTGGCGATGATCACACCCTGCCCCGAAAGGCCGAGCTGGTCCAGCCAGGCCCGGTACCCGGGAAAAGCCCGGTTGTCGCTGAAAATGTTACCGGCGTTGACCTGGTTGCTCATCTCGCCGCGGGTGCCACCATCGGTTGGCACCGGCTGGAGGGTATACACGCCCGGCAAGGCCGCGGCTGCCCGCAACTGGTCCCCCGGCAGGACGCAGGTGATCACGTCAAAAACGGGGTCTAACCCGGACCGTGCTGAAATGTCAGCAGCGCCCAGGGCTTGGATAGCCCCAATTGTTTTTTCCAATCCGGCTTGGGGATAGACCAGCATGCGCACATGATTGGGGTCGGCAGCCAGGCCCCGGTATTGGGGCTGGAGGGCATAGGCCGGCAGGTAATCCCCCGTCCAACGCACAAAGCCCTGCCGGGTTTGTCCGGCCAGAACCTCACCATCACCCCACACCACGTAGGTGAAAGGGTGAATATACTGTATGATCTCCAGCCCGGCTGCCTCCAGCGCATCCAGCCAGGCTGACTTTGTGGGACCCTGGAACTGCACCAGGTGCAGGCCGGGTCCGCTCTGCTCAACCAAGCCAGCCCAATCAGGCATGGCCTGGGGTGGGGCAACCAGGGGATCAAAGGTCTCGCCGCCCAGGGTGAGGGCATAGGGGTTCTTCACCGCCTGGTAGGCCACACCCGCCCGATCCAGCTCAGCCAGCGCACTGGGCGGCATCACCGTCCAGGTGAAGGCGCCATAATCGATCACCACTGCCCCAGGGTCATCCAACCGCCCAATCTCAACCCCGTCCTGGGCCGGGATGCGTACGCCCACCTGGGGCGCCTGGCCTTCTACCGGGGCGGCCAAAGGCACCAGGGTGAGGATCAATAGGGTTGAAATCAAGAACAGGGCAAGCCTGCGGGCCATAAAACCTCCGATTAAATAGCGGTCGTGGGTATTAATCATACATGGATAAGCGAATTGTGACAACTTGCGTTGGGCAGATGCCCCCTGGAGGTTAACTGGACGCGCTGGTGCACTTCTCCAGTCCTCGGCCCAATTAAGCCGTGCATTTCGCCGGGCTGGACGGTAAAGCTGATCTCGACCACGGCAGGTACGTCGGTGAAGGCCGGTTTAAACAGGCTGCGCACGGATGCGCCTAACCCGGGGGGCGTTCCTGCACCCGGTAGACCTTGGTCAGACGCTCGACCTGGATGATCGGTTCTGGCATGGATTTCCTTTTCTGGGTTGGAACAGACTTTTACACAAGTTTGACCCATTGACGGGAGAATGCAGTGGTATTGTTTTCTAAACAACGAAGCGACCTTCTATTGAGCGCATTCCGTGTATTAGACAACCAAGTTGTTCGGAAATATTCAAAAAGGTTTGGTTTTAGATAAAATTAGATTTTAAGTACGTAATAAATATAATTATTTATTATAATACTGCAGGGGCGACACATGCATCGTCCCTACTATCAAGGAGCTAATTTTTCTTCCAGGGCGCTCCACTTAGCCAGCAGGGCTTCGACCTGCTGTTGCAAGGCGACGTATTGCTCACCCAGCCGCAGGACCTCTTCCGGATCTGCAGGCGGGGTTTCCAGGGATTTGGCAAGCGTGGCCTGTTGGCGCTCAAGATCATGAATATGCGCCTCAATTTCAGCGATCCGGGCTTGAATCCCCCGTCGTTCATACTTTGAGAGCGTCTTGGCCTGGACTGGTTCTCCCACCGATGACGGCGCCCGACTAGCCTGCGTTCGATCCCCGTGCACGGCCTTCGCCTGCTGCTCCTGCAGTTTGAGCTTATACGCCTTGTATTGCGTGTAGGAGCCTGTGAACACCTGCAGGTTCTGCCCGTGCGGGTCCACCTCCCAAATCTGCGTGGCCAGGGAGTCGATCAGGTAGCGGTCATGGGACACCAGCAAGATCGTGCCGGGGAAGTTCGACAGCACCGATTCCAGCACCTCCTGGGTGGGCAGGTCAAGGTGGTTGGTGGGTTCGTCCAAAAGCAGGAGGTTCGCATCCGAGAGGGACAGCTTGGCCAATGCCAGCCGCCCGCGCTCACCGCCCGAGAGGGTGCCCACCTTGCGGAAGACATCATCGCCAGTGAACAGGAAGCGTGCCAGGTAATGGCGCACCTCTGCCGGGAGTAGATTGGGCGCCACGGATTCAATCTCGCCCATCAGGGTCTTGTTGGGGTCCAGTTCCTCATGCGCCTGGGCAAAATAGCCGATCACCAGGCTGGCGCCCAACTGCACCTTGCCGGTGTAGGGCGGCGTTTTTTCCAGGATGGTCTTGAGGAAGGTGGTTTTACCCGCGCCATTGGGGCCGATGATAGCCGCACACTCCTGGCGCTGCAGGGTCAGGTC
>DKFH01000024.1:0-2022 GCA_002452315.1 Anaerolineaceae bacterium UBA6801 | reverse complement strand
TGAGGTTGATGTACATGCGGCGCGGCGCTTTGGGGGGCGGCGCCAGGCGGGCGTCCTCCAGCAGCCGTTCCAGCCGTCGCTGGCGGCCCTTGGCCTGGTTGGTGTTCTGCCCGGCGATATTGCGCCGGATAAATTCCTGTTCTTTTTCGATAAAAGCCGTCTGCGCTTCGTATTCCGCCAGCCGCCGGGCGTAACGGTCCTCGCGCTGGGTCATATACGCCGAATAATTACCCCGGTAGACCTCTAAAGCAGGCGTCATCTCCCAGATGGTGTCTGCCACCTGGTCTAAGAAATAGCGGTCGTGGGACACCACCACCAGTGCACCCTCCCAATCCTTTAAAAAGGATTCGAGCCATTCCACGGCCTGGATATCGAGGTGGTTGGTGGGCTCGTCCAGCATCATCACATCAGGGTTCTCCAGCAGAAGTCTGGCCAGCAGGGCCCGCGTGCGCTGGCCGCCCGAAAACTGCGAGATCGGCCGGTGATAATCCCGCTCATCGAACCCCAAACCCGAAAGAACCTGCTTGATCTGCACTTCGTAGGTGTATCCGCCCCGCTGCTCGAAGGCCTGCTCCAGCCCGCCATACCTGGCCAGGGCGCTTTCTGCCTGTTGGGGGTCGGACATGGCGGCCATGCATGCCTCCAGCTCAGCTTGCATATCGAGGATGTCCCCAAACACCGCCAGGCAGTGGGACCAGAGCGTGCCCTCACTTGCCAGGGTGGCTTCCTGCGGCAGATAGCCGATCGAGAGGTCTTTAGCGTGCTGAACCGAGCCCGCATTGGGGAAATCGAGGCCGATTAAAATCCGGATCAGCGTCGTTTTACCCACGCCATTCGGGCCCACAATGGCAATGCGCGCCTTTTTGGGGACGGAGAGTGAGATGTCTTCGAAAATATCCTCCGGGCCAAAGGATTTGGCCAGGTTTGCTGCGGTGATCAGTGACATGCCTGAAAGTATACCATTTTGAGCCCTTTAATAAACCCACACGCGCAAGAGAAACAGCTTGTGAGGTACTGCGCTCGAAACGCCCTGGCATGGTAGAATTTTCACTATGAAATCCAACTATCGGCGTGGGTTGATCTGGCTGGGATTGGCCATTTCAGCTGTTTTTTTATATATCGCCTTCCGGGAAATCAATTTTGGCGAATTATGGCAGACCCTCATCCAGGTGCGCATCGTTTGGCTCCTGCCCGGGCTGGCAATCTATTTTGGGGCGGTATTTCTGCGGTCCTGGCGCTGGCGTTTCCTGCTCAAACCGCTCAAACCGATTTCAATTGGCACCATCTTCCCGATTGTGACCATTGGCTACATGGGCAACGATGTGTTCCCCTTGAGGATGGGTGAGATCTTGCGCGCCGTGGTCCTCAGGCGGCGGGAAGGCATTTCGATCTCCGCCTCTTTGGCCACCATCGTGGTCGAGCGGATTTTTGACGCGGTGGTCGTGGTGGGCTTTGTCCTGCTTAACCTGGGACAGCTGTTCGGGCTTTCTTCCGGGCCCTTCGCGCAGCTGCGGGGCGCGGCTGGCTGGATTGCAGTCATCTTCCTGCTGGGGTTGGGCATTTTCATCCTGGTGGCAATGTTCCCCGAACCCGCACACCGGTTCACCCATGCCGTCATCCAGCGCATCCTGCCCAAACGCCTGCAAGCGCCGGTGATCAAGGTCGTCGACCACTTTCTGGATGGTTTGAAGCGGTTGAGCTCTCCCAAAGACGCCCTGGTCGTCTTCCTGGGGACTTTCTCAATCTGGATGATGGAAACCGGCCTTTACTGGTCCGTCAACCAGGCCTTAGGGTTGGGATTGAACTTCAGCCAATTGATGCTGCTGAACGGCGTGGTCAATCTGGTGTTGTTGATCCCCGCGGCGCCCGGCGGCCTGGGGACCTTTGATGCAGCTGGTAGAGCCCTGTTAGAGGCCTTTGGGATCGCATCTGAACCCGCGTTGGGGTTCACCCTGGTGCTGCGGGTGGCCTTGTGGCTGCCCATCACGCTTTTGGGAGCTTTCTTCTTCATCCGTGAGGGTC
>DKFH01000099.1:191-17181 GCA_002452315.1 Anaerolineaceae bacterium UBA6801 | reverse complement strand
CCCATACCGACCGTTTGTCAAGCCTACCGCTTGTTGAGGCGCCCATCCTGGCACAGGAGAATGCGATTGAATTGATTCATGATTTGCCAATCGTTTCCCGTCCAGCAGATAAGCAACCTGGAACAGATCCAGATGACTACGACTTGCCCTACAACAATCGTTGGCCGATCCCGGATATCACCTACTCCCAGCAAGTGAACCTGTTTTGGGACGATCAACCCGTTATTGTCACACACCAGCCCGGCGCGCATGTGGCGGGTAGCTGGGTGAGATATGATGCTGAAAAGGTCGTTTTCGTTGGAGACAGTGTGGTGAGTCATCAACCGCCGTTCCTGGCGTGGTGCCAGATTGACCATTGGATCGAGGAATTAACCTGGTTGAGTTCGGATTTCTTTAAGTATTATCAAATCATCAGCGGGCGTGATGGGGTTATTGGGCAAGAATCGGTAGTGAAGATGCTGGATTTTCTCCAAGAGGTCAAGAATGTGCTCGGCGAGCTGGCGCGGCTGGAAGAACCGGACGACGAAATTGCGCAGCGGGCGGACAATTTATTAACATATTTTAGTTTTGAGCGGGAGATGAAGGACCGCCATCACACCAACCTGGTGAGTGAGCTGAAAAAGCTGATCAGACGGGCAAAATCGGCAGGTGAAAAAGGAGAATTAAATGCAAGTGCTTAACCATGCCCCCTTGGTAGAAGCCACACGGGGTGAGATTGTTGAATCCGTGCATTACGGCGCGTTTTGTGTGGTGGATCGCGAAGGGCATCTGTTGGCCAGTGTTGGCAACCCGGATTGGGTCACCTATCCCCGCAGCTCGCTCAAGCCCTTGCAGGCGCTGGCCTTTATTGAGGAGGGCGGTGCGCAAGCCTATGGCTTATCGGATGAAGAAATTGCCATCCTGTGCGGGTCGCATGCCGGCACAGCTCAGCATGTTGCCGTACTGCAAAGCATGCATCAAAAGATTGGGATTGCAGAAACTGACCTGGCTTGCGGCGTTCACTGGCCTTACGACACAAAAACACGTGAGGCTATGAAACTGGCCGGGCAAGAGCCGACGGTATTGAACCATAACTGTTCCGGAAAACATACTGGCATGCTGGCCTTTGCGCGCTTGCGCGGCTATGCCACCCATAATTACCTCGAACGAGCGCACCCTGTTCAAGTTGCCATCCGAGAAACCCTGGGTGAGATGGCCGGCATGGACCCGGATCAGATGCCGGTGGGGATCGATGGCTGCTCGGCGCCTGTTTATGGCGTTCCCATGGTGAAGATGGCGCTGGCGGTGGCGAAACTGGCAGATCCAATGCAATTGGAAGCACCGCGAAGGGAAGCTTGCCGCAGGATTACTGCCGCGATGATGTCTCACCCGGTGATGGTGGCCGGCCCGGAGCAGTTTGACACGGACGTGATGACGGCTGCCAGGGGCAAAGTATTCAGCAAGGGCGGCGCAGAAGGGTACCTGATCCTGGGTGTGATGCCGGGTGTGGTAGGGGATAGTTCGCCCGGGATGGGGATTGCGATCAAGATTTCGGATGGGGATGCACGCGGCCGGGCACGTGCTTCGGTTGGATTGACCTTATTGGCGGCGTTGGGTGTGCTGACCCAGGAAGAACTTGACCAGCTTGATGCTTACGGCAATGTGACCATTAAGAATTGGCGTGAATTACCTGTGGGCGAGGTGCGCCCAGTTTTTGAAAGTCCTGATTTCTCGGAACTGTGGGACTGATGGATCACGAGCAAGCTGAAATCCAAACCAGGATCACCCAGATTCGGGAGCGGTTGATTGAAGCCTATGGGATGCCCATCTGGCGCCCTGCACTGCCTGCGGTCGATGAGCTGGTTTCGACCATCCTGTCTCAAAATACCAACGATACTAACCGGGATGCCGCCTTCAATGCGCTAAAAGAAGCTTTCCCGGATTGGCAGGCTGTGATGCAGGCCAACCCGGAGGAGGTGGTTCGGGCGATCCGCACGGCGGGCCTGGCGAACCAGAAGGGTCCCCGGATCCAAAAGGCGCTGCGGGAAATTGCCGAACATACACGGGGCGAGCTGAGCCTGGAATTTCTGCGGGACATGCCAAAAAAGGCGGCGCGGGATTGGTTAACGGCAGTCAACGGTGTGGGGCCTAAAACGGCGGCGATTGTGTTGTTGTTCTCCTTGGATATCCCGGCCTTCCCGGTGGATACGCATATTTACCGGGTGAGTGGGCGCATGGGAATCAGGCCGCCGCAACTGTCGGTTGAAAGAACCCACGTTTACCTGGAAGAGGTGATCCCCGAAGAAGCCTATTACGACTTACATTTGAACCTGATCCGCCTGGGCAGGGAGGTGTGCGGGGCACGCAAGTGGCATTGTTATCGCTGCCCGGTTGAAGACCTGTGCGCATTCGAACAAAAGAACACCGCTCCGGCCTGAAGCCAGGTTAAATGCAAACAGATGTGTGATGATAACACAGGAAGGGTAGGGTATTGAGCTTGTTGCGGGGGTTATGCAACCAATGAACCAATTAACGACCAGGGGCCTGTCCACTCAATCTGTACATCCCTTTCCTGGCCGAGTAAGGATTCAGGGCTATCAACGAAGACCAGTTTGTTGGTCGGTGTGCGCCCGCGCCAGCGACCGCGCTTTTGCCCTTCAAAGAGGACCGAGACCGTCTTTCCCAGCAATTGGGCGTTGATTTCGGTGGCGATCTCCTCTTGCAGGGTTTCCAGGATGCGGAAACGGCGCATTTTCTCTTCTTCGGGTACATCGTCTTCCAGTATACGGGCGGCATAGGTCCCACTACGGGGGGAGTAGCGCGCCAGGTGGGCTACATCCATGCGCAGGTCGTCCAGCAGGGTGTAGGTATTGTTGAATTGCACTTCTGTCTCACCGGGGAAGCCCACGATGATGTCGGTGGCGATGGCCACATCGGGGATGCGCTCCCGGATTCTGGTGATCAGGCTGCGGTAAGAAGCGGCAGAATAGCCGCGGCGCATGGCGCGCAGGACGTCATCATCCCCGGATTGGATGGGCACTTCGATATGCGGGCAGACTTTTGGCAGCGCCTGGACGGTATCCAAAAGCTCATCGGTCATCCAGTTGGGGTGCGAGGTGAGAAAGCGGATGCGCCTGAGGTTTTCGATCTGGTGCAGGTCTCTCAAGAGCATGGACAGGGAAGGGCGCTCTGGGAGGTCCAGGCCGTACCGGTCGACGATCTGTCCGAGCAGGGTGATCTCTTTTACGCCCTGTTGCGCCAGGCTGTGGGCTTCACGCAGGATCTCATCGTACGG
The DNA here is from genome assembly GCA_002452315.1 of Anaerolineaceae bacterium UBA6801. Lineage (GTDB taxonomy): Bacteria > Chloroflexota > Anaerolineae > Anaerolineales > Anaerolineaceae > Brevifilum. The sequence continues at coordinate 13,907 of DKFH01000099.1, read as the reverse complement.
CCGGGAGTGTTCCCTGCCTCGCTTATGGGGAATCACACAGTAGGTGCAGGCATGTGAACAGCCATAGACGACGGGAATGTAGGCAGAGATGAGCTTGCCCTGGTCGGCTTTGGGCAGGATGGGGTCGCCGTCGAGAAGGGCGTTAATCTGGGTTTGCGTGTTCAGGCTGGTTTGCTTGGCCGCGCGTTCGCCAAGGTAATTCAGCAGGGGTTCGGGGTCTGATGGCGGTGACACCACATCCACCCAGGGGAAACGTTCCAGGATTTTTTGGTTGCCGCGTACACCGATCAGACAGCCCATCAGGTTAATGACCAGGTCTGGATTGTGATCCTTTAAAGGGCGCAAAGAGCTGAGCCGACCAATGGCTTTATCTTCAGCGCTCTGGCGTACCACGCAGGTGTTCAGCACGATCACATCCGCTTCGCCTGGTTGGCGAGTAGGTTCGTATCCCATTTGTTCCAGGGCGGAGGACAGCCGCCGTGAATCTGCCACATTCATCTGGCAGCCTTCAGTCCAAATATGGTATTTCATAGGGGATTATTATACCCAACCGGGTCAATTGGGATATTAAGTGGCATTTGAATGGTTTTTTGGCATATAATTCGGTTTTACGCAGTGGATTTTGCGATCACACCGCAATAAGTTAAATATTTAAGTTATAATAGGAACAGCCAACTATCCCTGAGTTTGATGGAGAAATAGCGATGGATTTTCAGATTACCGAATACAAACGAAGTACAGTATTGTATGCCAACGGTCGGATTGATAGCTATACAGCGCCCGAATTAGAAGAGGCGATGAATCAACTGATTGAAAAGGGTCAATATAACATTATTTTTGATATGCGAGATGTGACCTTTGTCTCCAGTGCAGGCTGGTGGGCATTGATTCGGGTCCAAAAAGAAGTCAAGAAGATGAATCGCGGTGAGTTGATCCTTGTCCATATGGACGAGCGTATCCAGGAATCGATGGACCTGGTGGGCATTACGCCCTACTTCACCGTTTATGATACCCTGATCGATGCCGTGGGCAATGTCTAAATAAAACCTGCGCAGCAGCAGAACTTTTCCGTTTAACGAAAACAAAAAAGGCTGTTTTGTCATCAAAACAGCCTTTTTGCGTCTTTGGATTATCAGAAAGCTAGGTTATTTTTGGACTCGCCCGGGGTTGACCTGCGAGGATGATGTATTCCTTGGGATAATTTCATCAAGCGAAATTCCTTATGGACGCTCAACATTGGCAAGGTCAGAATTGGTTGCCCCTGATGGTGTGGCCTGTGGTACAGTTTCAATTTGGAGCTGGTAATTAGCCCGCTGGCGTGTGTAGGGGGTGGTGCCGCTGATCACCAGGATGAGGGAGTCAAATTCATCTCCTAGGCGGATTTGCTCCTGGGCCTGGTTCAATGTATCCAGGTCGATGTGGCGAACAGCGACCTGCTCCCCAAAGGTGACCATGGTCACCCGAAAGAATTGCGGCAGGGTATTCTTGATGCGCACAAATCCCTCCCCGGTCCAACCGCCATCATCCTGTTCAAAATCTGTGAAATAGCCAATGGCATCGATGTGGATATCATCGATCACCAGGCCTTCGCCATTGACCGCGGCATCTGTGACATAATCAAAGCGGATGGTGACTTCTCCACCGGCGTAAGGCGTCAAATCCACAGTTTCGAGCTGCCAACCATCCGAAGCGCCATTCAGCCCGCAGCCATAACTGTTTCCGGAGGGGTTATCAAATGTGCATGAGGTGGTGTTGAGAATGGTCCAGTCTGTTTCGTCGATTGAGGCGGAGACGAACACATAGTCGTAATCTGCTTCAAGGTCGTACCAGGTTTGGTAGGTCATTGCCACCGGACCGCTGACCTCGGTGAGGTCAAAACGCCGTTGCAGGTGCATGTTGGAATGATCCCCCTGGTTCGACCAAAAGTAGATATTCCCGGAATACGGGTTTACCGGCAACAATTCGGTGGTGGTTTGGCCATCAAATGAGAGGGTGAAATCGCCATTGCAGGAAATTTTTATGTAATCCACGCCAAATTGGGCGATATCAAAGGCGGTCATCTCGGTTGGGCAGGTGGTGATGTGGGTGTGATGGGCTGCCAGTGGTTGTTGCGGGTAGATGCTGTAGTGATACCGCCCATCAGCAACCTCAGGATCACCCAGCAGGTTGGTCACAGCCCAATCCGCGAAGACGTCTTGCGACGAAATGATCTCGCCGGTGAGGGGCTCGCGTACATCGTGATCTGCCAGAACTGCATCGATGCTCTTCATCCCATTTTTCTGCTCAGTGGCCAGCGCTTGGGTGAGGGTTTCACCAAAGCGGTCATAAAAATAGGTGGTAAAGAGCATGGCTGCCCCATAATGAGGGCCGTTTTGACCAATGTTTGATCCCCAATCGGTGAGTTGCAGGTCCGTATCCTGGATATACAGGCGGTCAAAGCCACCGGGGTCATACCCGTTGATGATCTCGGCCAGCATCGAAAAGCCTTCGTTCAACCAGGTCTCTTCATTTTTGTCAATGTGCCAGTGAATCATGTGCTGAAGCTCGTGAGCGAGGGTGGTGTAAATACTGCTGTGCCAGAGCTGGACGTAGTCGGCATTGATCAAGAACATTTCTTTGGCATTGGAAAACTCATGCGCATCCGGGTGGAGTTGATCGGATGACGAAAAATAACCTGCCAGTGACTCCCCTAATCCACCTGCGTAGAGGATGTGGATCCTCGGGTCGTGGTCTACACCGGGCGCCCATTCACTGCTGAAGAACGCATGGGTGGTGGGGTAGATCTCCTGGTCAAAGGTATCACCCAACGCGAGCAGGTCTGTCGGGTCATAGGTGACACCGTTTTCAATCCAAAAATAGGTGTGGTCGCCAAGATAGCGCACGGTGGCGATTACCTGGTAATTCTCATTGTTATCCACACTGGTCACCCAAAAGGCCTTAGAATCGCCCAGCTGGTAGGGTGCATTAGGGTCAGTGAAGGTTTTGGGGATATCGCCCTTGCCGCCTAGCCGTTTGGCCAGCTCGATGGGATCGTTGATGGGGACAACGGCCTGGTTGAGGATCTCGAGCGTATCCTCCACGGCGAGTGTTTGGTCTGGTGGCGGTGCGGGGGTTGGTTCTAAGCCTGTTGTGGGTGTGGGGGCTGTGGTGGGTTGAAGGATGTGGGGCAATGGCTGATCGATCACTATGGGCGTTTTTATTGGCGGTGAATCTCCTCGGGTGATGAGGAGCGCACCACTGGCGAAAAACACCAGTGCGAGGCACAGGCAGCACAGTACCAACACAAGGAGAATGGTCAGAACAATGGGAAGGTGTGATGAAGAATTTCGCATAGTTATTATTGTTAAGATTAACCCCTGAACAGGGGATCTGTGCCAGGATGTGGAATAAATTTACCGCATTTTTGCCCTTTTGGCATGTGTTGAAGGTAAGATTGTTGGGTATCGAAAACCGGGCCAATTGCCTGGCGATTGCTTTTGGCGACAGGAGAAATGCCATTAACGGAGTCACAAGCGAGCCAGGCCAACGAACTGATGGCAGCATATTAAAGGATGGTGCCTGCTGTTAACGATAGATGGAATTATACTGAGGTACGATATAATTAACCGGGTAATTCAACGATAACTTTATGATGAGTTGGGAAGGAATTTCCGATGCAAGATGTCATGGTGCCTGTGATCACGTTTAACCGTCTTTTGACGGGTTGGTGGAAAATTGTGCTCCTCGCCGTATTGGGCGGGCTGTTTGGCCTGACGGTTTCGTTTATCATTCCACCCACCTATCAGGCTGAGGCGACTTTTCATGCCAGCATTGATTTCACGCAGATCAATTTCGACAATATGGAGGGTGAGTATGGTTACCCCCTGATTTTCACCCAATATGATGAGGATTTGGCCTTGCAGGTGGTCGAACGAGTTTTATTGGCCGAACGGCAAAATGCTTTTGCCTTCGCACTGACCCTTGACCCCAGCCTGGATGGCAGGACCTTCTGGGACAACATGCAAATTCAACGCTATTTAGCGCGCTGGCATTTGCGTTACCGGCATCGTGACCCTGAAATTGCCCAGGCGATTGTCAATTATTGGGCTGAAATCGGAATGCAAGCACTGGAAGAAGCCCAAGAAACGGGTCAGGCAGAATCCTTTGTAATCATCTCCCAGGTTTCGGATGCGGAACTTCCGCAAGCACCGCTATACCGCCACCGTCCAAGCCTGACCCTGGCGGGTATGATGGCGGGCTTGATCGCTGGGGTCATCGTGGTCGATTTTTCAGGCCGCTATGTGAACCGTAAGGGTGAGGAGGCTTGAGGATGCTCACCTCGCTTTCGAGGCACGCTGCCTACCGGATAGCCGTATCCACATTGTGGTTTTTGGTGATGGTGGGCTTACCCCTGACCACTTTCCCGCCGCTGTTCAGGTTGACAGGCGCAATAGTGGCGCCATTTTCTGCCATTCCCTTGGCTATTTTACTGATGGTGTGGCTGGTGCCCTACTTACTGGAGCGAGGAACCTTCCCGGCTGAGGTGGTTCCCTATCTGTACTTTATCCTGGTCGCCCTGCTGGTGACAGCCCTCAGCTTCTTCCTGAATGGCTATTATGCCCGCGGAAAGGATTTCTTCGATCAAAGCCTGCGGGCTTTTTTCACCGTAGCCATTGGCTTAAGTTTTTACCTGATGGTGGCAGCCTTTCCGCGCGATGTACGCACGTTGCGGCAAATCATGTCCCTGATCAATATTGGTGGCTTGCTCTTGATTTTGTGGACCGTCATGGAGATTGTTGTCCTACGAACAAGGCCCCGTGTTACGGATATGCCCGATTTTATCCGCATGATCCGAAATACACTGGCGATTCAATCCCCCAGCATGATCTACACGACCCGGGTGACCGGTTTTGCGTATGAACCCTCCTGGTTTGTGCGGCAGTTTAACTTGGTGCTGCTGCCAATCTGGATGGCAGCGGCTTTTCAACGGGAATCGATCTACAAGTTCCGCCTGTGGTTTTTGCGGGTTGAGGACCTGTTGCTGGCAGCCGGGTTGTTTGTGTTTGGTGCCAGTTCGCCGCGCATTGGGTTGGTGGCCTTGCTAACTTCCATCGGCTACCTGGCTGTACTGTTATTGATCCGTCTGCACCGGATTATCCTGGGCTGGTACCTTAAGAAACGCACTAAACCTACCAAGCACCTGTTGGGGGTAAAAATTATCTTGGCCATTCTGATGGTGGCTGTGATGGCAGGTTTTGCTGCCAGCGCGCTGCTCGGTTATGCCGAGCTGGCCAGCGGCTGGGATTACCGCTATGCGCTGCTCTTGCAAAGCCCGTTCAGCGGCCTGGACCTGTTTTCGATGTCAACAACCGAACTGATCTATCTTGCGCGTGACCTGGCTTTTTTTGAGCGGGTGATCTACTGGCTGGGCGGGTGGCAGATCTTTGCGGATTACCCCTTTGGCGTGGGATTGGGTAACGCTGGTTTCTATTTTTACGACCGGATGCACGGCGCCGGCCTGGAATCCTATGAAATCCGGGATGTTATCTACAGGGCCAATTACCTGCCAAATACCAAGAACTTATGGACCCGGTTACTTTCGGAAACCGGTTTTATTGGTTTGGCAGTGTTCATCGTTTGGCTATATGTGCTGTGGCGCAGCGCAGGTCTGACCCGGCGGAGCAAATCAACGGAGCTGCGGATTGTGGGGTTAGCCGGTCAGTTGTTCTTGCTGGCCTTTCTGCTGGAAGGATTCAGCATGGATTCATTTGCCATGCCCTACGAGTGGGTCATGGCAGGGTTAATCTCTGCAGGCGGGTGGTTGTACCGCAGAGAACTGGCGGCTGCGGTTGAATCACCGGCTTCAATTGAGGCTGGGGAGTAAATACTCGACCGGGCTGCATGATCTATATGGGGGAATACACACTTTTGATTTCACACTTGCCGTGCGGGTATAATCGCGTGAATTACCTGTTTTCATGAATTGAATGCGGCAATAAAATAAAGGAAAAAAGATGAACCCAAAGATTGAATCCATTACGCTTCTGCACTTTGACGGATGCCCATCCTGGAAAGCTGCTCTGGATAATTTGGGGGGAGTGTTAAATGAGTTCGGCCTTACCGTGGAGATCGAATTAATCAAAATTGAGTCAAATGAACAGGCGCAGGAGCAAAAATTCCTCGGCTCGCCTTCTACCCGCGTCAACGGGGAGGATTTGTGGCCGGAGGACCGCCAAACCTATACCATGAGCTGCCGGGTTTACCAGTCGCCTTCTGGCTTTACTGGCGTGCCGACGTCAGAGATGATCAAAGCGCGCTTACAGGAGGTCCAGGCAAGGGCTGAGTAATACGGGCGAGATGGCACTGGGCACGTCCCCTTCCAGAACAATCCGCTGGCCCTGACCGCCAGAAAATTTGTGGGGAAAACGGTTCAGGTAGCACCCGCTCAGGCCAACCATAAAATCATTATTTTTGATGGCTCAGCCATCTCAATAGCATTTTCTTCAATTTTAATAAACCGCTATTTTTCTCGGGAATTCCACTGTGTTGAAGGCGGGAATGGATGGGAGTCGAACCCACCACGGCTCGCAACGCGACCCGACACCGATTTTGAAGACCGGGAGGCCCACCGGGACCTTACCATTCCCATTTATAAGGATAACGATGCTTGCAGATCTTGTCAATCATACTGGAGGAGGGAATCGGGTTTTGTTTTTTCTAAATCTGAAAACCAGCACTATGTGATTAGCCTTGATGAGAAGCATCCGGCCAGCAAATGATGCCATCAGGAATAATTCCTGCTTGTGGTTGCAACCAAGTCATTGATGGTAAAATTTGGAGGACTTTAAAAATAATTGAGGAGTATACCAAATTAATGTCTGAGCTAACCCACACGCCCGATTGGGTCAAAAATGCGATTTTTTACCAGATATTCCCTGACCGTTTTGCCAAATCTGACCAGGTTGAAAAGCCAACCCATCTGGAGCCCTGGGATTCACCGCTCACCCATTTCGGTTTTAAGGGCGGTGACCTGCTGGGCGTGTATGAAAAGCTGGATTACCTGCAGGATTTAGGCGTTACCGCGCTGTATTTCAACCCGATCTTTGCTTCAGCAGCCAACCATCGCTATCATACCTACGATTATTACCAGGTGGACCCGATTCTGGGCGGTAACGAGGCTTATTTTAAGTTGTTGAACGAAGCGCATCGCCGGGGGATGCGGGTCATTCTGGATGGCGTCTTCAACCATGCCAGCCGCGGCTTTTTCCAGTTTCACCATATCCTGGAGAACGGGGAGAAATCCCCCTACCTGGATTGGTTCACAGTGTATGGCTACCCGATGAACGCCTACCAGGGCAAACCCAACTACTCGGCCTGGTGGAACCTGCCTGCACTGCCCCAATTCAATACGGATAACCCGCGTGTGCGGGAATTCCTGTTTGGGGTTGCGCAGTATTGGATTGAGCAGGGTGCGGATGGCTGGCGCCTGGATGTGCCCTTCGAAATCAAGGATGAATCCTTTTGGCGCCAATTCCGCGATGTGACCAAAGCCCCTAATCCCGATGCTTACCTGGTGGGTGAGATTCCATCAGAGGCGCAAGAATGGCTGCAAGGCGACATGTTTGATGGCGTGATGAACTACCAGTTCAGTGCAGCCTGTGTGGGCTTCTTTGGGGCGGGCAGCCGCGATGAAGCGATGATCTCGGGGATGATGGGGTTGCCGGAGGTGCCGGAACTGGATGCGGGGGGTTTTGCTCACCGCACCAAACAGTTGCTGGAAATCTACCCAAGGCAAAACGCGCTGGCACAGCTCAACCTGATGGACAGCCACGACATGCCGCGCTTTTTAAGCATGGTCAGCGGGAAAAAAGAAGCCTTCCGGCTGGCGACCCTGTTCCAAATGACCTACCCGGGCGCGCCCTGTATTTATTACGGTAATGAAATCGGGATGATGGGCGGGCGCGATCCCGAATGCCGGGCACCCTTCCCATGGGATGAAGCGCGCTGGGATCAAGACCTGCGTAATACGTTCAAGACCTACACACACCTGCGCCTGGCGCACCCGGTTTTGCGGACTGGCGAGTATGTGCCGGTGTTTGCTGAGGGGCGGCAGATGGCTTATTTGCGCCACCTGGAAGGTCAGCGGATGTTGGTGGTGTTGAACGCCGGCGATGCGCATTGGGACTTCAACATCCCGGTTAGGGACCATTTCCCGGAGGGGGTCGTTTTTGATGACCTGTTGGGCGGCGACGGCGCGGTAGTTGAAGAAGGGCACCTGCGAAAGGGCAGGTTATCCCCCTGGCAGGGCGCGGTGCTCAAACCCCACATGTGATGGGTTGCTGCTCACCAATTTCACACCCACTGGACGTATGTCCCCTGGGGGTGTTTTTATTGACGGCCGTCTTTGCGCGTCACTTTGAGGATGGCGATCTTGGTGGGATGATTGAAGGGCTTAGGGTCTGTGGGCGGCGGCGTGGTGACCGTTTCAGGGTACCCGGTGACATCTGGCGGGACAGGCAGGGTTGTTTCCAGCTCAATATATGGGCTCTGGCATAGCTCGTCCAGTTCTGACATGAAGTCTGCCCCGGAGAGGAACAGTGCGTTGTTGATCACCACCAAATGCCCCTCATGCGCCACCAGCGGACGAACCTTGTTAATCAAACGGGTTGTCTGGCCGAGCAGGTCAACCCGGCCGGCTTCTGTGGTGGAGAAAAAGGGCGGGTCGAGGATTACACAGTCAAACAACAGTCCCTGGCCTCGCATGCGCCCGACTACACGGAAGAAATCACCCGGGACCGTCTGGCAGGCTGATGCGGGCAATTGATTCAACGCCCATGACTGCCGGGCAAAGCCCAGATATTTGGCGTTGAGATCGGTTTGCACCACCAGTGCAGCGCCGCCGACCCCGGCGGCGACGCCCAGGCTGCCGGTGTAGCAGAAGGTGTTCAGCACCCGTTTCCCAGCCATGTTTTCCCGCAACCAGCGCCGGAGGTTGCGGGTATCCAGGTAAAAAGATGCGTCCTGGTGCAGTTGCAGGTCAAGGGCATAGTGCACGCCCAATTCGATGATCTGTTTGGGGAGCTGTTGCCCTGCCAGGCACACGCCCTGGCGGAATTTCTCATCGGAGTGGGCACGCTGTTTGTGCAGGACGGTCTCTACGCCGGTAAGTGCGGCAGTCCCCCAAGCGGCGGCTGCCGCAACCACCTGATCCGATGTCCCCGGTTCGGTGTGGTCCAGGATCACCAGGGCAGGGCCATAGCGGTCAAAGACCAGCCCGGGCAGGTCTTCATAAAAGCCATTACACAGGCGATAGGCCTCGGTTTGTTGAGCCAGCGCTGTTCGTTTTTCGGCTGCAATTTTCAGGCGTTCAATCGCATGGGGTTCGGCAGGCATGGTATTATTCTACCGTGGATTGATTGGATCCGAATTTAGTCTAAGATAAATATAAATTTACTTGAGACTAAATTTGTGGTAAGATCAGGGAAAATATAAAAAAGGAGATCATCAATCATGATTGCATTTTTTGAACAATTTTCACCGATCATCCAGGCGTTAATCGGGACGCTGTTGACATGGTTTCTGACGGCCTTAGGGGCATCGTTAGTATTTTTCACCAAGGATGTCAGCCAAAAGTTGCTGGATGGCTTGCTGGGTGTGGCATCGGGTGTGATGATCGCGGCCAGCTTCTGGTCTTTGCTGGATCCGGCAATCGAACTTTCGCAGGACCTGGCTGTCCCGATTTGGTTTCCCGCGGTGGTGGGATTCCTGCTGGGGGGCGCGTTCCTGCTCCTGGTGGATAAATTGCTGCCCCATCTCCACCTGGGGATGGAAATGAGCGAGGCAGAGGGGGTCAAATCATCCTGGCAGCGCAGTGTGTTGTTGATCACAGCCATCACCCTGCACAATATCCCCGAGGGACTGGCGGTGGGCGTGGCCTTTGGCGCAGCAGCCGCCGGGGTTGAGGGGGCGGGTATTGCCTCAGCAATTGCCCTGGCGCTGGGCATTGGGATTCAAAACTTTCCGGAAGGCCTGGCGGTCTCCGCGCCGCTGCGGCGTGAAGGCTGGTCGCGGGGCAAATCCTTTTTCTACGGCCAGCTCTCGGGCATGGTTGAACCAATAGCTGGTGTGGCCGGTGCCGCGTTGACTCTCTTCATGCGGCCGATTTTGCCCTATGCCCTGGCCTTTGCGGCAGGGGCGATGATCTACGTGGTGGCGGAGGAGTTGATCCCGGCCTCCAAGTGCGAGGGACATTCAGACATCCCCACAATTGGTGTGATGCTGGGTTTTGCCATCATGATGCTCCTGGATGTTGCCCTGGGATAGATCCTATTAGAAATAGACAGAATAAGCCAGTGGAACCTAACCTGCTGGCTTTTTTAATGCCTGTTCCACCCCCCACACCTGGTAAAGCGCCAAATTCCCCGATTTGCCATCTGAATAGAATGAATCACGCACATAAAACCCGGCTTGCTCGGCCAGGGCTGTCAGGCTGGCTTCGCTGAAGGTGTGGACGTAGCGCAGCCCAGGCGCTTGGCCCGCGCGCCAGTCCAAGAGGACATCACCTACGTCAAGCTCGTTCGGGTCAAGGCCTACAGTTGACCAGGACAGGACGCGCTGACGCAGTTTGGGGCTGTTGTGCCACTGCCATACGGAGACCACGGCCAGGCCTTCAGGACTGATCAATTCTCGGAAGGCCAAAGCCGTCTGCTGGCGCAGATCTTCTCCGGGAAGGTGGTGCAGGACGGCGAAGGCAACCAGCCATTCAAAGGGTTGGTGCCGGAGGGATGCGGGCCAATTTGGGTCAGCCAGGTCAACCCCCAGGAAGGCATAGGTTCCGGCAGGTGGGGTTGCGATTGAACGCCTGGCGTCTGCCAGCAAGCCCTCGCTGAGGTCAACCCCCAGGTAAGTTCCACTGAAACCCTGGGCGGCGAGCCGCCTGGCGAGAGTGCCGTTGCCGCAACCGACATCCAGAACGGATGCATCTTTTGGGATCATTTGGCTGATGCGGCCGACGCCCGGCTGAACCTGGTGGCGGGTGGCGCTGAAGGACTCTGAAAAATTGTCGTAGAAGACCTGGTTGATCTGCAGTAATTTGGCTTTCGTGTGCGTGTCCATACTGTGTATGTGAATGTTACTTCAAAACTTGAAAGCGTGGCGGATGATGCTTTCCTAGTGTAGAACTAATGGTTTTCGGCCTTAATTGTCCTCCGGGCGGGAAATATCGGCCTTGGTTTTGCGTTTCTTTAACAGCCACCAGAACAGGGTTGCGATGATGCTCCCGCCGATGACGGCGATGGGGACCCACTCCAGGAATTGGAACAGGATGACCCTGTTGAACATCGCCCAATAGTCTCGCTAAAACCCCGCATAGCGCGTGCCAAACAGGTTCAGGTGGGCTAAATTGGGCAGCCGGCCTGTGGAGAGGAGGATGGCGTAATAGGTATAGTAACTCAACAGGGAACAGCACCAGGTGAGGATACCGGCCAGGATGGGGCCTTTGATGCGGTCCGCCTGGCGGGTTTCGTAGATGACCACGGGGATGATGGGCACCAGCCAGATGCCATAATTTAAGCCAATGATGACGGGGATGATGATGAAGGGGTTATCGCCCAGGTTCGGGCCCAGCCCGCGGGACAGCCAATCTAGGAAGAACCAATCCACCACACCAAATACCAGGCCGATCAGGATGTAAACAAACCAGCGTTTCATGTTACAGCTCCAATGCTCTGCTGGGGAAATTTTGTCTCATTTATACCATTGATTGTGTACAGGATGGAAGGCCTGGACACCTGTGTGGCTGCGTTATTGACCTATTTGAGTGAGCAATAAAAAACTGCCCCCGGAGATGGAGGCAGTGATTTGACCAGTGTGGGGCGATTATTCTCAGGCGATATCAGTACTTTCCCCTGTTGGCCGCGATTTTGTCCCGCCCAATCGCTGATTGAGCCACATGCGCTGTTGCAGGCTCTCGGGTGTGACCAGGCCGATCAATTGGCGCCCCTCAAGCACGGGCAGCACGCGGTGATTGGCGAATTTTGGCAGCACATCCATCAGCGGCATCTCGGGGTGTAATCCTTCTGGTTCCGTCCCGATGGCGGCGTAGGCCGGGGCGCGGTTGCCCAGCCGGTCGATGGCCCTGTGCAGGTCGTTGCGGCGGATGATCCCCAGGAAATTGCCATTGGAGACGACCGGTATGTGGGCCTGGCCGGTTGCGGTTGCCAGCTGTAACACTTCCGAGAGCGGCTGGTTGGCCTCGACCTGGTAAAACTGAGAGACCATGGCGTCGCGGACGAATAAGCCTTTGAGCCCGGCTTTCAATTCTACCGACTGGGCCTCCGCACCAGCGCCAACCCAGACGAACACGGCGGTGAGGATCAGCCAGGGGTTGATGAAGAAACCTGCAATGCCCATCAGGACGGCCAGACCACGGCCGATATGGGCGGCGATACGGGTTGCTTTGGTGTGATCCATGAAAAGCGCCATGAACGAACGCAACACCCGTCCGCCGTCCATGGGGAAGGCGGGGATCAGGTTGAACAACACCAGGGTGACATTGGCGATCAGTATCTGCAGCCAAAAGCTTGAAAGCAGGCTGGTCAGATTGAGTGGCTGGTTGAAGAAACCCGAAAGCAGCAACCCGGTGAACAAGCCCCCGGCAATGACCATATTGACCGCGGGTCCTGCGATGGCAACCAGGAGTTCTTCTTTGGGATCTTCCGGCATACTTTCCAGGCGAGCTACGCCGCCGATGGGCAGCAGGGTAATATCCTTTGTTTGGATGCCGAACAGCCTGGCGGTTAGCGCGTGGCCAAACTCGTGTAAGACCACACACAGGAACAACGCCAGGATGAGCAGGACGTTGGTCAACGCGACTGCGATGCTGCCGCCGGTCAGATAGGCGGAGAGCCCAAACCAAATTAATATGAAGACGAATGTAAAGTGGACTTTGATGTCAATCCCTGCGATTCGTCCAAGATGCCATGCTGATTTCATTTTTTCACCTCTACTTTGTCCATCTATTTATTCATATTACCAGTTTCAATGATGATTATAAGATTTCTATTGACATTAAGTAATAACTTTGTAAAAACTTTCCAGGGATTCCCTGTGCTGCGCGGGGAAAAATTAATGGGTACAATGTATGCTGATGAAAGCAGAAAACTGGCATAAGAAACGCGAATACAGCCAGGCAGACCTGGATTTAGCCCTGGAAATATTGAAGTCGATCAAGGGGGGGATGGATTTGCATTCAGCCCAGCGCGCTCATCCCCGGCCAGAAGGAGGTGGTTTCCTGCCCAAACATGCCCTGGTGGCTGCCTACACCCGCATGGTAGCGCAGGGTGAATGGGCGGAGGATGACCAGCTGCTGGCCAAAATCCGCATGAAGCCGACCCGCACCCTCTCCGGCGTGACCACGGTGACTGTACTGACGCGCTTTCATCCCTGCCCGGGCGACTGTATCTTTTGCCCGCAGGAAGACCAGCTGCCGAAGAGTTACCTGAGCGAGGAGCCCGGGGCCAAGCGCGGGGTGGAAAATGACTTTGACCCGTATTTGCAGGTCAGCAACCGCATCCGGGCGCTAGAGGCGGTGGGCCACCCGACGGACAAGATCGAACTGCTGATTTTGGGCGGCAGCTTTAGCGCCTACCCACAGGCGTATCAATCCTGGTTTGTGCAGCGCTGTTTTGACGCCATGAACGCAGATGAGCCCGGGGGAGATGCAGGTTCACGGACGCT
>DKFH01000099.1:0-168 GCA_002452315.1 Anaerolineaceae bacterium UBA6801 | reverse complement strand
TTGGTGATTGAAACCCGGCCCGACCTGGTGGACCGGGAGGCGCTCGCCTGGTACCGCCATTTGGGCGTGACCAAGGTGCAGATGGGCGCGCAAAGCCTTGACGACCAGATCCTGGCCCTCAATAAACGCGGCCATTCTGCGCGTGATACGCTGGAAGCCACCGCGTTG
>DKFH01000016.1:28566-28857 GCA_002452315.1 Anaerolineaceae bacterium UBA6801 | reverse complement strand
AGGGTTGCCCCTACGCATTAATATAAAGTAGATAAAAATAGTAGTTAATAGAATTAATTATGGATTTTGACAAATGATGAGCAATCATTGTTCGTTTTTCAACACCCTCAATATGCAATCTATTGAAAGAAAAACCCACCTCAAGTCCTGGCTTAAAGCGCTCAAATTTTTATTTTAAGTATTGGGAGGTAAAATCTTAAGTACAGGAAGGAATTGCAGAAACAGGAGTGAAAATATGGCCAAAATCAAGGAATTAAAACCCGATCAGTTATACCGATATTGCGACCCGCA
>DKFH01000016.1:25912-28547 GCA_002452315.1 Anaerolineaceae bacterium UBA6801 | reverse complement strand
GATCGGGTTTCAGACGCCATTGATTTTGGCATGCATATCTCGCATCCTGGTTATAACATTTTTGTAATCGGCCCGGCAGGGATGGGGAAGCGCAAAACCGTTCAGGATTTCTTTGAAAAAAAAGCAAAAACCGACCCGACACCCCCAGATTACATCTACGTTCACAGTTTTGACCAACCCGACCAACCCCACGCCATCCAGCTGCCACCTGGAAAAGGCGTGGAATACCAGCATGACATCGACAACCTGATTGGCGAAATGCAAACGGCGCTTTCCGCTGCCTTTGAAAGCGAAGAATATCAAAACCGGCGGCAGGGCGTTTTTGAAACCTTCAAAGAAAGGCAAGCCCAGCTATTTAATGAATTGCAAGAAAAAGCCAACCTGCAAAACCTGACTATGATCAAAACACCTTCAGGAATTGCTTTTGCACCTCGTAACGAAGAGGGTATGCTTTCGCCTGAAGAGGTCAACAAGCTCACCGAACAGGAACGGGGTGAAATTCAAAACACAATCGAGCAGCTTCAGGAAGACCTGCAAAAAATTCTGCAACAGGTGCCCTTGTGGCAACGAGAAGCACGACAGGAAATCAAAGAGCTGAACAAAGAAATGGCCAATTTTGCCATTGGTGGCCTGATCAATGAACTGATTGAAAAATACCAGCCCTATGACAAAGTGGTTGAACACATCAAAGAGATCCAGGACCAGATTGTAGAAAATGCAGATGATTTTCTTCCCGATGACGGCCAGGAGGCTTCCAGCTTGTTTGAAGCGCTTGCACAACAAAGGAGCCGGTCTTCGACCCTGTTGGATAAATTCAAAGTCAATGTGGTGATCAGCAATGGCGGCCATCAGGGCGCCCCGGTCATATTTGAAAACAACCCCACCTATAACAATTTAATCGGCCACTTTGACCACTATGCCCACATGGGTACCCTGATGACAGATTTCAGAATGATCAAGCCGGGTGCTCTACATAAAGCGAACGGCGGTTACCTGATCATCGATGCCCAAAAACTTCTCAGCCAACCCTATGCCTGGGAGGGCTTGAAACGATCCCTGCAAACAAAACAAGTGGAAATTGAATCCTTAGGTCAAACCCTCAGCCTGATCAGTACCGTCTCCCTTAAACCCGAACCCATCCCCCTATCGCTCAAGGTCGCACTGGTAGGAGACCGCATGCTTTATTACCTGCTGGTGCAGTTTGACCCTGAGTTTTCAGAACTATTTAAGGTTGAAGCCGACTTTGCGACCGAAATCGAATGGAATGAAGACCATCAGGGCTTATACGCGCAGTTGATTGCCTCCATAATACGGCGTGAAGGCACATATCCCTTCAACAAAGCGGCCGTTGCCAGACTGATTGAGGAGAGCGCCCGGCAAGCCAATGATTCTGAGCGCTTGAACACCCGCCTGCAGGACCTCAATGAGTTAATCATCGAATCAGATTATTGGGCGAAAAAATCACAGCGGGACGTTGTATCTGAGGAAGATGTTCAGTACGCAATTGATGTAAAAATCCATCGCAGCGATCGCCCGAAAGAAAAGATGCAAGAATCCATCATGCGCGGCATTAATATGATCAGCACCGAAGGCGCCAAAGTCGGACAAATCAACGGGCTTTCGGTGTATGCATTGGGATCATTTATGTTTGGCACACCCACACGCATCACCGCCCAGGTCAGCTTGGGTAAAGGACAGGTGATCGACATTGAGCGTGAGGTTGATATGGGCGGGCCAATCCACTCGAAAGGTGTCTTGATTTTGGCCGGGTTCTTAAGAGGTCGTTTTGCCCAGCAGGTGCCTTTGAGCTTGTCCGCCAGCCTGGTATTTGAGCAATCCTATGCCGGTGTAGATGGGGATAGCGCCTCATCCACCGAGCTGTATGCCCTCATGAGTGCCATCGCCAACGTGCCATTACGGCAAGACTTAGCCGTCACTGGCGCTATCAACCAGCATGGTGACGTTCAGGCCATCGGCGGTGTTAACCAAAAAATTGAAGGTTTTTTTGATATTTGCAAACAACGTGGGTTGACTGGCAGCCAGGGCGTTCTGATCCCCACAGCTAATGTCAAGCACCTCATGCTGAGAAAAGATGTCATCGATGCCGTCCTGGCAAAGGAATTCCATATTTACCCGGTTTCACACATCGATGAAGGCATCGAAATCCTGACGGGGATCGAAGCAGGAGAGAAAAGGGATGACGGAACCTATCCTGATAAATCCATCAATGGTTTGGTTCAGAAGCAACTTGAGATGATGGCAGACAGGCTGACGCAATATCAGAAAGAAGAGGTTGATTAGGGTGAGTGAGGCATACAAACCCATCTGCGTTAACCGTATTCTGGTTTCGCTGGATAACTCAACCCACAGCAAAGCCGCCTTAGAGGCCGCTATTGAGCTGGCGAGGCATTTTAACGCAGAATTAAAAGGCGTGTTTATCGAAGACATTTCTTTGCTGAACCTCGCAAAAATGCCTTTCTGCCAGGAAGTCGGCGAGCATACCGCGACGATTAGAAAAATCACAACCGATGGCGTTTCACGCGGCATTCATGTTCAATCCCGCTGGGTGATCAAGTCATTCCGGAGAGTAACCAACGCATCCGGCGTCAACGCGGCTTTTGTGGTGCTGCGGGGG
>DKFH01000016.1:15022-25709 GCA_002452315.1 Anaerolineaceae bacterium UBA6801 | reverse complement strand
GATTCTGCTCAATGAGGATGATCCGCATCAATTTTCACAGGAAATGGCTCATTTACGGCAATGGGCAACCGAACACGACATCAATATATCCTTCCAGGGCATCAAAACTGAGGCAAGCTACGAGTTTTTCCGCATGCTCAATGGACTGAAAACAGGGTTATTGATCCTACCGCATGAGGCGACGGATTTAGAGCAAAGCTTTACGCAACGGTGCCTCAACGAGGTCCGTCTGCCAATCCTTTTAATTCGATCACTCAAATGACAGGAACGTTATCACTTTCTTCTTGCACTCAGCGCATTAACCCTGACGCTTTGGCGAGCGCATCGCCACACTTTCAACCATACCCACCCCCAACATCAACGTCAGCAGAGAGCTACCCCCATAGCTAACAAACGGCAATGTCAACCCAGTAACCGGGATAACATTTAAATTTACGCCGATGTTCACCACCGTTTGGAAAAAGATCAGAATCCCAAATCCATAAGCAATCAGTGCGCCAAAGGAATCGGCTGCATGTTGTGAGATATAAAAACACCGGATGATGACCAGCACCAACAGCGCGATCATGATCAGGGTACCCACAAATCCAAATTCAGCAGCAAACACAGAAAAAATAAAATCCGTATGCCGAACCTTCAAGAACCGCAATTGAACCTGGGAGGACTGGTTATACCCCTGGCCAAACCATCCTCCGGTGCCGATGGTGATTAACGCCTGGTCCACGTTATACGTTTCGCCATAGCGGGCGTTGGGGTCCGGGAAGAGAAAGTTTGTAATACGATTTATCTGGTATTCAGCCAGGAAGGAAAAGCCGGTAAATGCGCCGATGATGAGCACAACTATGATGATGGCAACGAAAATCATAATATAGCGCATCTTAATCCCAGCAATCCACAGGTAAGCAAACCAAATAACCAACAAAAGAATCGTCATGCTCAAGTTGGGCTGCAGGAAAATCCAAATCAGCAGCCCGCCAACCACCACAGCGCTTCTGAAAATCAGGTCTGGGGTAAACGACTTCTTATCAGCATTGGCAAACAAATTTGACAGCGCCAGGATAATAACAATTTTGGCCAATTCGGAGGGTTGCACCAGAATTTGCCCCACCTCCAACCATCTAACCGCACCAAAT
Organism: Anaerolineaceae bacterium UBA6801; assembly: GCA_002452315.1. Classification (GTDB taxonomy): domain Bacteria; phylum Chloroflexota; class Anaerolineae; order Anaerolineales; family Anaerolineaceae; genus Brevifilum. The sequence continues at coordinate 24,576 of DKFH01000016.1, read as the reverse complement.
CTCGCCTCAGTTGTGAACACAAACAGCAAAAAGCCCAGGGTCACTATGTACATCGGTGGGATCAGTGTGATCCAATATTTGTAATCGATGGCAGCCACAACAAACAGCACAGCCAAACTGATGAGGAGGAAAGTGGCCTGGCGCTGCGGGTGGTCCGCCAGCTCAATGTTTCCGGCAATTGAACTGCGAATCAACGCGATCCCCAAAATGGAGAGGATCAGCGACGCGCCAAACAACCAAAAATCGAAATTTTGCCAGATGTTGCGCGAGTTGTTCATCGATCCTATTGACCTTGATGATTACCGACGTTTGCGGCGAGGACTTCTCAGAGGAATATTGGCAATCAAAGTCTGTTCACGTCCCTCGACTTGAATTTGGATCTCGGTATCCGCCGCATTGATCTCAACATAATCGGAAATCACCTCGATCAGACGGTCCTTTAAACTCTTTAGATCATCCGGGGTAAGGTCCGTCCGATCATGAACCAACACCAAATGTAAGCGTTCTTTCGCCTGGACAGCACTTGATGAGGATTTGCCCCGAATGCGTTCAAAAACAGAAGCCATGTTAACTGCCTCCATTAAACAATTGACCCAAACGCTTGAATAGTCCATCATTTCCATTCAGCGACATCCAGGGCACCTCCTCGCCCATCAACCGTCTGCCGATATTCAAGAACGCGGTCCCGGCTTTGCTTTTTTCATTCAGAACCACAGGGTGCCCGTGATTGGTGCTGACCAATACAGCCTCGTCTTCCGGCACGATCCCGATCAAGGGGATAGATAACAGCTCCACAACATCAGGCGCTGAGAGCATATCGCCGCGTTTAACCATAGCTGGATTAATTCGGTTGATGATCAGCTTGACCGGCCCCTTTTCCTCTGCTTCAACCAAACCAATAATCCGGTCGGCATCCCGAAGTGAGGACACTTCCGGGTTGGTCACGACCAGGACTTCATCAGAAGGCGCCAGGGCATTGCGAAACCCCCGTTCAATACCCGCGGGGGAGTCAATCACGATCCAATCAGCCATCGGGCGCAATTCATTGCACAACCTGACCATATCATCGGGTGCAAGTGCTGTTTTATCCCGTGTTTGCGCTGCGGGGATCAAGTGTAAGTTCTCAAATCGACGGTCTCTGATCATTGCCTGTGTCAGCCGACACCGCCCTTCAACCACATCAACCAGGTCGTAAACAATGCGGTTTTCAAGGCCCAAAACCACGTCTAAATTGCGTAAACCAATATCTGTATCAATGCAGACCACCTTCTGCCCCAAGGATGTCAGGGCAATCGCCAGGTTGGCTGCAGTGGTTGTTTTTCCAACACCACCCTTTCCAGAGGTGATGGTCAAGACTTTTGCGTTCATTTATCTCCTTATACTCATGAGTTAATGTTGCCAGGGCACAGCAATAATGTGACCATCGGCGATGCTGGCTATCTCGGGTTGCGGTACAGCATGGTCTTCCGGTGTTGTGGCGATCTTTGAGGCGATCCGTAATTGGGTGGGTGATAAATCCAGCGCACACACCACCGCAGATTGATCACCTTCCGCCCCGGCGTGGACGGTGCCGCGCAAGCGCCCCCACACAATCACACTTCCAGTGGCAACGATCTCCGCACCCGGGTTGACATCTCCAAATACCACCACATGACCGTGATACACAACCTTATACCCGGAGCGCAGCGTCTTGCGCACAAACACCGCTGACTCACCTTCGATAACCGTGTCCAACGGTTTAAGGTTCATCTCAGGCTTAATCACTGGCTTTTCCAATTTTGTGATCAAGCCCATCTTTTGAGCCGCATTTTGCGTGACCGATGATTGGCCTAACACGCCATGCAGGGTGATCCCGTGGCTGGATAAGGTCTCACTTAACTCTTTCAATGCCTTGGTGCCTAAAACAGCGTTGCCCACACTCAGCACAAGCTTGCCCCCCTGGAAGAAATCTTGCTTTTCACTGATCTTCTCGAGCAAAAGCGCTTTCGCATAGCGCCACTCCAGATCGTCAAAGGAGATCAGGATGCCTTCTTTGATCCCTTTAATGTCCATGTTTCACCAGACCATAAAGATGGTTTGCCGCGTGAAGAGGTTGAATCATGCTGATTATTATACTTTAGCCAGGTTGGATAGTTTACATCCTAAGGTGAGTTCTCAGCGTCAATGGCTTTTAGCTCAAAATATGCATCGATTACCCGTCGCACCACCGGTGCTGATAGTGTCGCACCTTCCGAGCCGTTATACACAAATGCCACCACCGCGATTTCAGCATCAAACCAAGGTGCATAGCCCACGTACCAGGCATGTGAAGGCCAAGCACCGAAAACACACTTTCCCTGTTCGTTTGCCACGTCATCACAATATTCTGCAGTCCCGGTTTTCCCTGCAGATTGGCTCGAATCATTTCTAAACAGTTCGGTATGCCTGGGAATTTCGTAACGATGCGCCGTCCCTTCGGTAGTCACAAGCCGCATACCCTGGTTGGCCAGTTCAATTACCCAAGGCTCAACGGTTTTTATTTCGCCGGTGGGATTGTTTCCTTCATAAATATTAATCACCGGGTCAACAGTGATATCCCAGCGATAACTAGGTGTCAATTCCTGCAGGATGGTGCCATCTTTTGCCACGATTTTATCAATCAGGGTGACATCCATCAATTTGCCGCCGTTGGCAATCGTCGAAATTGAGTTCAACACCTGCAGCGGTGTTGCCAGCACAAAGCCCTGCCCAACCGTGGCGGTATAGGTATCGCCCGTGGCCCAATTCTCACCCAAATTGATGCGCTTCCAGGTGGGATTGGGGATTAAGCCATCCTGTTCACCCGGCAATTCAATGCCCGTCAAAGTCCCATAGCCCAAAGCTTTGGCATACTCGCTTATATGCCAGATACCCAACCCATCCCCGGGAACCTCATCCTGATAGCCGCCGCCCACTTTATACCAATACACATTACAGGAAAGCGCAATACCCCACATGTAATTCACCATGCCATGGCCATTCCGGTCCCAACACACAAACTGCCGGGGTGTTCCAGGATCATTCTCATAAAACTTTTGCATAACGGTGATGATCCCAGGGTCGAAGATCTCATAATCCGGAGTCACCACACCTTCGTTTAAAATTCCCAAAGCAGATGCCATTTTGAACACGGAGCCAGGCGGGTGTTCCGCCGAGATGGCATGGTTAAACAACGGACGCTGGGGGTCATTGCTCAATTGCTCGTAATAATAACCCGGGATGAAGCGTTCCATGCGGTTGTTCTCATAATTCGGGTACGAGACCAAAGCCAGCACCTCACCCGTCTTCGGATTCATGGCGATCACCACCCCGTTATTGGAGAGGGTCCGCCCCGAATAGTTGTTCCAAAATTCAATTTCGTCGATCAACGCAGCCCGGGCGATCGCCTGTAAGCGGGTGTCGATTGTTAAGTAAACATCATCGCCCGGGATCGGATCAATCGGTTCGTCCAGGTTCCGGATGATCTCGCCAGCGACATTCACTTCCACCCTTCTCAACCCATTGGTTCCAGCCAGGATGTCGTTCATGGATTGCTCAACGCCAGCATAACCCACTTTGTCGCGGGCAGCAACAAAACCCCGGTCAACATAATATTCCTCTAAAATCGCTGGGATCGGCCCCAAAAATCCGATGATTTCCGCTGTCAATTCACCTGTGGGATACTGCCGCACAGCTGTGATCTCTACATCAATTCCTGGCCACTTTTCACGGTTTTCCATGACTACCATGGCAANNCATCACATTTTAACGCGGTCGGTTGGAACGGCCAGTTGGTTGAGGCAATGAAAACAACTTCCTGGATCCCCAATTCACTGAAACAGGGTGTGAAATTCCTGACCGTCTCTTCATCCGTTTCACCCAAACTAACAGGCATATCAATCAACACAGAAAGCTGCCGGAAGATCGCTTGTGTATCGCCTTCATCAAGGGGCAGATATCCAGGGATGACAACCACGTTATAGGAAGCCACATTTTGCGCTAAAACATAGCCATTGCGATCATATATCGTCCCCCGAATGGCCGGGTCTCTGATAATGCGGGTCCGGTTTTCATCGGCCTGGGCGACAAAGGCGTTGCCCTGCAAAATTTGAATATCAAACAATCGCAGCAAGAAGAACCCAAAGATGGTAATGATTAAAATATATAAAACAGTATATCGCCACTTTTCATAGTTCCTGTTCGGCTTAGAAAACATTGTCATACCTCCACCTCCTGTGGAGAAATCCGCCCAGCCAGGTCTTTCGCGATGGCGTAAATGGGCAAAGAAAAGATCAAATTCAACAACGCACTTGGCAAAATTACGCGATCCAGGCTTTCCAGCCATGAAATGGGGGCACCTGTAATGATCAAAGCCAATACATAAACCGTTTGTTGGAAAAATGTACCCACTAAAACCACGATCAGCATCGCCAGCAACGGCGTCCGCCACACCCGTCTTTGCAAACCTTTTGAGATACCGACCACTCCCAAATAACCAATTAAAGGTGTAAAAAAGGGCATTGCAGATACCAAACTAACCAACACACCCGAAATTACCGTCCATACCCAGCTGTTTTTCACCTGTTCCTGCAAAGACCAGGCTGCTAAAAACAGCAGGATTATATCCGCAGTCCCGGAGACCAACCTGGTCTGCGAAAAAATCGTCGTTTGCAAGATAAAAAATACCACAAATGCTAAGGCAGACACAAGGTGAGAAAGCATATCTACGGCCCCGGAATTAGCGGCGTGATATCTACAGCCTCAAAATCAGAGATCACCAAAACGGCGTTAATACTCTCGAAATCCACAATGGGCTGTACAGACGCGGTCTGAAACAAAGCATTTTCTCGCCGTTGGGTCGAAAGCACCTGCCCAACGAAAATGTTTGGCGGGAAATTACCGCCTAAGCCAGAAGTAAGCACAACATCACCAAGTTCAACCACTGTATCCAACGGGATCATATCCAGCGAAACATCCCCGGTCAGCGAGCCCACCAATTGCGCTTCGATACCCGCTGATTGAAGGCGAATATTCACCACAGAGGTGGAATCGGTGATCAACTTAACCCGCGCAGCGCCTGCAATCACCGCATCAACGCGGCCAACCAAACCCTGCTGGGTCACCACCGGCATACCATACATCACACCGTGATTGGAGCCGCGGTCAATGATGATATACTGCAAAAACGGGCTGATCTCCCGGCCAATCACCGTGGCGGCAATGTAATTGTATTGCGGATTTGTGCGCCCAAAGTCTAAAAGCGCAAAGCAGACCTGCGCTTCACCGAGGCGTTCTTCCATGACGATCAGCTGGGTTTGAAGTTGCGTAAGCTGAGATTCGAGCAGCGCGTTTTGCTCCCGTAAGACCGTCACATCACCCGGGGTGGTCATAAAATCCCGCGCGGAGAGATAGCGTACAGACAGCCAGCTTTGGAATGATATCAGTGGATTCACCGATAGGTTAAAAACCGGCGTTAAATAACCACTCAGTGCGAGAAATAAAAGCCCAGCCACAGCGGCAATGATGATGAGGGTTTGGATATTCTTTGAATTAAGGAATTTCATAATTAACCGATCCCAATTCAGGATTGGATCGAATTATTGAACTATAAGCTATGAAAAATAAGAAGTCAAGGATTGTTAAGCGATTGTCCTGGCTGTAGGCTCTCTCTCTAAACCGACGAGGAAGTTTGAAAATTCATCCGTATTCTGCAAAATCATGCCACATCCCCGAGCCACACAAGTCATGGGATCCTCTGCCACCCACACCCGCACCCGCAATTCTGCAGACAGCCGTTCTGACAGGTTTTTAAGCTGGGCGCTGCCGCCAGCCAGGCAAATACCGGTGTCTAAAAGGTCTGCTAATATTTCTGGCGGCGACTCATCGAGAGCGTCTTTGAGCGTTTTAATAATGACATTGATCGAACTGGATAACGCTTCACGAATTTCAACAGAAGAAACCTCAATCGCCTCAGGTAACCCGGTCACCAAATTCCTGCCGCGCACCTCAATGGTGAGTTCCTCTTTCAATGGGTAGGCAGAACCGATGGCAATTTTCACCTTTTCTGCCATGCGTTCACCGATGAACAGGTTATATTTATTGCGTACATAGTTGATGATATCCTGGTCCAGCTCATCACCTGCTACGCGTAAAGACCGGGAGACAACCACGCCGCCCATGGCAATCGCAGCCACCTCGGTAGTGCCCCCACCGATATCCACGATCATGATCCCTTGTACATCGTTAACAGGCAATCCCGCCCCAATGGCAGCTGCTGAAGGTTCATGGATTAACATAACCTCGCGTGCACCGGCAGCTTTGGCTGCATCAAATACAGCCCTTTTCTCAACTTCAGTGGCGCCGGATGGGATGCCCACCACCACTCTCGGTTTGGGTAAGGGAACAATACTCTGCTGGTGGGCTTTACCAATAAAATACTCCAGCAAGGCCTGGGTGATGTCATACTCAGAGATGACGCCATCACGTAGCGGCCGTAGGGCAACCACATTCGCGGGCGTTCTGCCCACCATGGCCTTGGCTTGTGCACCAATTGCAATCGGATCACGGGTGCGCTTCTCAATCGCCACCCATGAAGGTTCATTGATCACAATGCCCTTGCCGCGGATAAAAATAATCGTGTTTGCTGTGCCTAAATCAATCCCGATATCGAGGGAGAACAATCCCCAAAACCAGTTTAACGGGGAAAATGCCAATTTTTTACTCCTTAAAATAACAAGTTTGGTAATTTAACATCACCAACAAGCCTTGTCAATTATACCATATGATGAAAACCAATCCTACAAATTTAAAATCTATCCATTTCAAACTGTAAGGGTGCTTTTTCATAAAAAATTGTTAATGATTGCTGATATTTTAATTTACCAGTAAATCCCAGGATAAATTCCCAGAAAATTTTTTGCCAAATGGCTGCTCCTAATGATAAACCTGGCGATCATAGTTCGGTTGAGGTTTTTCCAGAACTTCCTTAATATCGTCACCTGCACGGACCACGAATGTAATCACACCCTGGGCTGAAAGCTTATCAGCCAAATCTGCTGAACCTGGCTTGTCGCCAAAACTGGAGGGATCAAGCAGGATCAGCACCGGAATCAAACCCCTGTGAATGATTTCCATGGTAACCCTCAGAATCTGCTCATCCGTCTCTGGTGTGATTAATACCACTGTGCTGCCCTTGGAGAGATGCCTGGTTTGTGTGTTGACCAATCCCCAAATTGGCAAATCCCCTTCTGGCTCTAAGGCAGCTAAGGTCTCAAGGATTTTTCCCAACTGCCGTTCGCCGCGCTCAGGGGGTAAGACCATAAAATGCTGTCCCGCAGATGCCAACCCAACCTCCCTTTTTTGACTGATGTAATACTTGGCAATGGAGGCAGCAATTGAAATGGCATACTCGGCGGTATCCGGCGGCAGACGGAAGGCTTTTTTATACCTTACCCACCAAATTTGATGCAAATCGCCCAAACCAGAGTCGCTGCTGCGGATATGCACAGAGTTTCGTGCATCCAGGAAGATCCACACCTCCGCGAGTGGATCCTTTTCGAACTCTTTCACAATCAGCTTTTGTTTTCGCTCCGAGGAAGGCCAATGGATGCGTCTGAGGGGATCACCCGGGACGTATTCCCGCACGCCTGCGGCGTACGGTGTGACCTCAAGGGTCTTTTCTCGTAAGGCACGGCCACCCGGGAGGATGCCATAAGGGGCTAAAAAGAATTGCATATCAACCATATACGGGATCACCAGCAACCGCTGGTTCGAATCAAATCGTTTGACCAACAAAAACAAGCCAAAGATATCCCCTGATTCAATCTGGGTAGGACTGAGGGTAAACCATCCTCGTTTTTGAAGCAGGGTCAACCCCACATACATCCTCGACTGTCTCCCCCCCACACCCGTGATCAGTTTCGAACCTGTCCCGCTAATCAGGTCTGAAAGGTCTGTGATTTTCAGCCAAACTTTTGGCAGAATAGATCGATTGATGATTTCATACTCTTCAGAAAAAACCTCACCGACCTGCTTGCGGGTCACACGGGTGGACCGATTGAGTTCAATACCCTGGATGGAAACAGCAGTCCAAACTGCACTGGCGGCCAAAATGACCAACAGTGTTACCGCCAGGCGTATGAAGATGGGGTTCGGTGAAAGCCAGGGCAATCGTGAAAGGAAAAAACTGATCCCGGTCAGGAAAAGCATCCACCAAAATGACCGGCCTAACTTGATCACCCCTCACCACCGTCCACGTCTCCCCCGGGTACAGGCAAGGTGTCCAGGATTTCGCGCACAATTTTTACCGCGCTCACATCCGTTAAACGCGCTGCCGGACTGACCACCACACGATGCGAAAGGACATAAGGCGCCAGTTTTTTAATATCATCAGGCAGCACATAATCGCGACCATCCAGAGCAGCCATGGCCTGTCCTGCCCGAAAGAGGCCCAGGCTGCCGCGAGGACTGGCGCCGAGGTAAACTTCCGGATGCTCGCGAGTTTCTCTTACCATCTCGACAATATAGCGTTTGACGGGTTCTGACACATGGATATGTTTGATCGTCTCCTGGGCTTGAAGGATCTCGTCAAGATTAACCACTGAGTCAAGTTCAAGAATAGGATGGATGAGCTGCTGCTCTTCCAGGATTTTGATCTCATTTTTTAACGACGTGTAGCCAAGATCAATCCGCATCAGAAAACGGTCCAATTGCGCTTCTGGCAAGGGAAATGTACCCTCATATTCGATTGGGTTCTGCGTTGCCAGCACCATAAAGGGCACAGATAAGATATAGGTCGTGCCGTCAACCGTCATTTGGCGTTCTTCCATAGCTTCCAGTAGCGCGGACTGGGTCTTCGGCGTGGCGCGGTTAATTTCGTCAGCAAGCACTATTTGTGCCATCAATGGTCCGGGGCGGAATTCAAACTCGTGCGTATTCTGATTATAGATCGACACACCCGTCACATCGCTGGGCAGCATGTCCGGTGTGAATTGAATGCGTTTAAACACACACCCCAGTGATTTGGCTAAACTGCGCGCCAGCATCGTCTTGCCAACCCCTGGCACATCTTCAATCAAAACATGCCCCTGGCATAATAGGGCAATAATCGTCAAAGACACGCTATCATCTTTGCCAATGATGACCTTGCCTAAGTTCTGTTTGAGTTTATTCGCCAGTTCCTGAACTTGAAAGATGTCAACAGCCATGAGACTCACTCCTGTGTGGCAATACGTTCGATTATATTAATATTTGCTCTATATTCTATCGCATTTCAGTCATTGGTGCATTTCTGTATAAGGATAGCAAACCTTTGGACAGTGAATGAAGAAGATCGGCAAGATTTGATGATAAAATAAACCATAGTGCAGATAACAAAGATTAAACCAAGAAATTAACCAGAAATCTGTGTAGACGAAAGGCCAAGGTCGATGAGTGAATCGTTAAATCTTTTCCGATTGCAAAAACTAGACACAGAGATTGATCAAATCCGTCTGCGCCTGAAGGAGATTGAACAATCCCTCAGTGATGATCGCCGCCTCAAATTGGCCAATAAAAGA
>DKFH01000016.1:1163-14977 GCA_002452315.1 Anaerolineaceae bacterium UBA6801 | reverse complement strand
GTTGAAGCCCTGCGGATCAAACGCAAAACCAATCAAACCTTACTGTTTAGCGGCAAAATTAAAAACCCGAAAGAACTGCAAGACCTCCAAATGGAATCAGAAGCCCTCAAGCGATACATTAACCAGTTAGAAGATGAACAGCTGGAGGCGATGATCACCTATGAGGCAGCGGAAGACGAAAGCAAAGCGTCTGAAGACAACCTCAAGCAGGTCACAGGCCTATTGATTCAGGAAAACGCCGCTTTAATGGGCGAACAGACAAAATTGAAAGACACACTCAGCCGGCTGATGCGTGAAAAAGAAGCTGTGCAACAGGCGATCTCGCCCAGCAACCAGGCACTTTACGACCAGCTCCGAGAGCGGAAGCGCGGTGCGGCCGTAGCAACCGTTTCTGATGGCGGCTGTGGGATTTGCGGCCAGGCGATGACGCCTGCCGATCTGCAGGCCGTGCGGTCGTCCAGCGGGCTGGTTTTCTGCGCTTCTTGCGGCAGAATACTATACGAAGGTTAGTGGGTTTTTATACCAAACTGCGTAACAGTGTGACAATCAGTGACCCCAACAGCTGTAAACCAATAATCAATATCAACGGGCTGAAGTCCAATCCGCCGATAGGTGGGATGCGCTTTCGAATGGACGTCAACAGCGGCTCAATTATCTGGCCCAGCGTATTGACCACCGGATGGTAAGGGTCAAGGATGAGCCTTAACAAAGTGTAAATGACCACCGTCAGGGTCAGCACAGAGATAATTGCATTGATAACGACAATGATCAATCCCATTTTCCTTCAGTCCTCCTACTTCATCAATTTCCTGGCCTGGCTCCAAAAATTATTGTGCCAAGCCGTACCATGGTAGCCCCCTCCTCGATAGCCACTTCAAAATCAAAACTGGTCCCGATCGACAGCTCTTGCCACGTCATCAAGGGTAATTCATCCTCAAGAAAACGCTGTAAGCGGCCTAAACGTTGATAAAAAGGGCGTGTTTTTTCGGGGTCTTCAAAATAGGGGGGCATGCTCATCAGCCCGCGCACTTCAATATTGGGCAGTTGGGCGATTTTCTCAAAATGGGGCACCAATTCAGGCCAAGCTTGTTCATCCCATGCCTTCCAGCCATGTTTGCTTTCTTCCCCGCTCACATTGACTTCGATCAACACGGGCATGCGCCGGTTGGCTTCTCCGCAATAACGGTCCAGGTAACGGGCAATTTTTATCCGGTCCACAGCGTGCACGAAATCAAAATAATCACACACGGTGCTGGTTTTGCGGCTTTGGATGTGGCCAATCATATGCCAGGTGAGCTCTTCCTCGCTCGACAACGCCCGAATCTTTTCGGCAGCTTGCTCAGGATAATTTTCACCAAAAGCGCGAATCCCTGCAGCAATGCCTGCTTTGATCGTTTCCAGCGGCATGAGCTTGGTCACAGCAATCAACTGGATCTCATGGTGATCACGGCCGGCTTTTTCAGCAGCACGTGCCATACGGGCCTGTACTACAGCCAGGTTTTCCTTTATTTGATCAACTTGTTGTGAAAAATCTAATCCATTCATCGAATTGACTCAATCTGTAAGATTAATTATCCTCGATGCTCATCATAACTGCAAATCGACCCGTTTTACCGTGTTCAGCCCGATGTGAATACCAGTCCTCTAAATGGCAGGCTGTGCACAGACCAGCCGTCTCAATTTGCGTCACCCCAGCTCCTTCCAGGATGTCCCTGTTGGCCAGCCACAAGTCTAAATACAGCCGGCTGTCCCGATCATCAAAATAGCGGAGCGCATCATCACCAATATGCGACACAAATGCATCCAGCACCTCGTCGCCAACCTCATAGCAATCAGCGCAAATCGAGGGGCCAATGCCGGCAAACAGCATTTCAGGTCTGGAACCAAAACAGGCAGCCATTTTCTCCACCGCCCGCTGGGCAATACGCTGGTAGGTTCCCTGCCAGCCCGCATGGACGATCCCGATTGCATGTTGAACCGGGTCCACCAACAGGATCGGCACACAATCGGCAAAGCGCATGAACAGGGTGATATCAGGTTTATCTGTCAGGATGCCATCCGCTTTAGGGTGCGGCTCGTGCCTGCCCCTGGGTAACTTTGTACAGATGATCCGGTCGCCATGAACCTGCCATACATCAAAACGGGAACCGAAATCGAAGCCAAAGGCATCGTAAATCCGTTCATGATTGGTCAGCACAGCTTGCGGATCATCACCCACAGTCCCCCCCGTGTTTAAACTGTCAAACGGCGCCTGGCTCACCCCGCCCCGGCGGGTCAGGATGGCGTGGAAGACCGGCAGGTTTTGAAAGCTCTCAAATTGGAAGTAACGCAGGCCGTTTTTCTCAGTAAAACCCATCAGGTTTGTTGATCCATTTGCTGACCTGTTTGTCGATCAATTTGCGAAACAATGGCAGTTTTTAGTTCCATATCCCGCCGGTTTTCTTTTACTGATTCTTCCAGGAATGGGAAGCCAAACCAGGCCGATGTCAGACCAAACAATCCACCGGTGACCACCCGGAACAAAGGCGTACTCTCGCGCAAGGGGATCCAGCTAAACAGCGCCAATCCCGTTTGGCTGAGCAGCTGGGAAAACCCATCCAATCCGATCGGGCCTATCCCCAACAGGAGCCATACATACCAGGGGAGCGGCTTAATCTTTCTGCCAGAGCTTGAAAATATCAGGCCAAACACAAAGATCAACCCGTAGATGGCTAAATCTCGCTGACACAAAGCCGTTTTAAAACCCAGTTGCTCGTTGCCCACAAAGGCTCGGGCCGTGTTGACATCATGCTCATGAAAGCCGGTTACCTTACCATAGGTAATCACACCTTCAATGTTCGCCAGTTCACGCGGGTAATAGGCTTGTTCACCAAACAGGAAAAAGGAGCGGTAGGCCAGTTGATGACACAACGGACTGTAAACCCGGTAGATGACTTTTGCCGGTGTTTCCCAGCCAATTTTCATCAATCCAGGGGCCAGGAGTGCCAAAAAGACGTATAAAAACATGAAACCATTCACCAACATCATGTAATGATTTGAAAACCAGTGAGAAACCCGGTCAGATTTGGTCATTTGCAAGGGTTCTGTGATCCGCTGCGCTAAAACGTCATTCCCCTTGGCTTGCGCTTCCTGGAGGCGAGACTCAGCTTTTTGAAAAGCAAAGCGGATTTCCTTGAGCTCAAAGGTTCCAATCAGACGGTAAACGCCGATATCAAGGACAGGAGCTTTTTCGGCAAACTCATCTGTGAGAACCGCTTCACGTTCGATGTCAATAATGTGCAGGGTGTGGGGATGCTCAGCCTGAACCTGATTCAGGCGGCTGGTAATCATCTCCAGCCGGGAATCTGATTTTGAGATAAATAACGTTACTTGTATCATTCACCTAAGCCTATTTGTAATAAGTACCGATCCAATAATGTTGCGTTCAATTCGCCGATATGGGTGGTTGTTAATGCACCGGATGCATCGTAAAACAGCGTCGTCGGGAAACCATAGATGCGAAATTGACGGGATGCCGTGCCGGTTGGGTCCAACAGGACCGCCAGGCCTAATTGATTGCGTGTGACAAAATCCCGCACAACGCCCTCATCCTCGCCAGCATTGATGGCCAAAACGACCAGCTCACCCCGATACCGATCGGCGTAATCCTCAATCAGCGGCATTTCTTCCAGGCATGGCGGGCACCAGGTTGCCCAAAAATTGACCAGCATCGGGCTGCTCGTAAAATCCGATATAGCCACAGCCTTCCCGTCTAGATCAATTAATGATAAAGGCTTTTCCTCGGTTGGCGCAACCTCTTCTACAATCTGATCCGATTCAAAATTAAGGGAACCTTCTGCTGGGGTCACCTCCACGGTATTATCCTGAGATGTGTTTGCCTGCGGGCGCAAAAATGATATGGTCTGCCGTAATTCGAGAACCACAAACACGCCCATCACGATGATTAACACGATAATACTGAGGTCAATCAGCCAGTGCTTCGTTTTCAGACCCATAACAACCTGCCAGCAGTTTATATTCCAAAATCAATCAGCGTGTCAAATGTCGCCAATTGTTGATAGATCCCTAAAAACAGCATCACGCCAACAGTAATCAATAAGATGCCCATCACAATTTCCACCACATGCATCGCCTTGCCATAATTTCTTAATATATCCGTCACCCACCCCACACCCAGGGCTGCAATCAAGAAGGGCACACCCATCCCTAACGAATAAACACCCAGCAGGCTGACGCCCTGCCCAATATTGGCGCGCTCAATCGCCAGGGTTAAAATTAATCCCAGTGTCGGCCCCACACAGGGCGACCAACCGGCTGAGAAAACAACACCCATGATAAACGATGCAAATAAACCGCTGCCCTTACTGAGCTTGGCTTGCGGCCTCAAATCGTAATTGAGGAAGGGTATGTTGATCAAACCGGTCAGATGCAGTCCGAACAGGATGATGACCACCCCGCCAGCCTTTGCTAGTAGATCACGGATTTGAAAGAAAAATACACTTAAAGCCGAAAAGGCCAGACCCAGGGAGATGAAAACAAAACTGAATCCCAGCACAAACGCCAAACCGTGTAAAAATGTCCGTGTTCGGTTGGTATTTAGTTCCTGGCCGGATATTGACCTCCCCCCCAGATACCCCACATAAGCTGGCACAAGCGAAAAAACACAGGGCGAAAAGAAAGACGCTAACCCCGCAACAAAAGCCAGACCAATCGAAACGTTAATGCCATCCATCTTATCCGCCCAACAATGCCTAAGAGACCACTTCAACGGTGACAGGTGTCGACACACCATACCCAGACCAGATCAAATCCCCTTCCTGGTAAGGTATCGTGGGTTCAACCCAACGCCAAATCCACTTTGCGTCTTCAGGGCGGCAGTTGATACAACCATTGGATTTCATAATGCCATAGGCGTTATGCCAGTATGTTGAATGAATATAAACCCCATCAGGCTCAATGCCAAAATTCCAACCCACACCGGGTAAATCAAATCCAGGGAAATAGCGCCCGTCCCGGCTGTAATGCATGGATATATTCTTGCGCCAGGGTGTATGCTTGCCCAACGGCGTAATATATTTACCGGTATCAGTATCGCGACCGCCTGTCGTCACAGTCGTAAAAAAGACTTCCTGGTTCCCTTCGTAGCAGCTCAGGGTCTGCAAGCCCATACCCCGCATTTGAACAACAATATATTTATCACCCACACCCGGATGGATTGGCGCAACTTCCTCAGGGGTGATTTGCCGGCACACATGTGCATCTACCCAATAGACATCTGGGAAAGCGCCTACTTTTTGCATGAGGCAATATTGGGTTCTGCCGGTAGTGGGATGCTGGCGAATGTCAAAAGCCCAGTAAATCTGCGAATAATGCACCCTGGGATAGATCACATTGGGATCTCGGATCCACCACATATAATTTTCTTTGGGTTTGGTCAAGTCGATGTCAATATAAGGCGTGGTGATCTCGACCCACATCCCACGCGAGCCATTCGGCATCTCCGGTAGTTCTGAAAGCGGTTCCTGCGGGATATGGCGCACTTTTTGAACATCATCCGCATAGACATACCCATCCGGCATTTCAACCCATCGCTGATTGATCCGTAATCGGTCCACTTGTTTGGCGGTAACTTCCTGTTTCCACTCAAAAACATCGTCATGCCAGGCGGATCCCACAGTAGGTGCATCCATAAACGGCTCGCTCTTGATCGGCACCCGCGTGCCCCACTCGCCAACACAGATCCGCCCCAACTGGGTGTTGACAGGAAAATCCGGCGTGACGGGTTCAGCCTGCAGCGCATGGCTGCCCTGGGCGATCACATTGCCCATTCTGCTGCCGCTTAATGCCAAACCGCCCATGGCCAGGGCAGAAAATTTCAAAAATTCACGCCGAGAAAGCTTGTCTTTTCGTTTCATAATATGATTAAAGTAATCCAAATAGTCGCCATTGTCAAGAAATTGAAGCGGTTTCTAATCCCTTTTTCAATATCAAGGCTTTCACATCCTCAATTTCAGGACCCCACCAGGCATCCCCGGGTTGATAAGGAACCACCCCCCGGATCGTTTCATAGGCAATTTTCGTTCCTGCTCCCAGCTTCTTATCCGGGTATTGCCGCAGACGCAGGTCCAGCGCGCGGGCCGCCGTATAGCATTCAATCGCCAGGACATGCGCAGTGTTGGCGACAATCTCACGCGTATGCCGGGCGGCTGTCATCGCGTTGGCATTGTGATCTTCTTGCTGGGCAGAAACAGGCAGCGATTGCACCGAATCCGGGCTGGCCAGCGTCCGGTTTTCCAGCACCAGGGATGCAGCTGTATAGTGCGGCATCATCATCCCGGAATTCAACCCTGCGTCCTCATCCTGATCCACCAGCATGGGCGGCAGACCGCAATTAAAATGTCGGTCAATCAACCGATAGGTGCGCCGCTCCGAGATCGCCCCAAGCTCGGCCAAGGCAATCCCGAGGAAGTCCATAGCCAGGCCAATCGGTTGGCCATGGAAGTTGCCCCCAGAAAGTGCTACACCCGGGTCAAATAAAAGCGGATTATCCGTGGCGGCATTGATTTCGGTCTCAATCACGTCCCTGACAAAGGCCAGTGTGTCCCAGCAAATCCCCTGGACCTGGGGGGCACAGCGCAAGGAATAAGCATCCTGCACCCGCTCGGTACAATCAACCAGGTCGCTGCCATGGATGAGGTCGCGAACCGCTTCAGCTACGTGGATCTGGCCTTCGAAACCACGGGCTTGGTGGAGCCTATCATCGAAGGCAGCCGAACAGCCCATTAAAGCCTCTAACGAAAGGGCCAGCGAAATTTCACCGGTTCGCAATAAGGTTGCCGCATCATGGACCGCCAGTGCTCCAATGGCGGCGGAGAAAGTGGCGCCATTAGAGAGCGCTAAGCCCTCTTTGGCCTGCAAATTAATCCGTTTGATGCCGGCACGCGCCATGGCCGCTTTTCCTGAGAGGATTTCACCCTGGTAGTATGCCTGGCCAGAATCGGCCTCATGATCCTGCGCATCAGTGGTTAAAATCAGCGCGATATGCGCCAGTTGTGCCAGGTCGCCGGAGGAACCCAGCGAACCCTGTGCCGGGATGATGGGTGTTACCCCCTTGTTAAGCAATGCCAGTAAACCATCAATAACTTCCAGGCGCACGCCAGAATGGCCCTTTGCCAGGGTATTTGCGCGCACCAAAATCGCTGCCCTGACGATCTCATCCGCCAGGGGATCCCCGGTCCCAACGGCATGGCTGAGGATCAGGTTACGGCTCAATTGGGCGGATGCTTCCGGCGGAATGCTGATTTCGGCAAAGACGCCAAACCCTGTATTGATCCCATAAACCGGGTCTCCCCGTTCGATAATTTCTTCGATCCATGCCCGTGAGGTTTGCACGGCATCCTTCGCCGAGGGTGCCAGTTCTACCTGCACGCCGTCGCGCGCCACAGCAACTACATCTTCAATGGTCAAATGTTCGCCATCAATTGTGACAGTGTGCATAAAAGCTCCCAATTCAAAAAACTATTAGCCCTATCGGGACCGAAACCAAGGGGATGGTGATGTTATCCACATCACTAAAGGGCAAAGATTCGACGATTGTCATTGCCACCGCAATAATACCGACCGAAAGCAGGTAATTTGTGAGTGGTGGGGTGAAATACCCTCCCCAGATGAAAGCCCACAACACCAATACTGAAAACACAAAGCCGCCCAAAAGCATGGTCAGCGAACCTGCAAGGGACTTTTTCGTTGACCAGGGCACCCTGATTCCGCCCACTTTTTTTCCCGACGATATCCGCCAAGCCATCCCCACCGCACAGGATCATCAAGGCCACAATTCCCGTCGGAGAGCGGCGCCAAAATGCGATTGTCAGCAGTACAAAGACAATCCCGTAATACAGCGGACCCCGCAGAATCTCGCGCCGATCGCCAGTGCGGGACAAGGCCGCCACCGCCGAAGGGTCTTTGATCACACCAATGCCCACCAGCGCAAATTGGGCGGTAATGGCCAAAGGCACCACAGCAGCGATGAACGGCGCCGATGATGTCTCTTTGAACAGCAGCCAGCATAGGACAAAAAAGGGGCCTGTGCCAATATGAATGATTTTCCGGCTGAGGGTGCTGGATATCCAATCGCGATGTGCCAGGAAGACGTTCAAACGCAGCCAAACGACAGCAATTAAGATAGTTAGGGCAAGGGCAATCAGGTTATTATTCAGCATTGGCGGTTTTGTTTGCGTAGGATTTCTGGTTAATAATCCTTGCGTCCTTTTCGGTTTTCCAGGGCACGGTCAACTTCGCGGTCCATATCTCGTTTTTTAATGGCCTGGCGCTTATCATATTGCCGTTTGCCTTTTGCTAGGGCAATTTCCACTTTAGCAAGACCATCACGTAAGTAAAGCACCGTAGGGACGATGGTGATGCCTTTTAAACGCACCGCATCCCACAAGGTTTTGATCTCGCGTTTATGCAATAAGAGGCGCCGGTCACGGTCCGGCTCATGGTTGAAGACACTTGCCTGGTCATAAGGCGCGATATGCGCGCCAACCAGCCAGGCCTGCCGTCCATTGGTCCGGACATAAGCCTCAGAAAGCGACACCTGACCGGCACGGATGGATTTAATCTCGGAGCCCTTCAACTCCAGACCTGCTTCAAAGGTTTCAAGGAGTTCGTATTCAAATTTCGCTTTTCGATTTCTTGCAACAATCTTTTTTCCATTCATCGCACCTAATTTTAGCACAGACTGGCAGACCTAAACACTACGTAATATCGATAAACAGATTGGCAACGAATTCCTCGATTCTTTGGTTGACAAAATAGAGATTAATACTCTTCAGGCAAAGGTCTACTCATCTTGGGTATAATAAGAAGTAGGTTCAATCTGTATTGATTTGAGGGAGTTTTTCGATGGATATTACATTAGCTTTAGGTGGTGGCGGGGTCAGAGGTATTGCTCATATCGGCGTGATTAAGACCTTGGAGGAACATCAATTCAAAATCAAAGCCATTGCCGGTACCAGTGCTGGTGGATTGGTGGGGTCCGTTTATGCTGCTGGCTTCAGCACCCAGAAGATGATTGACGCATTTGAAGATTTCGACCCCCTCCGCACGTTTAGCCGCCAACCGGATGATCCCCCTTCATTGCTGGGCCTGGGCGGTATCGCCGAAAAACTTTCTAACCTGCTGGCAGACCGCACCTTCGATGAATTAGAAATCCCCTTTGCGGCCACAGCTGTCAGCCTTTACAGCGGCAAAGAGATCATCCTCAATAAAGGAAAAGTGCTCGACGCCGTTCTGGCGACTTCTGCAGTGCCCGGCGTGTTCCCCAGCCAGAAAATTGGCGGCCGGGTTCTGGTCGACGGCGGTGTGATTGACCCCGTGCCAGTGCAGGTTGCGCGCTGGCTGCGACCTGACCTGCCCGTAGTAGCGGTAATGCTGCACAAAAGGCCACCGGACCATCCGGATGACGAACTGCCCATGCCAATCAGCATTCCAGGACCTTCCACCATCGTGGAGCGTTTGAACAACCTGAGGCCTGTTCAGGCTTTCAAAATTTTTTCCCGGTCCTCTGATGTTTCCGGTAAACACCTCACAGAACTTACCATGCTTTTGTATAAACCCGAAGTGATCATTGCGCCACCGGTTGGTCATATCGGGCTCTTGCAGAAAATTGATGTTAACGAGTTGGTCCAGGCAGGCATCACAGCCACTGAGGAAACGCTGCAGAAAATTGAGGCTGAGGCTAACTGGGTCAAAAAGCTCCAGCGCAAAGTTAAAAACCGGGTCATCCCAGACCCATTGCCAGATTACTGGGGAAACATTGAAGAATAAAGGCCAGCGGGATTTAGGGAAATACCGCAATCAAACACGGGATGATCATCGGCCTGTTCATCCTGTGTTTGACCATTGGGCTCGGTCTGATCTGGCATTTTTTTGGAGCCAACGCAGCCCTGCCCGGGTTATTTTGCCTGGCCGGGGCCGTTGTGGTCGTGTTGGTGATTGTTCTCCTCCTCAATATCATCGAAAGGATTGCAAAAAATGAGTGATATGCGCCAACCAGAAAAAGTTGAGGTCAACGGATGGCATTTTCGAATCCAATCTCCTGAATCGCGGAGGTCTGATCAACGGGTGATGCTCTTATTGCATGGCTACCAGGGCAATGAAAATGTGATGTGGATCCTCACTAAACCCTTACCGGAAGATTACCTGCTGATTGCGCCCCGTGCCCCCATTCAACACGGTGATGACCAGTATGTCTGGCATGAAATTGCCCCGCATTGGCCGGACATCCACACCTACCAGCAGTTAGGGGAGCAGTTATTGACCCGGGTTGACCAATGGTTGGATGAACATGAGGTTAAGACACGCGTATTTGACCTGATGGGGTTCAGCCAGGGGGCCGTTTTGGCCTATGCCCTGGCGATATTACAGCCGGAACGCATCAATCGGGTCGCTGCGTTGGCCGGATTCATCCCCAGCTCGTGGATGGATCAGATAGATGGGAAACCACTGGAAAAGAAACCTTTTTTCATCGCCCATGGGACCCAGGATGACATCATCCCCATCCAAAAGGCGCGCCGGGCTGCAACCTGGTTTAAAGAAAATGGCGCCCAGGTGACCTTTTGCGAAGCAGAGATCGGCCACAAGCTGAGCGCGAATTGTTTTAATGACTTAGGTTCGTTCTTTGGTTAACGCCCGCTGATCAGGGCGATCACACCCAGGAAGACACCTAATGCCCCAAGCCCAACGATGATCAAGCCCATCGGGAGGCCGCCCAACGCCGAGGTCTCCCCAGCTGGCTCAAATGTGGGGATCTCCAAAGGCGGCGGTTCGGTAAACGTCGGTAAACGGGTGGCATCGGGTGTGATTAAAAACTGTGCAGCCAAGGTCGGATCCACCGTTTTGGTCACGTTCGGTGTCGAAGTGGGCGGCGGTTCAACCAGGGGAATTTGTCCCCCATAAATCGTCACATAGTTCGCAAAAACCCAGGCCTTGCCACCAGGCGCACCTGGATATTCAATTTGAATCCAATCCCCATAGCGCCCAATGGCGTTGGCTTCCTGGTGAATGAGTAAAACCCCCACCTTTTCGGTTAACGCACTCGGTCCAGCGCGCACATTGATTTGGGTTTCCGTGGCTGTGATGGGATTGACGACCACATAAGGGCCCCGCGGCGTGCTCGTAACCGTTGGTAATTCGCCGGTGGGTTGTTGCGCCAGGGGCTCACCCATCACCGGACCGGTTAAGTTTAAAACCACCAGGATAGCGGTGATAAAAACCAGGAAAACCACGCGTTTAGATTGGATTTTGTTGAAAAATATCATAATTCACCTTAACAATTGTGCAATCGGATTATAATCCAGGGTGAAAAAAATATAAAGTTGTTCCGAATTCATCAGTCTAAGCATACCGGGAAGGTCAGAACATGCCAACTACGCGTATTTACCATGGAGATATCCATCCCAGCGACATCGCTCGTGATCTGATCGCTCATTATAATCGCGGGGCTTACCAAGTTCAGCAAATCGGACGCGATCCGCAAATTGCCATTCAAATTGCCACGCGGCACCGGTCGCCCTCTGGCGGTCAAACTGCACTAACCATCACCATCCACCGGGTCGAAGATGGGGTTTCAGTCCAGGTCGGAGAGCAAGCCTTGATCGGTGTCGCGGCCAGCCTGGGCGTCACTGCGCTCAGTGCCCTTCGCAACCCCTTATCCCTGATCGGTAGGCTCGACGATATCGCCCAGGACATCGAATCGCTGCAGCTCAATGAGGAAGTGTGGCAAGTGATCGAACGCACCGTCCGCCAATTTGGGGTTGGCAAAGACCTTTCAGACCGTTTGAAACGCTACGCATGCCCTTATTGCAACACGGCCAACCCGCCCGGTGAGGGCCGCTGTATCGCGTGCGGGGCGCCGCTGGGGGATATCCAGCCGCAAACCTGTATGAGTTGCGGGTTTGTCGTCAGTACTTTAGAACGGTATTGCCCCAACTGCCGCAATCCCCTCGTCCAGAACTGACCATCAAACCGTGTGATTGTTCAGCAAAATCTATTATTGAGCAAATGTTTTTCGTGAGAGTTAAATTTTGCGCCAATGATGGTTAAACCGCATAATAAAGTCATCCGCACCATGCGGTCCTTGCGTACCCGCTTCGTAAACCGGCAAATTCTCCAGTCCCTGCTCATCCCATGCATCTATGATGCCCTGCGCCAAACGCCAGGCCTCTCCGACCTCATCGCTGCGATTGAACAGTGTAGCATCCCCCATCAGGCAATCCAATAGCAGCCGCTCATAAGCTTCAGGATTCGATTCCCCAAACGCCTCCGCATAGCTGAAGCGCATCTCAACCGGTTCAATCCGCATGGCGCCGCCAGGCACCTTCGCACCCAGGAACAACGTGATACCTTCGTTCGGCTGAATGCGCATCACCAGCACGTTAGGGGCCTCTCCGGCTAAATTGCGCTGGCCAAACAGGGAAAGTGGGATTTGTTTGAATTGAATGGCAATCTCTGTCACCCGTTTTGGCAGGCGCTTACCAGAGCGCAGGTAAAACGGGACCCCAGCCCAGCGCCAGTTGTTGACAAACAGACGGGCAGCCATGTAGGTTTCGGTGATCGAATCCGGGGCTACATTCGGTTCATCGCGATAACTGGGCACCCGTTCTCCATTAATCGAGCCGGACACATACTGCGCCCGAAAGGTGTTGTGAAGGGCCACTTCTCCCGTGATGTTGTTGACAGAATTGAGCACCTTTACCTTTTCATCCCTGACGGCCTTAGGGCTGAACACTGCCGGGGCCTCCATGGCCGTGAGGGTCAGCAACTGAAGCAAGTGGTTCTGGAATACGTCCCGGACGACGCCCGCTCGATCATAATACCCGGCCCGGGTGCCCACCCCTTCGGATTCTGCCATGGTGATCTGAATATGATCGATATTATTGCGGTTCCACAGCGGTTCAAAAATGCCATTGCCAAACCGGAAAGCCAGGATGTTTTGCACCGTCTCCTTGCCCAGGTAGTGGTCCATGCGGTAAATTTGGTCCTCACTGAACACCGTATGGAGTGTTGCATCGAGCGCTTTGGCAGACTCCAGGTCACGTCCAAAGGGTTTTTCGACCACGATCCGTCGCCACCCGCCAGGGCAGGATTCCAATTCCGATTTACCAATTTTTTCAACGATCGTTGCGTACTGACCCGGGGGTGTAGCCAGGTAAAAAAGTGTGTTTTGAACCCCGAGGTCATTTAAGACCTGATACAATTGTGTGTATCCAGCTGAATCCTGGAAAGTGGATTCGATGTAATAGGCGTTTTCAAGCAGTTGATTAAGCACCTGTTCGTCAATGGGATTGGTTCGCCCATAATCCAGCAGCCCCTGACGCAGGACCGAGCGCATTTTTTCATCATCCCAGGACCGCCTGGCAAAGCCGATCAGGTATAAGGGCTTGGGCAGACGGTCAAACTTAGCGTTTTCGTACAGGGCAGGCATGAGTTTTCTGCGGGAGAGGTCCCCGGTCACACCAAAGATAACGATGGCAACACCATCAGAACAAGGATGATTTTTTACTTCAAGTTCAGGCATGACACACTCCGCAGGTTGACAGGTATGGGTTTAATGTTTCCGTTTTCAATTTTACCCGAATGTCTTATCATTATAGAAAATCCAATTATGCCACCCAAGGATAATAACCCATGGATCTACAAACCATCACACAGAAGATAAAAAGCAACATCGGCAAAGTGATCGTCGGTAAACCAGAGTCGATCGATTTGCTTCTGGTCGCCCTGATTTGCGAGGGACATGTGCTCATTGAAGA
>DKFH01000016.1:0-1152 GCA_002452315.1 Anaerolineaceae bacterium UBA6801 | reverse complement strand
TTCAAACGGCTGCAATGCACGCCAGACCTGCTGCCCAACGACATCACTGGGGTCTCAATTTTCAACCAGGCGGACCAGGACTTTCACTTCCGCCCGGGTCCGTTGTTTGTGAACATCCTGCTGGCTGATGAAATCAACCGGGCCACACCACGCACCCAATCTGCGCTGCTGGAGGCAATGGGTGAGCAACAGGTTTCCGTAGATGGGGTGACCTATCCCCTCCCAAAACCCTTTATGGTCCTGGCCACCCAAAACCCCATCGAATACGAGGGCACCTTCCCGCTCCCGGAAGCGCAATTAGACCGTTTCATGCTCAAAGTCGATATCGGTTACCCCTCACGAGAAGAAGAAAGCGAGATTCTCCTCAGGTTGCAGCGCCAGCATCCAATTGAAGCCTTGGAATCCGTGGTGGAGACAGAAGATATTCTCAAGCTCACGCCCCTGGTGTGGGAGATCAATATCGATCGGACGGTTAGAGATTATATCATCCGCGTTGTGGAAGCCACTCGCACCCACGCCGATATCCGCCTGGGCGGCAGTCCGCGGGCTTCACTCTCCCTGTTCAAAGCCTGCCAGGCCTTTGCGGCCATCCACGCCAGAGACCATGTCCTCCCGGACGACGTCAAACACCTCGCCATTCCCGTACTTTCCCACCGTTTGCTCCTCAAACCCGAGGCTGAATTGCGAGGCAAAGACGCAGACAGTTTGATCAAACAAATCCTTGAAACCACGCCGCTCAGCCTCAAAGACGAGGACACCGAAAAATGATTGCCTATCTGCCTTTCATCATTTTTTTGATGATCCTGGCGGTCCTCCTTAGGGCTGAATCAGCCCTGACAGTTATTTATATGATTATGGGGTCATTTTTCCTCGCTTTTTGGTGGAATAAACGCGCTTTACAGCACATAGAAGTCACACGAACTTTTCAAAAGTATGCCTTTTCAGGCGATCACATCACCGTTGAGTTGGTGATTAAAAATACCAGCATTCTGCCCATCCTATGGCTGGAAATGACTGAGGGCTTATCGGTTGATTTACGGGGAGGGAAAACAGTCAAACAAGTTTTCAGCCTGGGGGCACGGGAAAAGAAGGCCATCCCCTATGACCTCTACCCTAACAAAAGGGGTTATTACCACCTGGGGCCGCTACGAA
>DKFH01000060.1:11421-24149 GCA_002452315.1 Anaerolineaceae bacterium UBA6801 | reverse complement strand
ATCAGCTCGGGCGGCCCGTCAACCACAACCCGAATATCCTCCTGCGCACCCAGGATCTGCCGCCGCTGTATGAAGAGAATTCTTGCCTGTATATTTTCACACGCCAGAACCTGGTCAGCCGGCGCAACCGTCTGGGTGAACGCCCGTTGATGTTCGAGATCCCGGCTGCTGAAGCCCGGGATATTGATGATGAATTGGAATTTATTATTGCGGAAACGCTCTATCGCCAGATGTATGGTCAATGATCGCTGCCCGCTCAACCCCCAAACACATAACTTTTGGAGCTAACCTATGAAAACGGTTTTGGTCTCAGCGCCTTATATGCTGCCGGAGATGACACGCTTTCGGCAGGTGCTGCAAGCTTTCAACCTGGACATCATCACCCCGGTTGTAAATGAACGCCTGTCGGAGGAGGAGCTGCTGGTCCACGCGGGGATGTTTGATGGCGCCATCTGCGGTGATGACCGGTATACCCGCCGGGTGATTGAGGCTTGTACCCCGCGCTTGCGGGTGATCTCGAAATGGGGGACGGGGATTGATTCGATTGACCAGGCCGCAGCACAAGAATTGGGCGTGATGGTTGGCAACACGCCCAATGCGTTCACGGTACCCGTCTCTGAAAGCGTGATCGGGTATATGCTGGCCTTTTCCCGGCAGCTGCCATGGCTGGATACTGCCATCAAGGCGGGAGACTGGGAGAAGTTCGTCGGCAAGACCCTGGCGGAGAGCACCCTGGGCGTGATTGGCGTGGGCAACGTTGGCAAGGCAGTCATCCGCAGGGCGCGGGCGTTTGGCATGAAACTGCTGGGCAACGATATCATCGAGATCGAGCCGGACTTTCTGTTGGAATACGGTGTTGAGATGACCGATTTGGCGGATTTGATGGCCCGTTCGGATTTCATCAGCATTAACTGTACCCTCAACCCGACCAGTTACCACCTTGTCAACGCCGAGACCCTGGCCCTGTGCCAGCCTGGTGCTGTTTTGATAAACACCGCGCGCGGCCCGGTGGTGGACGAGCCAGCCCTGGTGGCTGCTCTGCAAAACGGGACGATAGGCGGAGCAGCCCTGGATGTGTTCGAAGTTGAACCGCTGCCCGCCGCGAGCCCCTTGCGGGGTATGGACCAGGTCATGTTGGCGCCGCACAACTCAAATTCCAGCCCATTGTTCTGGGAGCGGGTACACTGGAATACCATTAAGAATTTGCTGATCGGGATGGAAATTGACCCGGAGCCGCTATCAGTGTTGCGGACCCAATATTCTGCTTGATCGGTTTATGTATTGAAGAAAGAGCGATGCATTTTTCGTTGATAAGTGAGGAAAAAGCATGATGACAGCAAATGAAAACCGGATTTTGTTGATCACTGGCGCTGCTGGCGGAATTGGCCGAGCGACGGTAGATGTGTTCACTAAAAACGGCTGGAAAGTGATCGGTGTGGACCGTCAGGCGAAATATGAGGGTTTTCCAGACGAGGGCATGTACATCCAGGCGGATATTTCCCTGCCTGAACAGATTGAATCGATCTACACGCAGGTTTCGGCCTTTACGGATCGCCTGGATGCGGTGGTGAACAACGCCGCCGTCCAGATTGCCAAACCCATACTGGAAACAACCGCTGAGGAATGGGATCTGGTGATGGCTTCTAACCTGCGCTCTGTGTTCCTGGGCGCTAAGTTAGCCCATCCCCTGTTGGCCAAGCAAGCCCACTGCGGCGGCGCTGCGATTGTGAACGTCTCATCTGTGCATGCGGTGGCTACCTCGGCGGATATCGCCGCCTATGCTGCCAGCAAGGGTGGTCTACTAGCGCTGACCCGTGCCATGGCGATTGAGTTTGCCCCGGATGAGGTCCGGGTCAACGCAATTTTGCCCGGTGCGGTGGATACACCCATGCTGCGCGCGGGCTTGAGCCGCGGTCACGCAGGTGACGGTACTATCCTGGACAGGTTGGAAAACCTGGCCCGCAAGACAGTCAATGGCCGGGTAGGGCAGCCAGAAGAGATCGCCCGATCGATCTACTTTTTGGCGGATAATCAACAATCATCCTTTATGACCGGGCAGGCGATCATCGTTGATGGGGGTGCTACAGCCCGGCTGAGCACGGAGTAGCACATGGTTGATAAAGATGACATCAAACAAATCATCCCTGATCCAATGTGGCAGTTCGCCTCGGACCGGTATTGGGACTGGTACAACCGTGACCGACACCTGTTGGCGCGCATTTTTTCACCCGTCTGGATGAAGAACAAGGCGCGCCTGGAGGCGTGGCGAAACCGTTTCCAGGGCGAACGCTGTTTTGTGGTGGGCAATGGTCCTAGTTTGCGCAACACTGACCTGAGCAAGCTGGCGGGTGAGTTCACCCTGGGGATGAACCGCATCTACCTGGCCTTTGATGATTATGATTTCAAAACCTCCTGCCTGGTATCCGTCAATGATCTGGTGTTGGAGCAGTGCCATCAGGATCTGGCTGCGCTGGAACTGCCCAAGTTTGTCACCTGGCGTGCCCGCCAATATTTTCAGGCGGATGAGTCGACCCTGTTTTTGGATACGGATTACACCCCCCCTGAAGACTTCAACGGGGATGCTACCGGGCGCCTGTTTGAGGGTTTTACCGTCACTTATGTGTGCTTGCAGCTGGCTTATTTTATGGGCTTTTCTCAGGCGATTCTGATCGGGGTGGACCACAACTTTGCCACCAAGGGCCCTGCCAACGCCGTGGTCACCTCAGAGGGGGATGACCCCAATCATTTCTCAGCCCAATATTTTGGTAAGGGTTTCCGCTGGCAATTGCCTGACCTGGAAGGCTCGGAGCGGGCTTACCATCTGGCTAAATCAGCTTACGAGGCTGACGGGCGCCAGATTTTGGATGCCACGGTGGGTGGAAAGTTAACAATCTTCTCCAAAGTGGAATTTGATCGTTTGTTTTAAGTTTTCAGCGATGTTGCAAGGATAAAGACCGTGTTATTTTTAGCGCTTTTACCCATTATTGCCTTCTTTCTGTTGTTTTTATTTCTCATTGCCCGGCAGCCCCAGCCTGGGGACGGTCCTGTGGAATGGCAGGAAGCGCTAATCCAAACAGCTTTATTTTGGTCAGCGTATTTAGCATTGGGGACAGAACTCCTGAGCCTATTCCGTGCACTGACTACAACAGGTGTGGCTGCACTGTGGACATCAGCCCTGCTCTTTCTGATCGTTGGGCATGTGCGATATAAGACTTTCACGAAAGCCAGGAGCAAACTTAAAGCGATCCTCAAGGGGGTGACCTTTGAATGGTTCGATCTTTCTCTCCTGGCGGTGATCTTTCTCACGTTAATTATAATTTTGATCACAGCCGTGATGTCTCCACCCAATATCCATGATGTGCTAACCTATCACATGAGCCGCGTGATGTATTGGGTTCAAAACCGTGCGCTTACCTTTTTCCCCACATCCATCACCTGGCAGCTCTACTATCCGCCATTTAGCGAGTTCTCCCAGCTGCACTGGCAGCTTTTAGCAGGCCGGGATACGTTATCGGCTTTTCACCAATGGTACAGCCTGGTTTTTATCCTCGTAGCTGTTGTCACGATCGCAAAGCTGATAGGGGTCAACCGCCGCGGACAGCTTGTTTCGGCTTTATTTTTTGTCAGCCTTCCAATTGTGGTCCTGCAGGCTTCCGGGGGGAAGAATGATGTTGTGCTAACGGCTTTCTTTATGGCGCTTGCGTATTATGTGGTTAAAGCCGTTTATCATCCCTTGGGTTGGATGGATTATGTCTCTGCCGGGTTGGCTTTTGCTTTGGGTGTGATGACCAAGGGGCATTTTGTGATCTTTAGCCTGCCTTTGCTGTTGTGGTTGTTATGGAGCATGCTCCGCAATAGCGGCTGTCGGAAGACATTAGTCTTTGCAGGTATTGGGTTGCTTTCAGTTCTGCTCCTTAATGGGGGGCATTGGGTGCGCAATACGCTGACCTTTGGCGATCCGACGAATACCAGTGAGGCGGGTTTCATTGTCAATGGGCGTTTTGGTGTGGATGTCCTGTTTTCAAATCTGACTCGCAATACTGCCCTGCAGCTTTCTAGCGTGGGGAGGGTGAATCAGGTGGTTGAAGATCAACTTGCGGCGTTGCATGACGTGATGGGGATACCACTGTTTGACCTTGATACCACGCTTGGGCCAAAGGCATTTTACAGCAATCCGACACGAGAGGAAGTGGCCGGTAACCCAATCCATTTTGTGATCACGAGCTTTGCATTCATAGCGGTGATTGTACTCATGCTGCGCCGCATAAACCATTCCCAGGCTAAAACTGCCCTGGGCTTATCCCTGTCTGCTATTGTCGGGATGGTCTTCTTTTCCGGGGTTTTCCGCTGGCAAGCGTGGGGAACACGTTATTTTATTTTCTATTATGCGTTGTTTGCGCCGGTTGTGGGCTGCCTGATTGGGATGCTCAAACCGCGCTGGACATCAGGATTATTTGCGATTGTATTAATCCTTGTGATGGTCAACCCTTTGATCAATAATTACTCCCGTTCATTTTCGTGGTCTGCTGAAAATCGTAACAGCATCTGGCGGATGTCTCGCAGGGGTTTGCGGTTTGCAAATCACCGTATTTACGAGGGTGCGGTGCTGGAGTTGACGCACCTGATGGAGATATCCGGGTGCCGCACGTATGGGATGTCGATTGGTGGAAACTCACCTGAGTACCTGATTTGGGGTACACTAACCCCGGATTCTCGGGATTATTACCTGGAGCATATGGACGTAGAAAACTTATCGGCTGTGCATGCAACCGAGAATTTCGATCCCTGCGGGATCATCGTATTGGAAGCTGCACCGCCAAAAATTGCCCTGGAAGGTAATTATCTGCTTATCGGCGGATGGCCGTTAGAAGGTTATGAGGGCTTACCCCTGACCCTGTATATGAAGCCAGATGTTATTACCTGGTGATTGGAGTAAAGAGCTTAATGTCGCTGCCCCTTGTTTCAATCATTACCCCATCTTATAACCAGGCGCGTTATATCGAAGATACACTGCGCTCTGTGTTGTGCCAGGATTATCCGCACATTGAATACCTGGTGATCGACGGGGGGTCGACGGACGGCAGCCAGGCGATCATTGAACGCTATGCGGATCGGTTGGCATATTGGGTTTCTGAGAAGGATCAGGGCCAGGCCGATGCGATTAATAAGGGCTTCCAAAGAGCGCAGGGTGAGATCGTTGCCTGGATCAATTCGGATGATTTTTACTACCGTTGTGACGTGGTTAGCCAGGCCGTGGCGGCATTTGCAGCACACCCTGAAGCCGGCATGGTATATGGGGACGGCGTGATGGTGGATGAGGCGGGGCGTTTGCTGGATTGGCATCCCTACCAGCAGTACACTGTCGATGATTTGCTGGCCTTTAACGTTTTGCTGCAGCCGGCAGTGTTCATGCGGCAGGCTGCTGTGGTTCAAGCCGGGTACCTGCGTCCTGAAAGCCACCTGATTTTGGACCATGAGCTGTGGGTGCGAATTGCGGTCAATTATCCCATCTGGCATGTGGGCCAATTTTGGGCGGTGGAGCGCACCCATGAGGATGCCAAGACGATTGCCATGTCGGCCCGTTTTGTGGATGAAGCCTTTCAATTTGTTGAAGGGCTGCGCTCAGAACCGCAGTTTGAAGATGTTTTTAAGCAGCATAATCAGAAAATCAGGGCGGGTCTGCACATCTTTTCTGCCCGCAGGCTGATTGACTCCGGCCTGCCTGCCAAAGCACTGGGACATTTCCGCCAGGCCTGGAAAACAAAACCGAAAGCTGTTTTAAGGGTCTGGTACAAATGGCTCCAGGCGTTGGGCGGTGCATTGGGGCTGGGGAAACTGTTCCTGGTTTATCGCGATCTTCGCCGCAAGGTTCAATATGGGGGTAAGCGGCTCGCCGTCAGTGATGATGGGGTTAATTGGCAAGATTGAAAGGTTATTGGATTAAATGGTTTCTGCGTGGTTGAAACGGCTGCATCAAAAATTGACCGCTCTATCCCTGGATGTGGTCATCCCGGTGTATTTATTGAGTTTACTGCTGGAATTGGCCCATTTCTTCCCGACCCTGGGCTCGATCAACGTTTGGGATGAGGCTTCCTATGTCTTTTTGGGCCATCAACTTCTAACACAGGGGGACTGGCCAGTTCTTGCAGCCTCGCCTCTGACTGCTGTTTTGTATGCCCTCACCACCTTACCTGTGCTAAATTCGCCTGATTTCTTCGTACAGAGCATTGCGATTGCCCGCATCTTTTTGTTTACGCTCATTTTCTTTAGCACTTACTTAATCTCCTGTGAATTGAAGCCATACGCCAACACCTGGATTATGCTGGCGTTGGTGGTGATTGTGCCTGTGGCAACGACCATGTTCCTGTTCCCCAGTGATATCTTGTTTGCAGGCATCTCGGGGTTGGCCTTTTGGCAGATGTTGGCCTTTTACAATCACCGGCGACGAGCGAACTTGTGGTGGGCTTCGGCCTTGATGGGTCTGGGGATGCTAGCCCGCGCGGAAGGGCTGCTGTTAATTGGCGGCATGGCGGTTGTTATATTAGTGATCAGCCTGCCTGGTCGAACCTGGTACAAGAACCTAGTTGCCGTGATAACGCCATTTATTGTATTGGTGGGGGGTTATGTGCTCATTTTTGGTCTTGCTACGGGTAATTTTGAAACCGGCCTGGCTGACCGGACTTTCAATAATTTTGAAAGCGGGCACGAGGTGGTGTATACGAACACGGGCGATTTTATACCCACCATTAGTGCCAGGCTGGAATCGAGGCAGTATTTTGGTACGCCAGAGGAGAACAATAACTCCGTCTTCAGGGCGATCCGCAGAGACCCGGAAATGTATATGTTAAGGCTCAGAAAGACCGTCCCGGGGTTTATTGATTTTGCGGTCAAGGCTTATGGCAATAAATTCCTATTGATCTTTGTTTGGCTCTCGCTGCGCGGCATGATTAAATTGATCAAAAGTAAACATTATTCGCTGGTGTTGATGAGCATTTTGTGGTTTGTTCCCCTGGGTGTGGGCTGGCTGAACACCTTCTTTCGTGAAGGCTACTTCTTAATGCCATATTTTGTGGTGTTTTCATTGACCAGTATCGGGGTCACTGCCATCATTGATCATCTTGACCAACGTTCTGAGCAGATTGGGTTAGTCGTTGGGAGTGGCTTACTAATTTTGGTGAGTATCCTGGCGGGAAATACCTCTATGCTTTACCGGGGTGTTCTGTTCATCTTCGGTTTGGTGCTCATTTTCCTGCTCAGGCTGCGCATGAAGGATCAGCTCAACTGGCGTCCTCATGCACTATGGCTGATGCTGGCAATAGTTCTGATTATCCGGGGTGGTTATCAGCCGCCAAAGCTCCCCCACTACGGAGAGACGGATTTGGAGCGTGCTGTGTACCATTTACAGGACCAACTGCCCCGGGGTAGCCATGTGCTGGCTGGCGCACCGGCCAACATCTGGGCAGCCCGGATGACTTATTATGGGATCAATTCGTATGATATTCCGCTATTTGAGGTACCTGAAGCCTTTTTAACCTGGATGCAGGTTCAGGATGTTCGGGCAGTCTTTGTGGATGAACATTTCCCTGACTATTTTGTTGAATTAGTCGATGTGCTGGTGGATGATGGATTGAATGAAAGCTTTGTGTCTTCTAACCGGTCAGTGCGGGTATACTTTGTCGATGAGGAATGATGGAAATGAACGATAATGTTGCCCCTGCGGAAGTGGCCCGAGTTTGGCAAAGAGTCAAAAACAGTGTGCGCCAACTGGTCAAAGAACCGGCTTTTTATGTCTACCTGATCTCGGTGGTGATCTACCTGCCCTGGTTCCTGCCCACCCTCAGTGAGATTGTCCCGTGGGATGAGACCTATTTCATCGCCAGCGGGAAAGGGCTCGTGAACGGCGATTGGCCTGTTTTGGGATACGGTCCGTTTTTATCGCTGGTGGCAGCCCTCAGCTATTTACCCTTTCGGGGATCACCCTTTTGGTTGATCCACGCCAATTCTCTTAGCCGTTTTCTGTTGTTCAGTTTTGTGTTTGTAGGTACCTGGCAGGTTGCCAAAGCGCTGCGGGAGCATTTCAATCCCATGGTGCTGTTTGGTTTCTTGTTTTTAACACCCCTTTTGACCTATAACTTTGAATACCCGGCCGACCTCTTGTTCGCGCCGATTTCTGCCATTGCCTTTGCTCAGTCAGTTTATTTTATTAAGACTAAAGCGATCAAACATGTGTGGTGGGCGTCGTTCTGGTTGGGGGTGGGCATGCTGACGCGCGGCGACGCGCTGATATTAATTATTGCCTTTTCTGCTTTTGTCCTGGTTGCTGGCTGGCGGGACCAAAAATGGTGGCGGCTGCTGCTGGCTGCTGTTGTGCCGTTTGTTGTATTATCTGCCGGGTATGTGTTATTGCGTGGAGCAGCCACCGGCGACTTCAACACCGGTATGGCAGAGCGCTCCTATACAGCCTTTGAACAAGGCCAGGAAATGGATTTACCCCAGGAGGCTGGCCGTTTTGGTGCGCCCACCGAGAGCTATTATGTTGCCCGCGAGTTATTTGGCACCCCCGAAGAAAACGAATACTCCGTCTTTCGGGCGATTGCCCGCAACCCAAATGCCTATCTGCGCCGGTTGGTCAATGTGATCCGCTCGTTGCCCGGTCTGTTTTTAACAGCTTATTACCGGCGCTATGCCATCTTTATTGCAGCACTGGCAATCAGAGGGTTGGCGGAATTGATCCGGCAGAAAAAATATCTCTTAGCCATTTTGCATGTCATTTGGATGCTGCCCCTCAGCGCGGGTATTGCCCGCACGCTGGTGCGGGTAGGGTATTTCCGCCTGTTCTTTTTTGTGGTGCTTTCTCTGGCTGTGATAGGGCTAAATGCGCTGTTAAATAGCCTAAAAACGACCCGCGAGGGCTTATTCTGGGCGGGTGGTATGGCTGTAATCCTCGTTTTGGCGCTCATTCAGGGCATACAAGACATTCAGTTCAGTATGACGGTGTTTTTATGCTGGCTGCTACTGGTTTACCTGCTTGCCAGGCGGTCTGAACACCTTGCCAACTGGGAATACATGGCGATGTTGCTGTTACTGGGCGCTGGGCTGATGCTGCGCGGTGGCGGCTTCTTGTTCTACAGCCCGCGGCACCTGTCAGAACAACCGCGTGAACAGGCCTCGTTGGCCTTGCGGGAGGTGACCGAACCTGATGATTATGTGCTAACCTGCACGCCCTCGGTGGTCTTCTTAGCGGAGCGGCAGGTGGCCAATTTTTGCGGCAGTGATATCCCCGAGTTTTCCACTTCTGAGGATTTTATCCTCTGGATGGAAGCCCAAGATTTTTATGCCATCTACCTGGATAAGGCTTCACCAGGTTTTTTTATCGAGCTGGTGCGTGACCAACAAGATCAAGCGCTGGTCCAGGTCTTTGGAACTGAAACCGGTGAGGCATCCATTTTTCTTGTGGATCGGAATAGATGAGTGCTCATGACGGATCGCAGTTCTTGCAGTGTGGTATTTTTAAACAGCTATTCTTGCATGATCCAGTTGTGTTACTAAGGCAAAACACTTATGGGACCCCTTGTCAGCATTGTCACCCCCTCTTTTAACCAAGCGCCTTTTCTAAAGCGGACGATTGAGTCGGTGTTAACCCAGGATTATCCCCATGTTGAGTATATCGTGGTGGATGGTGGTTCCACGGATGGCAGCCTGGAGATCATTCGGGAATATGCACACCGGCTGGCTTACTGGGAGTCAGTTTCTGACCAGGGGCAAACTGATGCAATTAATAAGGGGTTTGCCCGGGCGACGGGTAAATACTTAGCGTGGTTGAATTCTGATGATGTTTATCAGCCTGGGGCGATTGCTGAAGCTGTGGATTACCTTGAGGCTCACCCGGATGTGGGCATGGTGTATGGCGATTGCACTTTTATCGATGCCCAGGATCAGGAAATTGGGCGTTTCCCGGCTGCCCAGACAGATTACCAGCGCCTGCGGCGCGGTTATGTCCATATCCCCCAGCAGGCGTCGTTTTTCAGAGCTGATTTGTGGCGCAAGGTCGGCCATGTGGACCCGAGCTTTTATTTTGCCATGGATTATGATTTATGGGTGCGCTTGGCTAGGGAAGCGCCACTGGTCTACCTGCCAGGAAGGGTTTGGGCTAGCTTTCGACTGCATGGCGAGGCAAAAACGATTGCTGCTGATGATCGCTGCTGGCCGGAAATGCTGCGGGTGCATTACCGTGAGGGCGGGCATAAGCTGGCCCCGATTGTGTTGAAGTATCAACTGCGCAAGCTGATCGCCCCGTTGATCAATTGGCGGCGGCAACGCATGTTCCGCCATAAGAGCGGCGATGAGAAAGATGCATAAATGCCCTCAGGTGTTTGAGTTGGGATTTTGTTCTGACAGCTAAGAAAATGCTGATCATGGAGGTTAGAATAATGGCTGAAAAAGGAAATCGGTCATTGAACCAGGCTAAAGAAGGATTCTTTCGGGATCTGTACCAAAATTTACGCTTGATCATTCGTTTGATGGGGGATGGTCGGGTCAATCTTTTGTTGAAGATTCTGCCGATTGGTGCACTGCTGTACTGGGTGGTGCCCTTTGATTTCTTACCGGTCAATCCACTGGATGATGCCCTGGTGATCTGGTTGGGCTGTGCGCTGTTTTTGGAACTGTGCCCGGATTCAGTAGTTGAAGAACATCAGGCTGCACTGCGCATTGAAAGGGATGAACAACGCAGCAAGCAGGGGGCATCAGGACATGTGGTGGATAGCACTTTTAAAGATGTCTCATGAGCCCTCAGTCTTACATGTTACCTGCTGTAAAGATCGCAAGCCGTGATCTTTTTCAGGTGATCCAGATGTGTTATAATCTTTACGTTGATTATTGGTAACTGATTGCCCACCTATGGAGGTTGTATCGTGGCTTATCGAAACTGGGAAGTGATAAAAATTTCGTATTGTGATCGAGCAGATGAAGATGTTGCCCTGGAAGCTGAGATTGTCTACCCGGCGACCTTTTTGCCCGAACAGGCACCCCGGATCATAGCACACCGCTGTTCGCGCGGGCTGGCCTGCAATAGTTTTAACCAGCCGGGTTGTTGCTGGTCTGGCACCAACCCGGGTTATGATCCCTTCAAAACGCCTGAATCGGCCAAACCGGCTCTTGAGAACTGAAGGTATGAGCACAAAACGCCCTGTTGGGCGTTTTGTGCTTTAATCATGTTGTCAATCCGAGCGAAGTGCAGCAATGGGACTGTGTAAAATTCTGTAAGGCAGTAATTTTGGTATAGTGAAGGTAATTAGACGGTTTTGATCGAGAAATAAGATCGTTCCTTGCATAAGGGTTTACATAGACTTGGGACCCAAAGCTCGCCATCCGTATCCGGTCCAATGATCTAATACCAAATACCAAATACTAAATACCAAATACCAAATACCTATCCCCTAATCGCCAATCACTCCCAGGTCTTTGCCTACTTTAGCAAACGCGGCCAGTGCCTGATCAAGGTCTTCTTTGGTGTGGGTGGCCGAGATCATCACCCGGATGCGGGCCAGGCCCACCGGCACGGTGGGGAAACCCAGGGCCATGGCGAACACGTTTTCGTCATACAGCCGACGGCTAAACTCGCGTGCCAGGGTTACCTCGCCCAGCATG
Source organism: Anaerolineaceae bacterium UBA6801 (assembly GCA_002452315.1). Lineage (GTDB taxonomy): Bacteria > Chloroflexota > Anaerolineae > Anaerolineales > Anaerolineaceae > Brevifilum. Next base: position 12,500 of record DKFH01000060.1, on the reverse strand, counting down.
ACCGGGGTGATGGGCGTCATGCTCTTGCCGGTGTCAAAGCCCAGCGTCTGCATCTCACCTTTGAAATAGGCTGCGTTTGACCAGAGCTTATCGACCAGCTCGGTTGATTCTTCGAGGATATCCACTGCAGCCAGGGTTGCCGCCACATCGGGGACCGTCACCGCCGAGGAGAACAGGAAGGGGCGTCCGCGCTGCCGCAACCACTCAATAATGGTGGCATTACCAGCCACGACACCGCCAACAACGCCAAAGGCCTTGGAAAAGGTGCCCACCTCCACATCGACCCGGCCGTGTAGCCCGAAATGGTCCACAATCCCGCGCCCGCCCTCGCCCAGTACGCCTTCGCCGTGGGCGTCATCGACCATTAACATCATGTCATATTTTTCGGACACTTCGACGATTTTATCGAGGGGTGGGTAATCGCCATCCATGGAGAACACGCCGTCGGTGATGATCAGCCCGCGCCGGTAGTTGCCCTCGTTTGCCTGGATTGCTGCTTCCAGGGAGGCGGGGTCAATGTGGGCATAGCGGGTGATAGTTGCCCCGGAAAGTCGGCAACCATCGATGATCGAGGCGTGGTTGAGCTCATCGGAGAAGATCATATCGCCTTTGCCGACCAGGGCCGGGATGGTACCGGTGTTGGCGGTGAAACCAGACTGGAAGGTGATGGCAGCTTCCACACGCTTGAAGGCGGCCATCCGCTGCTCCAGCTGCACGTGCAGGTCCATTGTGCCGGCAATCGTGCGCACTGCACCAGGGCCCAAACCATAGTGGCGCATGGCCTCCTGGGCGGCAGCGATCACACGGGGGTGGTTGGCCAGGCCGAGGTAGTTGTTTGAGCAGAAGTTCAGCACGCGTTTGCCGTCAACGACCAGCCACGCGCCCTGCGGTGAGCTGAGGGTGCGAATTTTGTTGTACAGGCCAGTGTCTTGAAGGTTTTGCAGTTCTTCATTAATCCAGGTGAGTTTTTGGGGCATGATTTCCTCGTAATTTTGTATTGGTTTTATCATACTTATTATACATGGAAGTTGAAAGCTGAAAGCAGGTAGCTGACCCCACTCCGCTTCGCTTCGGGGACT
>DKFH01000060.1:0-11398 GCA_002452315.1 Anaerolineaceae bacterium UBA6801 | reverse complement strand
TAGCTTATGGCTTTTAAGATCTTTCAACGTGAATAATTTTCCAGTTGATCCAAGCCTGGTACCCAATACCAAATACCAAATACCCGATTCCAAATAACCACTCACGATGCACCATTCAACTGAATTAAGGTATCATATAACATCAGTATGGTTCCACAGATGACTGGATGGAAAACCCAATGACCGACGAAATTACCCCTGAATTATTTGCCAAATTGGTCAACCTGGCGGCGTTTGCCTTTGACCCCAAAGAAGCAGAATACCTGCGCACGGAGCTTAACAAGCAGTTGAAGGCGATCCGTCAGCTGGAGTCGGTAGCTCTGGATGCGGAGGTTCCGCTGGCCTCCCGGGGGGTCACCTATGCCCCTGAGTCCAGGCCGCCATTGCGCGCTGATGCGTGGACGCCCTGCGAGAATCCCGATGAGATCCTAGCCCAGGCGCCCCAGGTTGTGGATCGCTATATCATTGTGCCCAATATCCCCCACACAGAACTGGAATAGCACCATGTCCATTATCGATTCTCCTGCTTATGAAATTGCACACAAAGTTAAACACGGCGAGCTTTCTGCTGTAGCCGTGTTGGAAGCGGCCCTTGAGCGCGTTGCTGCTGTGGACGGCCGGCCCGGTACCCTGGATGGTGGCCTGCTGACGGATGAAGATCAAGCGAAGGTGCATGCCTTCATCACCCTGACGGCTGACCGGGCCAGGGTGCAGGCTGAGCAGGTTGATGCCCGGGTACGCGCTGGCGAGGACGTCGGCCCACTGGCCGGTGTGCCAGTCACATTTAAAGATCTGTACTGCCTCAGGGGCGTTCGCACTACGGCGGCCTCGCGCATCCTGTCGAATTTTACGGCGCCGTATTCTGCAACCACCGTTGAGCGGGTGGAGGCGGCTGGCGCAGTGACCCTGGGCAAGGTCAACCTGGATGAATTTGCTTATGGTTCCTCCTCGGAATCGTCGGCTTTCCAACCGACCACCCGCAACCCCTGGGATCCGGCGCGGGTACCGGGGGGCTCGTCGGGCGGTTCTGCAGCGGCGGTCGCCTCGGGACAGGGCTGCTTGTCCTTGGGGACCGACACCGGCGGGTCGATCCGTCAGCCAGCCGCGTTTTGCGGCGTGGTGGGGCTCAAACCAACCTATGGCCGGGTCTCGCGGTATGGCATCATTGCCTTTGGCTCCTCACTGGACTGTCCCGGCCCGCTGGCACGCGATGTGCGTGATGCGGCGCTGATGCTCTCGGTGATTGCTGGCCCGGACCCTTGCGACAGCACGGCGGCCACCGTGCCGGTGCCGAATTATCTTGAGGAGATTGACCGGGGCGTGAAGGGGATGCGCATTGGGCTTTCCCCCGACTTTTTAAGGATTGCATTCCCTGACCCGCACACGGGTGAGATCATCATGGAAGACCTGGCGGATGAGATTTGTGATGTCACCTTGCGGGCGGCTGATAAGCTGGCGGCTGCCGGCGCAGAAATCATCGAAAACATTCCCATGCCCAACAGCGCCTATGGCATCCCGGTTTATTTTGTGATCAGCCGGGTGGAGGCTTCTTCGAACCTGCACCGCTTTGACGGCGTCAAATACGGCTATCGCTCCCAGGGTGATTTTGGCGACTTGAACGAGATGTACCGGCAAACGCGCGCAGAGGGGTTTGGCCTGGAGCCCAAACTACGCATTTTGATGGGGATGTATGTCAGTGCAGCCCAATACAGCGAACATTATTACCAGCGTGCGCTCAATGTACGCAGCATGATCCGGGCAGATTTTGCAGCGGCATTTGACCCGCAGGGTGACTATCGCCTGGATGCCCTGCTGACCCCCACCGCACCCACCCCGCCCTTCAAGATGGGCGATATCTATGGCGATTCGTTGTTGATGCAGTATGCAGATCAGCTCACGGTCTCTGCCAATCATGCCGGCGTACCGGCGCTGACGTTCCCGGGCGGCCTTTCGCAGGAGGGCCTGCCGATCGGTTTGCAACTAATCGGGCCGGATTTTGCGGAATCCACGCTGTTCCGCGCCGGCTATGCCTTTGAACAGGCCACAGCGGATGAGACTTGGCGGGCGGTGAAGCCCCGCGTCCTGACTGAGGCGGGCTTATGAGCGGCAAACTGAAACACACCCCTGAACGCAACAAGGAAGGGCCTATGACCGAGTATGAAGCTGTGATCGGGCTTGAAACCCACATTCAACTGAACACGATCACCAAGATCTTTTGTGGCTGCAAAGCGGATTCCTGGGAGGATCCGCCCAATACGAATATCTGCCCGGTGTGCGCTGGGCTGCCGGGCGTGCTTCCCGTGCTCAACGAGGAGGCGGTGCGCAAAGGCGCGCGGCTGGCCGCGGCCATGCATGCCGAGGTTCGGCTGGTTTCGTATTTTGACCGCAAGAATTATTTCTACCCTGACCTGCCCAAGGGCTTCCAGATCTCGCAGTTTGACCAGGCACTGGGGAATGGCGGTTACCTGGATGTTCCTATGCCGGAAGGCTATGTTCGGCGGGTGAACATCACCAAACTGCACCTGGAGGAGGATGCCGGCAAGACGAAGATCGAAGGCGGGCAGCGCTTGGTGGATTTCAACCGCTGCGGTGTCCCCCTGGTAGAGATGGTCACCGAGCCGGATTTGCGCTCAGCTGATGAGGCGGCGCAATACCTGATCCGGCTGCGCCAGCTTTTGCGTTGGCTGGGCATCTCTGAAGCGGATATGGAAAAGGGGCATTTGCGCTGCGATGCCAATGTGTCGATCCGACCGGTCGGCAGCATGTACCTGAACCCCAAGACGGAAATTAAGAATGTCAACTCGATCGAGGCGGTGCGCGCCGCGGCCGTCATGGAAATTGAGCGCCAGATTGCATTGGTTGAAGCGGGCAGACGGGTTGAATCGTGGACGCTGGATTGGGATGACGCGCACAACCGCCTGAAGAAAATGCGCTCCAAGGAAACCGAGGCGGATTACCGCTATTTTAGAGAGCCGGACCTGTTACCTGTGGTGGTGACGGCGGAATGGCGCGACGACATTATTCAGCACCTGCCCGAGCTGCCCCTGGAACGGCGGGCGCGCTTTATGGAGGCGTATGGTCTGCCGGAATATGATGCCGATATCCTCACTGCAGACCGCCCGATCTCGGAGTATTTCGAAGCGGCTTTGGCGGCCTATGGCGGCGACCCGAAGGTCCTTTCAAACTGGATCATGAACGAAGTCCTCAGGATGCAAAATGAGCTGGGTCTCAGTGCAGATGCACTGACCCTCACGCCCAAACACGTGGCCGGGGTGATTAAGATGGTGGAGGCGGGCACGATCAACGTTGCCACGGGTAAAGCCCTCTTGGTCAAGGTGCAGGAGAGCGGCACCGCGCCGGAAGCGATTGTGGCGTCCGAGGGGTTGGGCCAGGTCAGCGATGACGCGGCTTTGCTGGCGGTGATCGACGGCGTACTGGCTGCCCACCCCGGTGAAGTGGTGAGCTATCGGGATGGGAAAGAGGGCCTGTTTGGATGGTTCATGGGCCAGGTGATGCGGGAGACACACGGCAAGGCTGACCCGGGTAAGACGCGGGCTTTACTGCAAAAGGCGCTCAAAGGGCAGTGAGGCCGAGGCTTAGCTTATTGACCAAACAGCATGAGTAACGTAAAATATAGGGGCTGTGCGGGCGTCGCCAAGTGGTAAGGCATCAGCCTTCCAAGCTGACATTCGCCGGTTCGAATCCGGTCGCCCGCTTTTTGAAAAACGCTTCCGTTCTAAGGCGTCTAGGACGCTCTCTAAGCGACGGAGGCGCTTTTTCGTGGAAAACCAGAATCCAAAATCCCCAAAAAGAACGTTAGCTTCAAAAAAACTCGAAATCCCCTTAGCCGACTTTATCCTCTCTCGCCAGGCGATGATGTGCACTCCCAGAACCGTCGCGTGGTATGAATTTAACCTCAATAAAATCCTCACCTGGTTTGAAAGGCAGGGGGTTGACTCACCGGGGGCGATCACCAGCCGGCATGTGCGTTTGCTGCTGGGCGAGATGATCTCAAAGGGCTACAGCAGCGGGCTGATCAGCAATGTGGGGCCTTTGCCCGCAGCGCGTAACATGCGTGTGGCGATGATATAGACCACGCTTTTCCCCCAGCCGGTCTTTTGGACCAGCAATACCCGTTGATGTTCATTGACAACGGCGTTGATTAGCCTGGAAGCACAAAACGAATTTTCACCACTTGACAAGGCACTAACGGATTTGCAGGCACAAAATTACAATAATCTAATTCAATTCTCTAGATAATTCCTAACAATCGGCTCTGTTAGCACACCGCTATTGGCAAATAACCTTTGCAGACTCTCTGGTCCCAAATTAATCATTGGATCACGCAGCTTGTTTTCAACCATAGCCAACAAGGCATTGGCTTCAGCTAATATCACTTCATTCACGGGTGTGTCGATCTTAATACCGCGGATGGCATCGTCATGATCCCCGGAAAAAGAACTCGAGATAATCAAAAAATAAATATTTCTGACACCTCGTCTTCGAAGAGCTGCACTTTGCACATGAATATATTCGCGAATAGCCCTTTCATCTGTCCCCATTGTGTAAGAACCCTGCCTGGCCTTGGCATCAAAAATGACAGCATAGCGATATTCTTCACATAAAGCAACGCCATCGGGAACGCGACCCCTGCCTTGACCAAATAACCGCGTTTCAAATCCGAGTATTCTGAATAAGATTGCACAGCGCTCCTCAAATTCTTTTTCAATGCTTCGATTATTTTGTTCACAAATCGCAGCCACTTCGGGATCATTTTTTGCTAGTTTTGGTAATATTGAGATGATTGGGGGGATATAAGACTTTGGCAAACTCCATGTTGGTGGTTCAATAACATCACTCGCCACCTGTTGATTGGCGGTTGTCGTTTGCTTTTTAATGCTATACCAAAGCATATGCTCTATGTCCCAAAGATTGATTTCACGACCAGTTTTATTGGTTAGATATTCTTTAATTTCAATATTCAGGTAAAAGAAATCTCGATAATCTGAAGACACATCTCCGGAGGGGGACCAAATCTCATTTTGTCGTAACCCCTCTATCATGGAGGTGTAATAAATTGGATATTTGGCATGATTTTGTATCTGCCAAAAATAGGACAAAAAATAAGGGATGGAACCCACCTTGGGTGCTCTCCGGCGATCGGTTATATCTTTGCTTATCTAGATCACAAAAGATTCTAGCTGATTTATTTTTCTTTGAGCCTCATCAATTGAATCGGGAACTTTTAATAACTCTTTGAGCAATTCAGACAATGCATCCAATTTATCGTTGTTGATCGCAGTCTTTGTCAACATATTAAAAAACATCTGGCCATTAATCGCGCTGAAACCCCATAATGGATTGCGTTTATTCAGCCCATCCACGCCGGTCTTGAATTCTTCAAGAGGGATTTCACCGGTAAAGAACTTTTCAAGCCAGTCTAAAACCTCAGGAATAATCTCCAATCTTTTTCTATCCAGTGTCTGATCATTTTCCTGATTATTCTCATCAAACCAGTGCAGGCTGTTCTGATCATAATCTTCCCGGATGGAATATAGGATTTCTTTTTGAGTTTCAGTTAACATTTTGATCTCTCCTAACGGTCTTTAATATTCTCAAACCCGGGGTCGACCCCCTGATGCGCATCGCGGACATGCTCATACCTGGCGAACCCGGCCAGGATCTGGCTGCAGGCTTTGCACGTGCACAGACTTAAAACAGTGCCAATTTCTGACAAATCAAACGCTCCCAACATAAATAGGTTCTAATAAGAAAGCATCGATAATGTTATAAGAAATAGGATTAACCATGGTCCCCCGGCATGACTTCCTGCGCAGCAATCTTTTTAGCAGCAGTCAATTCCTTCTTTAAGTCTTCAGGTATGGGGGCGTGAACAAATTCTATCTCCATGGGCACTCGACCATTGTCCTTTTCTTTTATCATATAATCACACATATCTTTTTCACTTAAGACGATAATTCTTTTGTCCGCTTGCACCATGAGCAAAAAAAGCATATCCCCTCGGAGCTTGTGAATCTTTCCCGTGGCAAGCTTTCCGCTCCTGGTCCTGGCGCTGCTGGTGGAAATGTTGGCTACAATGTTTCTGTCTGCACTGACAGCATCAAATTCGAAAAAGCCACCAGAACTTAATTGCAGAGATTTGGTTGCGAATTTCTGTCCAAATTTTTGTGGCAGCCAGTTCTCCCTAATCCACTTTTCAATTTTCATTTGCGTTCGGGAATCTGCCATTTAACTCTCCTTGATCCTCTCAAACCCGGGGTCGACACTCCCTGTTCTATATTGGCATGATCTGCCCTTGTTTTACAAGGTGCTGCTCCTTCGTAATAATTATTTTCCACCGGATTATGCAACATCTTTTCTGTAAAATAGATCACAGATCCTCTCCAATAGTTCTGTTATTAAGGATCCATTTGTAAATACAATCTTCCAAATTCCCATTCTTCTCCAATCTCCATCAGAATTGCCGCAACCAGTCTGAGGCATGAGCTCTCTTTTGGAAATACGCGCACAACTCTGGTTCGACGTTTGATTTCCTGGCTGACTCTCTCCAAGCAATTGGAGGTTCGAATTCTCTTCCAGTCCTTTCATTTTGACCCGACATCTTGTGAAAGGATACTGTGATCTACAATTTTTATCTACCCTTTGGTCGAATTTACAGAAACAATGTTACACTAACATTGCATTCGTAATGGTGATAAACAAAGGGGTCGGCATGAAAGCTGACCCCTACAATTATAATGGCTTTTTAATTCCTAAAGATCGACCTCAATTCTTTTGGTAAGTCTCCCACATAAGTAAACACCAGTCTCTGCCCCGCCCGAGTGGCAGCCATGAAGACCTTGCGCGTGTTTTCTTCGATCAGCGCGGCGCGTTCGTCATCGCCCAGTCGCAAAGATTGCTCTTCTTCGAATAGTGCTCGTAAACCAACCAAGAACACGATTGGGCCTTCCAAACCGGCGCCGGCATTGATGGTGGTCACCCGCACATAATTCCCGGGGTAAGTTTTTTTGGGCTCCATGGCCGTGTTGGGTCCCATCCGATGGTTGATGGCTTCGATCAATGCTTTAACCCCCAAGTGATTGGCATGCAGCACATAAATATCGTTGCGCGGGAAACCCTGACCCAGAAAGGCAGCGACCTCATTGGCGACCCGGGCAATCTCATCTTGGGCGCTGGAAAGGGGAATGATCTGCGGAACGGCCCCCGTGGGCATATCCAGCAGGTTTGGCACCAGGATATCTTCGTCTTTTTCATCCGGAAGGCGCTGCCTGTAGAACAGCGTGGAAAACTGGATGATCTCAAGGGTGGTGCGATAGCTTTTCTTCAATTGGTAAGTACGTCCCCTGGCCTCAACCCCCATCGATTTCCAGGTGGTGTTTCTGCCCAGAAAGCCCTGGGTCGGGTCTGCGACCAGGAACAGATGGGCGTTGTTAGGCTTGAGGGCTTTCTTGACCAGGTCGATCCATAATGGGGCGAAGAATTGTGCTTCATCAACAAGAATGGCGTCATACCTGGGTGGGGAGACCACCCCCTGTTCGATCCAACGCCAGAGACGTTGGGGAATATCCCCCCAATCGAAGGCGATCGCTTGGTTGAGCTGTTTTTGATAAGCTTGATAAGCTCCCCACATGCGCTGGCGCTGATCAACGGTCAAGCCAAAACCGCGGCCGCGTCGATCCGCAGTGAGGTATTGCTCTTTATCTATCGGTCTTTGGTCCTTGATCCAGTCAATTTCACCACCGAGCATGTATTCTGAAATAGTGGTATCCTGCAGATGGTTTTGCCATACATTCTGGATCAGGGCAGCTTTTTTTTTCACTGATATGGGTTGTACCCATGTTTCTCCTTTTGGCCACATCTTGTAACACCAGGAAAAGAAGGTGTGCCAGGCAATATTCTCCGGTAGATTACCTTCCAACCGGTAGAAGCGGCTCTCGAGGTCATTTCGGAGGGGTTTGTTATGGGTCAGCACCAGGAATTTCTTGTTGGGGTAAAGATGACAGAGCAGCCGCAGTCGATATAGCAGGATCAAGGTCTTGCCGCTGCCAGCGACACCATTGATAATATTTAATCGAAAGTCATCGGTAAGCTGGGAACCCTCTGGATCCAGCTCCAGATCCGTTTTTAGTGCTTTTTCCTGGTCATAATCCAGCAGGTAACCGGTCAATCCGGCTTCGATTTTCTCCGGTTGCGGGGCACGGGTGGTCAGGTTTTGAGGAACAACAGTTTCTGGTGTAAAAAATTGCCGGATTTTTTCCAACCAAATTTCATTCACTGACTCTGTAGGGAGATACCTCTCCCAAGAGATATTTGTCTTCTCTGAAAGGATTTCACGCCCAGCCCAGTGAGGCTCACCTGGTTGGCGATTTAGCCGACTTTTCATCACCGCTTTATGAGCGATATTAGGAAAGACAACCAGGGTTTCGATAGGTAATCCTTGCGGAAGATCCAGCGCCTTGATGAAATTGCCCAAAACAGTGGCTTCTTTTTCACCCAGGTTGGGTCGTTCATCGTCGATCAAGAGCAGTTGAGCAGCAGGTATGGCATCCAGGTCGGTGGATGCGCTGACTTTAACGATAAGGACTTTGCGGTCATGGGTGATGATCAAAAAATCCGGCGCATCTGCCACCCATGGGGCCAGGTGATGCCAGATATTGAATGAATCAGGAAGTCGCTTCAATGCGGTAAATGTTTTGTGCACAACATCTGGTAAGAACGTGGGGGGTGTTTCTGGTAGGATGTGTGCCATGATTAACCCAGCTTGCCTTCAGGGAGGGTGATGGTCTCGCAGCTGTTGATTAGACTTTGTAGCAATGAAAAAATCTCCGCATGGTCTCGGTCGTTGCTTTCAGCTGCATCAAACATGTGGTGGCTGCCTACCAGGATCAGCTTGGTGCGGGGGCGCGTTACAGCGACATTCAGCCGCTGCGGCTGGAAGAGAAATTCTGCCACCTGAAGAGCAAACGCCAGGCTTGAGGTGGCAAAGGAGACCAGCACGACCTCCCGTTCCTGACCCTGCATGCGTTCAACCGTATCGACAACGATGTGGGTATACACCGATTCATCCTGTAGGGTCCGGCGTAACAGGCTGCGGATCAAGCGGCTCTGCGCCCGGTAGGGCACCACCACGGCGATTTCTGCGGGAGGGACTCCATGCGTCAACAAAGCCAGGATAATTTCAACCACGGTATCCGCTTCATTGCGGCTGCGCACGGTGGTGTTGTAGTGACACAGGTCCAGGAACACAGCCGGTGATGAGGGGTCAAGCACGAAATCCCATGGAGAGTGGTCCTTTGAAAGTTTGAGACGGCGGGTGGCTGAGGCTGGACTGGGCTGCAATTCATCATGATAGAAGGTCTTATTAGGCCAATTCACGAGAACGTCATTCAATCTATATGTGATGTTTAGCATGGTTTCATTGCCACGGCCAGCCAGATAATTGAAGATGGAATACTGCAGCGCACTTTTTGCTGAAAAGACGGATACGGGCGGCAGCTGATTTTCGTCACCAAAGAAGATGTATTTATCCCCACCCAGCATCCCCATGATCGCCAAAGGGAGTGTGATTTGAGAAGCTTCATCAAACAGGACTACATCAAACTCCACATTGGATAGACGGTTGGAGCGCAGGGCAAAGGGCGTAGCACCGACGACATAACCGCCGCCCAAATCTCCAAAGTGGGATTCAACAAAGCTCTCATAACTTTCACCAGCAAAGTCCTCCGCCCGACGGCAATCCCCAATTTTGCACACGGGGATCAACTCGTCCACATCAAGGATCTTGTTCAGGGCATTATTAATGCTGCGATGGGTAAATCCGGTTACTAACACGCGTTGTCCATCATCTGCCAGCAATTTTGCCAGATAGGCCAGGGTCAAGGTTTTTCCAGTTCCCGGCGGGCCTTGGATCAGGTGCAGCAGATCAGCGGCATACGCCAGTGCAATCGCTTCGATCTGACTTTTGTTTAAGCCGCTATCGGCTAATGCTTCTACTGTGCGCTCATAGCGCGCATAATCGACTTTGGATTGCAGTTTATTTTGCAGGAGAGGCAGAATGGTGGATCGACCACGTAATGAGTCCGCCACGATATTGAGGGCATCCATGTAGAACTGGCTTAGGTCCATAAAATCCTGATCGATAATCCATCCAGAGGGTTTTGCCGCAATGAGAAGCTCATCTCCTTCCATTAGGCTGGCTTCCAATTCAGTCTCTCCATCATATTCAAGCTCTAAATGTAAAGCATAAGGGTTCTGTGGGTTACCACGGTGTAAGACGATTAAGTCCCCTTCACGAAAGCGAGAGTTGTTGGTTTCGCAGTGTAGTTTGAGTAGGTGATTTTGATATGAGATAACACTGACGCCCTCAATGGCCCAACCTTTGGCCACCCTGATGGATAAGGGCTGTGACCACTGCTCGTTGATGGCATCATACTGGGCTTTGGCTTCGGATAACACATACTGTTTGAGCCGGTTAAGGAGCTCTTGTGTGGAAGTCACGTCAGATTATCCTCTCGAGGTGAAACGGATGTTTTTGAATCATCCATAGCATTAAACCAAATGGTATGTTTTTATAAGGTGAAGTCGTCTTCAGCTTGTTTTATGATCTCCTTGATGCTGAACAAGTTGATCGCTGTTGGCGTAATTATACATTAGGAAATCTTAAGTGATTATTCTGTTCCTTGCACATTCCGGCGCAAATCGACCACTGATTCCGGAGCAAACCGTCCACTTTTTAACAGGTTCCGGAATCGAGTAACAAGACTGGTCAGAAGCCAATAAATGTGTCAATCTTGACCTCATCACAAAACAATGAGGAGGCAAAGATGGCATAAAGGAGACTGACCACTCGAAGAGTGCTTCGCGATGAGAAAAATCAAAGAAACCCTGCGGTTGAAATGGGGATTAGGATTGAGCACCCGACAGGTTGGGGCAAGTCTGAGGATATCTCACAGCACAGTGGGAGAATATCTCAAACGGACAGAACAAGCTGGTCTGGACTGGGCCCAGGTGGAAAGCATGAGCCGGCACACCTTTCCGTAGGTCACGCTTCCCAAACAAGACATTATCAATTTTTGGGCTATTGTGTATAATATCCCTATCAAACATAACTTGAAGCATTTGCGAAGGTTACAAGCAACAATTTAAAGGAGAAATCTCATGTTGGTTGGTGAACGAATGTCTCGCCCGGTTTTGTCTGTGTCCCCAGCCACACCCATCCAGGAAGCCCTGGCGCAAATGCGGAAAGAACGCGTCAGCCGCTACCCTGTGATCAATAAAAAAGGTAAGCTCGTCGGGATCGTCTCGGAAGCCGATCTGCTGCATGCCTCGCCTTCCGACGCAACATCCCTATCTGTGTGGGAGATCAACTACCTGGTCA
>DKFH01000079.1 GCA_002452315.1 Anaerolineaceae bacterium UBA6801 | reverse complement strand
TTCCCCTTAATTGAGGTGGGCGTGTTGGAGCTGAACCGCAACCCTGAAAATTACTTCCAGGATGTGGAGCAGGCCGCCTTCAACCCGGCCGCCATCGTGCCCGGGATTGGCTTTTCACCGGACAAGATGCTGCAGGGACGCCTGTTCACCTATGGGGATGCCCAGCGCTATCGCCTGGGTGTGAACCACCACCAGATCCCGGTCAACAGCCCCAAGCATGCACCAGCCCACACCTCGCACCGCGATGGACAGATGCGCGTGGATGGCAACGCCGGCTCAACACTGGCCTATACGCCCAACAGCTATGGCGAGTGGGAGGCCCAGCCTGAATTCAGGGAGCCACCCCTGGAACTTTCTGGCGCGGGGGATTATTGGGACTTCCGCGAGGACGATTCGGATTATTACACCCAGCCGGGTAAGCTGTTCCAGTTGATGACCAAGGACCAGCAGCAAGTGCTGTTTGAAAACACCGCCCGCAACATGGGCGATGCGCCTGAATTTATCAAAATCAGGCACATTCAAAACTGCCTGAAGGCTGACAGCGCTTATGGCCAGGGCGTGGCCGCTGCACTGGGCATCTCAATGGACAAGGTGCAGTAAATAGCATTTTCTGCGTATAACGAAAATCAAAAGGCACCTCCGCAGTTAAGGAAGTGTCTTTTTTTGATCATCTAAAGCGCAGGGTCAAGTGCAACAAGCATCGCTGCGTGTGATCTTCCCTGAGTGAGGTTGATGCTGGTGCTGGCGTTATCTGGCCTGGTTAATTTTCCACTGCTGGATTGGGTGAGCAGATAGGCCGCTGCGGCAGAAAGCAGTAAAGGGCGGCGTGGGATGTAACCCAACCAACCTTTGACAGCGGAAAGATTGAAAGGTTATGCGCTCTGGGGCTTTATTGGACGGCGTTGACCAAACCGTCGGCCATTCTTGCCAGGGTGGAGTCCTTGAAAGCGGTCAGTGAAACTTCGAAAGCGGGGAGAGGGTCTTCAAAGGCGGTTAGGGGGTCTTCAAAGGCACGCGGGTTTTGGCTTGGGCCACACAGACGATGTTCCAGGTGTCGCCGGTGATCGTTTCGTCTTCGGCGTAACCCGCAAACCATTTGAGGGGCTGCAGGCTTGCTTTGTCCAAGAAATAGGCCATCTCCTGAATTTGGTAGTAGCGGTTGCTGTGCCGTTCAGTATACACATGGCACATGGCATCGGCTTTTATTTCGTAGAGCGTGTACTTAACCTGGTAAAGCTGGTGTTGGTAATCCAGTTTGGCTTCAGAAAGTTTAACAATCTCGTCCTCGCCATGCTGTAAGCGTGCCACCCGGACCGGGTCAAGGTGCTGGATCATGGCGGCAGCGTTCCAGAATTCAAAGATGAACAAGCCGCCGGGTTTGAGGTGCTGGTGGACGCGGGTCAGCACGGTTTCGACGTTGTCATTGTCGGTGACATAGCAGAAGGAATCAAACAGGCACACGACCGCGTCATACGGGCGCCCGGGCTGGTCCAGCTCGATCATGTCCTGCGCAGCAAACCTGACCGTTGAGCCCCTGGCCTCCGCTTTTACCCTGGCGGCCTGGATCATATCCGGGGAGAGATCCGTGGCGAGGATCTGGTGCCCGTGTGCTTCCAGGAGGAAGCTATGCGTGCCTGTGCCGCAGCCCAGCTCGAGGATCTTCTGGGTGGGTTTATCGCCAAAGCGGGTCAGCAGAGATTGGACAAAATCGGCTTCCTGGGTATAGGTTTTGTGGGCGTAAAACAGATCGTAGATTGCGGAAAATTTTCCGGTGTAGGTGGGGGGAGGGGTTGAGTGGGCCATTTGGTTTGTCCTGTTGGGTTGGTTGGCTGTTGAGAAGCCCTGTTATGGGGGCGATGATAAGGATACCTTTGGGAGGCGAATTCTGTCAAGGCAGCTTGCGATTGGCTTTGGTCGTGATAAAATTAGCTTTGCGTTGATTAACAAGAATGTGTGCATGGAACGAAAAGGTTGAACTTATGATGAAAAAACTCTCTATTGTCGTCCCGGTGTATTACAACGAGGAATCGCTGCCTTTTTTGTTTGAGGCGCTGCAGAAATTGGAGCACAACCTATTGGAACGGGAGATCGCCCTGGAATTGATCTTTGTGGATGACGGCTCGGGTGATGATTCCTTTGTGGAACTGATGAAAATCAAGCGTGCCAGGCCTGCTACCAAGTTGGTGAAATTATCTCGTAATTTTGGTAATATCCGCGCAGAAAAGACCGGTTACCGTTATATCACCGGTGATTGCTTTTGCGCCTTATCGGCGGATTTGCAGGACCCCCCGGAATTGATTGAGCAAATGGCGGATCACTGGCTGAAGGGCGAAAAATTCGTCATCTGCGTGCGGGAGCAACGTGAAGACCCTCCGCTGACCACATTTTTTGCCAACCTGTTTTATAAGTTGGTGCGCAGTTTTGTGATTCGGGATTATCCCCGGGGCGGGTTTGACCTGGCCTTAATGGATAAAGTCATGCTGCCTTATATGCTGGCCAGCGGAAAAAACATCAATACAGCATTATTTGCCTACTCCCTGGGGTTTGAACCGGTGAAGATCAGCTACAAGCGCCAGAAACGAGAGCATGGCCGCTCTCGCTGGACCTTTGCGAAGAAATTCAATTATTTTATCGATTCGATTCTGGGCTTTTCAGTGCTCCCTTTGCATTTGATCTCCTGGATTGGCATCACCCTGGCGATTGTCAGTTTTCTGTATGGGCTGTATGTAATCTTGTTTGTACTGTTTAGGGGCATTGAAGTCCCCGGATTTGCATCCTTGTTCACCCTAACCGCCTTTCTTTCGGGGCTGACGCTGACGATGCTGGGCATCATCGGGCAGTACATTTGGCGGATCTTTGACGAGGTCAATGGCTCACCCGAATCGGTGATTGAGCTCGAGCTGCTGGAATAATCATCAACTGCTTTGCATCATAACCCCAATCTATAAATCCGTGACAAATCGGTTATAATGTGCGTGGTCAGGGAAATCATTGTTTTTTCTAAATTGATACCCCAGAATAGGAAGCGTTTATGAGCACTGGCAAAGCAAATTGTGAGATCATTGATCTGCCCAAAATCACCGATGTACGCGGCAGCCTGTCTTTTATTGAAAGTTTCCAGCATATTCCCTTTGAAATTCAACGGGTTTTTTATCTTTATGACGTGCCCGGAGGCGCTACTCGGGCAGGGCATGCCCTCAAAACCTGTCAGCAATTTCTGATTGCCATTTCGGGTAGTTTCGAGGTTGTGATTGATGATGGTTTCAACCGCCAAGAATATTTGCTTAACCGTGCCTACAAAGGATTGCTGATCCCGCCCTTGTTCTGGCGCGAGCTGAAGAATTTTTCATCTGGTTCGGTGTGTTTGGTGTTGGCCTCAGAACCCTTTGATGTAGATGATTACTTCAATGATTATGAAGATTTTCTTTTAGCGACGCGAAGGCAGGCCAAATGACCCGCATTCCCTACCTGGACCTCAAAGCGGTCAACGCTGAACTGCAAGCGGAGCTTAACCAAGCCTTTGAAGCAGTCCTTACCTCCGGTTGGTTCATCCTGGGCCAGGCAGCCAGGACGTTTGAGGACGCGTTTTCTGCCTATGTTGGGGTGAAGCATTGCGTGGGCGTCGGCAACGGCCTGGAGGCCTTACACCTGATCTTGCGGGCTTATGGGATTGGCCCAGGCGATGAAGTGATCGTCCCTGCCAACACCTATATCGCCACCTGGCTGGCCGTCACCTACGCAGGTGCGCAACCAATCCCGGTGGAACCCGACTCGCGCACTTACAACCTTGACCCTGGCCGGGTAGAAGGGGCGCTGACCGAACGGACCCGGGCGATCCTGCCGGTACATCTGTATGGGCAGGCGGCGGATATGGATCCGCTCATGGAAATCGCTTCTGCACATGACCTGGTGGTGATCGAAGATGCCGCCCAGGCCCATGGTGCACGGTATCAGGGGCGCATGTGCGGGAGCTTGGGGCATGCGGCGGGGTTCAGCTTTTACCCGGGGAAGAATTTAGGCGCATTGGGCGATGCTGGCGCGGTGACGACCGACGATGATGAGCTGGCGGAACAAATCAGGGCTTTGCGTAATTATGGCTCCCAGCACAAATACTACAACGATTTATTGGGGTTTAACTCCCGGCTGGACGAGCTGCAAGCTGCCTTTCTGAATGTCAAGCTGCCGCATCTTGATGCGTGGAACCAACGGCGGGCTGAGATCGCACGCATTTACAGCCAGGCCTTCAGTGCGTTGCCTGAACTGACCGTGCCGGATGTACCGGACTGGTCTGCTCATGTGTGGCATATTTACCCGCTGTGCTGCCGCCGCAGGGACGAATTGCAGGCACATCTCGAGCAGGTCGGGGTGGGCACCCTGATCCACTACCCGGTGCCGCCGCACCGCTCGCAGGCCTACGCCCATTTGGGCTACGCCCAGGGGGCATTTCCGATTTCCGAGGCGATCGCAGCGACCGAATTAAGCCTGCCGATCAGCCCGGTGATGACGGACGGCGAGGCCGAATATGTGGTAGGGGCTGTGCGGGATTTTTTCGATTGACCACCCGGGTCAGGACGGCGCTAAAGATGGCCAATCTCAAACAGCGGGTTAACAGCCTGTGGCAGCGACATAAAGAGGTCCTGTTGTGGGCAGTCGGGGGTGGGATCAATA
>DKFH01000120.1:37345-37951 GCA_002452315.1 Anaerolineaceae bacterium UBA6801 | reverse complement strand
CAACACTGTGCCTAAAAACAGCCAGATAGCGGTATACGTAATGCTGAAGGTGATCGGCTCTTCCATGAACACCCACCCGGGGTCAAGGTCCACCTCACCGCCCAGGGCAAGCCCACCGACACCGAGAATCACCAAAACCACACCGGCCAATCCGATCTTGGCATGCTGCGCCTTTTTGCTGACCCATGTCAAAATCACCATCAAGATGGGGATGGCAAAGGTGAAGATCAGCATGAGCAGGGAAAAATCAGCCATCGTAAGCCTATCTTAAATGCTTATCCTTCCTCTGTAGAATCAGTACTGTTTTGACGATGCTTCGTGATCTGGATAATCATGGTTAATGCCAGGCCAATCACCACCGCTTCGATCACCAGCGCTGAAATGATCATCGATTGGGCCAGGAAAAGATCCTGCCGCTCCCAGCCGGTAAAAATCAAACCCAGGCTGACGCTCTGCAGCATCAATTTCAGGCCGACCAGCTGCCGGATGTAACTCCGGCGCAGGAAAAAGCACAGCAAGCCGATGATGAACACCACCAGAACGCTGATATGGATAAAATCCAAAATCCACAGGGGAAGATCCAGCTCAATCATCTTGATCCTCCCC
>DKFH01000120.1:9974-37337 GCA_002452315.1 Anaerolineaceae bacterium UBA6801 | reverse complement strand
AGGTCAAGGCTCCGCTTCTCCCAAAACCAGGTCCTGAACCCATCATCTGCGGCACCTAAAGTCACAGGGCTGTTAAGGGCGCGAAACAGGAACAAACCCACCATCAACAAAACCACCACACCGATAACAATAATGAATGTGCTCCGCTTCATGGTCAATCAACCTCGTCCACTGCGCTATCGGCAATGCTGGTGGCGATGATAAACAAAACACTGATCAGACCCGCGCCGACACTCAGTTCAAAGGCGCCGGCAAAGGGCGCGCCAAAGAGGAAGAAGATGATGGACAATAACACGCTGCCCATTCCAATCGCTGAGATGATCACAATCAGCCGCCTGGCGATCAGCACAAGGATCGATGTCAGCAGAAAGCCTATTGTCAGCAATAAAATAGCCCAGGCCATCCCGTTCATACGGCGTTCTCCAGTTGGTTTAAATACATCATGGTTAAATTATATCAAAACAAGTCAAAAGACTGTTTTATTATAATATATAATTCGATATAATTATACTAAAACCAAGAGATCCTTAATCATTTCATTACATTGGATACCTGCAAACCCTTACATCCGAGTTCTCAAAAAGCATAATCCCCGTCACCTGATGACTTACCCAAACCTTCTAAATGAGCATTGCGGGCAAAACCCATCCTCCGAGGCAGTTTTCGGGTATTAATTAATCCCATGAAATGGCGCCAAGGATACACAACCTACCTCCTCATTGTTTTAGCGGCCTTATTGGCGGCATTCGCCCTCCTGCGCCTGCGTAACCGGGTGGGGCACCTGAGCGTTTATCCAGGCCCTGCCGAGCAGATCAGCATTTATGGACGGTTTGGGGTGACCTTCAATCAACCGATGAACATCCATTCAGCCCAAGCCCATTTTGCTGTCCAACCAGCGCTTGAGGGTGACTTCGCTTGGGAGGGACACACCCTGTGGTTCACGCCCCGCCAACCGCTGGACCCATCTCAAGTCTACCAGATAATCATCAACCCCGGTGCAGAGGCCGAAAACGGTCGTAGGCTGCGCACACCGATTACCTGGCAGGCCAGTGTCCGTGAGCCGGACCTCCTCTTCTTGCGGTTGGACACCACCGGCGGCGACCTGTGGCGCTATGAATTTGCCTCTGGCCTCGCCACTCCTCTAACAGATACAGGCGCCAGCATCATCGACTTTGCCCCCAGCCCCACCGGTGACCTGATCACCTATGCGCAGCATAATGCGGCTGGCGGCCATGACCTGTGGCTGGTCAGCCGCGATGGCAACAACCCGCGCCAGCTCCTGGATTGCGCTCAGGACCGCTGCTTCCAGCCGGATTGGTCGGTTGATGCCCAATGGATCGCCTATGCCCGCGAGTCCTATGACACCGAGGCAAAACGCTACCTTTCTGCCCGGGTATGGACTGTCAACACCACCAGCGGTGAGACGGCCCCCTTATACCGCCAGCCAGAAGCCTATGGCCATTCGCCCTCATTCTCACCCGATGGCAAACGGCTTGCCACCTACAGCACCCTTCAGCAAGCCATTCGCGTCCTGGAACTGGAAACCTCCCAGGAATCAGTCATCCCGACGCTATACCCTGGCGTGGGCGATTGGTCGCCCAACGGCGAAGAATTGATCTTCATCGACCTGGTGCCGAGCGTCCTGGAACCCAATGTCGCCATTCACATCGTCAATTTCAAATCACAGGAAGTGCGCCCTGCCCTGGGTGAGTTCATCCCCAACATGGATTACGACCCGCCGCAATGGTCCCCGGATGGCGCCTGGATCGCCTACGGCGCCCGCCCGGCCGACGCCGGCATCAGCAAGGGCATCTGGGTCAAGAACCTGGCGGCGGATGAAGCCCACCCGGTGACCGATGACCTCTCTGCAACCTTTGTTGGCTACCGCTGGGGCCCCTGGGGTGAGCGGCTGGTCTTTCAACGCTTCCCCATCAGCGGCCCCACATCTCAGGCCTCACTCTGGCTGTGGGAGCGCTCAACAGGCAAAACCACCCTGCTGATCGAAAATGGCGCCCGCCCTGAATGGCTGCCATAGACACCATTCGAATTTAATGTTCCCTTTTCCAGCAGGCAGAACATTATGTTGGTATCAAGTTCACGATGACAAGCCGTGCTTCTTCCCCCTCTTGACAATCATTTAATCTAGACGTATATTTAACGCCGTTTAACTATTAAGTGAGGTAAAGCATGTCAGGTCAAAATCCAATCACAGACGCCCTTAGAGACTGGGTCGAAGCCTCGATGCATCGTTCTATGCGCGCCTTTATTCGCTACGCCCGCAACAGCGCGCTGTCCTTCTCTCAGATCAATGCCCTCTTCCGCCTGTATCACAACGGACCCCGGCCTGTCAACGACCTGGCAGACCACCTGGGCATCACCATGGCGGCCGTCAGCCAGCTGCTATCTCCCCTGGAAGCGACCGGCCTGATCGAACGGGATACAGATCCCAACGATCGCCGTGTGAAACTGATCGGCCTGACCAAACTGGGCAGCCTCCGGGTGCAAGAGAGCTTGCTCGCCAGGCACGCCTGGATCGATGACCTGGCCGCGCTAATCCCGCCGGAGGACCATGACCAAATTATCAGCACGTTAGCGCTTTTGAACGCATACTCTCAACAACTTACAGCGCAGTCCCGCCACCTCGGCAAAGCCCCCTGTAAAGAAAAGACCCTCAAGGATTAAGTTCCACCGCAATGCTTACAAAAGAGATAAAAAATAAATTGCAAAGGATCCCATAACCTATGTTGCGCTTGATCAAATACATCAAACCCTATATCTTCCTCGTTTTGACCGCCATTGTATTGCTTTTTATCATGGCAAACGCCGATTTAGCCCTGCCCGATTACCTCTCGCAGATCGTCAACGTCGGGATCCAGCATAAAGGTATCGAAGATGCCATCCCGCAGGCCATCCGTGCCGAGCGGTTCGATCAGATGCGCCTGTTCTTTTCACCAGAAGAGCAAGCCCTGGTAGAACAAGCCTACCAGCGGATTGAATCCACCGGTGATGCAGACCTGCTGGCAGATTATCCCGCTTTGGCGTCTGAGCCGATCTACCTGCTGGGCGAACTCACCGAGCAGGAGCATGATCAGCTCGAGCCGCTCATGGCCCGGGGGATGATCATCACCTTTATCATCCAGCAAATGCAGGAAAACCCCGAAGGCGCAGCGGAGATGATCACCCAACTCCCCTTTGACCTCACCCAAATGCCCCCGGGGTTAGATATCTACACCGTGCTCGCCATGGCGCCCCCTGCCCAGCGGGATCAGATCAACCAACAAATCAGTGACCAATTCGAGGCCATGCCCGAAACGCTGATCAATCAGCTGGCGACCACCGCCATCGAGCGTGAATATGAGCTGCTGGGAGTTAATCTTGGCCATGTCCAAACCAATTACATTCTTCGCACCGGCGGAATGATGGTGTTGATCTCTCTTGTGGCCGGCATCACCAATATCTCCGTCAGCTACCTCGCCTCACGCACCTCTGCCGGCGTCGCCCGCGATGTGCGCAAAGACATCTTCACCAAGGTGGAATCCTTCTCGAGCCAGGAGTTCAACAACTTCTCCACCGCGTCACTGATCACCCGCGCCACCAATGATGTTACCCAGATTCAGCAGGTCACGTTTATGATCATTCGCTTAGCATTTTATGCGCCCATTTTGGGCATCGGCGGGGTGATTCGGGCTTTGGATAAGAGCCCCAATATGTGGTGGATCATCGCCCTGTCAGTCGGGTTGCTATTGTTACTGATTATCATCACCTTTATGATCGCCGTGCCGAAATTCAAGATCATTCAGCAATTAATTGACCGGCTGAACCTGGTGACCCGCGAAAACCTTTCGGGCATGATGGTCATCCGGGCGTTCAATAAACAGTCCTTTGAAGAAGCCCGCTTTGATAAGGCTAACCGCGAACTGGCGGATGTGGGCTTGTTCATCAACCGGGTCATGGCGACGGTTATGCCCGCGATGTCGTTGATCATGAACGGGCTTTCGATCCTCATCATCTGGGTCGGCGCCGACCAAATCGCCCAATCCACCATGCAGGTCGGTGACATGATGGCTTTCCTGCAGTACAGCATGCAGATCATGTGGGCTTTTTTGATGCTCTCGATGCTGACCATCTTCCTGCCGCGTGCCTTCGTCTCTGGCGATCGCATCGCTGAGGTGCTTGATACCACCAATGTGATCAAAGACCCCCAGGATCCCAAGGCGCTCCCCGAACCCGTTTCAGGGAAGGTGGAGTTCAGGGATGTGTATTTCCGCTACCCCGATGCTGAGGAGGATGTCCTTGAAGGCATCACCTTCACCGCGCTGCCTGGAGAGACAACCGCCATTATTGGGTCTACGGGGTGCGGAAAATCGACGGTCATCAACCTGATCCCCCGCTTTTTCGACGTCACCCGGGGATCGGTGCTGGTCGACGACATCGATGTGCGCGATATCCGCCAGAGCGACCTGCGTGATAAGATCGGCTATGTTCCCCAGCGGGGCATCCTGTTTACAGGAACGGTGGAATCCAACCTGCGCTTTGCAGATCAGGATGCCAGCGAAGAGACCCTCCTCGAAGCCATCGAGATTGCCCAGGCGAGCGAATTCGTGTTCACTAACCCGGACGGGATAAAAGCTGAAATTTCCCAGGGTGGGACGAACGTCTCCGGTGGCCAAAAACAGCGCCTGAGCATCGCCCGCGCGCTGGTCAAAAAGCCGCCCATCTTCATCTTTGACGATAGCTCTTCAGCCCTCGACTTCAAAACCGATGCTGCCCTGCGCCGGGCGCTGAAAGAAAAAACCGGTCAGAGCACCGTGTTGATGGTCACACAGCGGGTGGCAACGGTCAAAAACGCTGACCAGATCATCGTCCTGGATGATGGTAGGATTGTTGGCAAGGGAACCCACCATGAATTGATGGCTACCTGCCAGACCTATCAGGAAATTGCCACATCGCAGCTGAGCGAGGAGGAACTGGCATGAGCGAGCAAAACAACAACAATAACAAAAAAGCCGAACAACAACAAAGCAAACCGCCCGTCAGGTTCGGGCGCGGTGGCGCTCGCGGCATGATGAGAGGCGAAAAAGCGCGCGACTTCAAAGGCACCATCAAGAACCTGATTCAATACCTGGGCAAATACAATCTGCTGATCTTGGCAGTCTTGCTCATCGCCGCTGGCTCGACCGTGTTTGCCATCCTCGGCCCGAGAATCCTCGGGCGGGCGACCACCCTTTTGTTTGAGGGCGTGGTCGCGCAGCTCTCCGGGGAAGGCACAGGCATCGACTTTCAAGCCATCGGCGCGATCCTGGTGCAGGTTGGCACCCTGTATGTCATCTCGGCGTTCCTCAATTTCCTCCAGGGGTACATCATGTCCGGCATCTCGATGGACATCACCTACCGCTTCAGGCAAGATATTGCTGCCAAGATCAACCGGATACCCCTGGGCTTTTTCGACAGGGTCAGTCAGGGTGAAGTGCTCTCACGCGTCACCAACGACGTGGACACCGTCAGCCAGACCCTCAACCAGAGCTTATCCCAGATCATCACCTCGGTCACAAGTTTGATCGGCATCCTGATCATGATGTTCTCCATCAGCTGGATGATGACGCTGATCGCCCTGATCACCGTCCCCCTTTCGATGGTTGTGATCAACCTGATCGTACGCACCTCGCAGAAATATTTCGTGCAGCAGCAGGAATACCTAGGGCATGTCAACGGTCATGTGGAGGAAATGTTTGGCGGGCATCTTGTCATCAAAGCCTTCAACGCCGAGGCGGAATCGGTCAACACCTTCAATCGCCTCAATGCCACCCTCTACAGCTCAGCCTGGATCTCACAATTCCTGTCGAACCTGATGGGTCCGATCATGCGCCTGATCAGTAATTTGGGGTATGTCGCGGTTAGCATCCTGGGGGGTTATCTTGCCATCCAGGGCACGATCACCGTGGGTGATATCCAGGCTTTCATCCAGTATGTGGGCCAATTCAATCAGCCTCTGATGCAGATCGCCAATATCTCCAACGTCCTCCAGCAAACTGCCGCTGCAGCAGAGCGTGTGTTTGAATTTCTCAACGAACCTGAAGAGGTACCCGATACCGAAGACCCGGTGCAGCTCGATCATGTGGAAGGACGGGTGGAATTTCGCCATGTTCGTTTTGGGTACGACCCAGACGAAGTGATCATCAAGGACTTCTCCTTCACAGCAGAGCCGGGACAGAAAATTGCCATCGTTGGTCCGACCGGCGCAGGTAAAACCACCCTGGTCAAATTGCTGATGCGTTTTTACGATGTGGACGGGGGCGCCATCCTGGTGGACGGCCACAATATCAAGGATTTCACCCGCAACGATTTGCGTAAGTTGTTCGCCATGGTCCTGCAGGACACCTGGCTGTACAACGACACGATCGCAGAAAACATCCGCTACGGCCGTGAGGATGCCAGCCTGGAAGAGATCGTCGAGGCCGCCAAGACCGCCCATGTCCATCACTTCATTCGCACCATGCCCGGCGGGTATGACATGGTGCTAAACGAAGACGCCTCCAATATCTCGGCCGGACAGAAACAGCTCCTGACCATCGCCCGGGCTGTCCTGGCGGACCCGCCCATATTGATCCTGGATGAAGCCACCAGCTCGGTCGATACACGGACTGAAGTGCTCATCCAGGAAGCGATGGACCGCCTGATGCACGGTCGCACCAGCTTTATCATCGCCCATCGCCTTTCGACCATCCGNNGACATCGTTGAGCAGGGCAGCCACGACGACCTGCTCCTGCAAAATGGGTTCTATGCTGAGCTGTACTACAGCCAATTCGAAATGCAGCCGGTATAATCTGGTCGTGAAATTTATCATCATCATTTACATAAGCGAGGTTAGACTGACCAGCCGACTAATGACCCAAAAGATCGAGATTTTCTAATGACAGTGAACCCGAATCAACAAGATCAAGCTGAGATAAAGCTCTCCAAGAATAATAGGGTCAAAATTTCCATCCTGGTCGGTGTGCTGATTCTTGGTTTGATTGTGACCATCTTCTTTAGGATTGAGGACTTTCAGGGTTTTGTCACAGAAAATATCCGTCTCACCCTGGTGGCCAGCCTGTTGATCTATCTTTTATTAGGCCTGACCTTCATTCCAACCTCTCCGATTACGCTGTTTCTAGCGCTTTTACTTGGTCCGCTCCAGGCTGCCCTGTTGGCTGCGCTGGGAAATACACTTTCAGCCTTGATCGAGTACAAAATTGGCCAAACCTTGGGCGATATTTTTGATTTCGAGGAAAAGAAGAAAAACCTGCCCTTTAACCTGGGAAAAATGCCCATTGATTCCCCATATATACTTTTGTTCGGCCGTTTAATGCCCGGCGGCGTGAGAGGATTAAGTTACGTAGCTGGTGCTTACCATGTGCCGATGAAACTTTACCTGCCAACGACCCTCACCATGGCTTTATTGAGCGCGTTTTTCATCGCCTTTGGGGGAGACAAACTGATTAGCCTGTTATAATTGTGTGGATTGCCCATTAATCAACCCATGAGCAAGGCGGGCATCACAAGGTTCACAAACCAACATTCAAAATCACGGATAGCATCACTATGAAATACGGTCAGCAAATCAGGCAAATCCTGTCAATCCTCATCATCCAGAGTTTAACCATGGTGGTATTGGGATTATTGCTCCCGGGTTTGGTGATCGAATCCATGCTCCCAGCCATTGGGATTGCCATCATCTTTTTACTTTCACAATCGTTGTACTGGTGGTTGTTCATCCTGTTTTTCTCACATTTACCAGGCTGGTTGTTCCCGCTGATCTCAACCCTCGTCACCGTCAGTGTGCTGACCTATCTGGGCAATCAGATTCCAGGCATCTTAATTGTCGACTTTCAATCTGGCCTGTGGATTGTTTTCATCCTCACGGCAGTTGCCGTTGTGGTTGAAAGCTACATGTCTCTGGACATCGATCAAGCCTTTGATCGGTTCATCTCCAGAAGGGTGATCTTAAAAAGAGGCCGACCTCAGACGAGCGATGTCCCAGGAATTTTATTCATCGAATTGGATGGGGTCAGTGAAGAAGTTCTCAGAAAAGCCATCCAAAACGGCCGTATGCCTACCTTGAAAAGCTGGCTTGACCAGGGCTCACATCATATCACCGCCTGGGAAACGGACTTTTCTTCTCAAACTGGGGCCATCCAGGCGGGTATTTTGCTGGGCAATAATGAGAATATCCCCGGCTACCGCTGGTGGGATCGGAAAAAACAAAAGTCTTTCCGGTCGGGCAGCCTTTGGGATGCCGCCGAAATTGAGAACGAAAGAAGTAACGGCAGAGGCTTACTTTCTCAAGGCGGTGCCTCACGTGCCAATGTGTTCTCAGGGGATGCCAAGGAAACCCTGTTCACGGTCAGCAAAATACTGGAAAGAGATCACGAAACTGGCCCAGGGCTGTACTTCTATATTATCAACCCCCTTATTATTTTTCGCATGCTGACCCAATTTATTTACGGTGTTTTCAGGGAATGGGCACAATCTCTCTATCAACGCCTACGACGTGATAAAGATGGGATCAATGCCAGGAATTTCCTGTATGCGTTCATCCGGGCTGCCGACTGCCAGATCTTTCAAGCCCTGACCACGTATGTGGTGATCGGCGACATCCTGCGCGGCATACCAGCTATCTATGCTTCCCTCACCGGGTATGATAACGTCGCACATTACACCGGTGTAGAATCCACGGAAGCATTTCAAACCCTGGAGGAAATCGACCGCTTCATTAACCGTCTTGAACACGCCGCCAGGCTTGCCCCACACCCTTATGAAATCATCCTGCTTTCAGACCATGGACAAAGCCCCGGTGTACCATTCAAGAAAGCCTATGGGGTGACCCTGGAAGACCTGGTCAGGCGAGCGATCGAGGACAAGAAGAAGGTTTTTTATTCCGTCGACGATGATGACTTGCTCGATAAGTTTGACGCTTTCCTGCATGATGCCCTGCGAGGCAAGCCGCGCACAACCCAGGTCTTGCATCGTTTTATCGCCCGCATCACCCAAGAAAGCATCAAAACGGGTTCCGCCAGGAGGAAAGCCAATCCTGCAGCTCAAAGCCCAATTTCGCCGGTAGACGCACCCCTGGTGGTGTTTGGCTCCGGCTGCACCGGCCTGATCTACTTCACCGAGGCGGAAAGCCGCCTCAGCTTAGAGGTTATCCAGAATTATTACCCGAACCTGATCGTAGAGTTGATCAACCACCCCGGGATCGGATTTCTCCTGGTGAACAGCATCACCTGGGGGGATATTGTCATGGGCAAAGAGGGGCTGTACTACCTCTCGAACGACACATTCGAAGGCGCCAACCCCCTGGCGGATTATTCCCCCAATGTCCCTGGCCTGTTGCGTCGTGAATGTACTTTCAGCAACTGCCCGGATATCATCGTCAACACCTTTTTTGACCCGCTCACCGGCAGGTTAACCGGATTTGAAAACCAGATTGGCCATCACGGTGGCGTGGGCGGTCCCCAAAGTTTTCCGTTTTTGATGTATCCCAGCAAATTCGACGACCGCGCACTACCCATCGTGGGCTCTGAGCCGCTAAATGATTTGTTGATGTCCTGGCGTAAAAAACTGCAGAACCTCGATAATTAACCACCATCCGCAATATTAACACATTCCGCCAGTCAATTTAATTAACGACGCCCTGGCAGCGCGTCTCTACGTAAAACAAATTCTTTAACCACCACCCCCACGTTAATTAATCCCGGGGGTCTGAAGATTATTATATATTCAGTCCATGCAAGGAATTAATACCTATTAACAGAAAAAGGCCCCCGGGATGTCTGTTTTTCCCCCGTTATTTGATACAATCAATGTAGCAGAGCCTTGAACATCTACTTTTTGCCATACTTTCCATGAGCCAGGAGGCCACAATGATCGCAAAACTTTCCCATTGGTTGCTCAAAATCTCAACTGGACCCCTCGCGCTGGCCTGCTTGGTGCTCGTCCTCGTCTTCAGCGCCCTAGTTTTGCCAGACCAGATGGCCAAAGCGGAAGTCTACAGCAGCGATGTCGGGTCACCCGACATGTCGCTTTACTACACTGCTGCTGAACTTTACCGAATGGCTGAAGCCTATGGGCCAACAGGGCGGGCAGCCTACATCCGGGCACGCTTCACCTTTGACCTGGTCTTTCCCCTGGTCTACACCGCTTTCCTGGTGACCGCTATCAGCTGGTTGGTTAAACGGGCCAACCTGGCTTGGGGCCGCTGGGGACGTCTGAACCTGCTGCCGGTGGCTGGCATACTCTTCGATTACCTCGAAAACATCTCTGCTGCGACCGTTATGAGCAGATACCCCCAAACAACGGCTGTGCTCGATCACCTGGCGGGCGTGTTTACGCTGATCAAGTGGGTATTTATCAGCAGCAGCTTCGTGGTGTTGGTCTTGCTGATTGGAATGGCCTTAAGGTATGTGCTTAAAACCAGGCAAAAATAGGATTTTGCGCCTGTTCAACCCAGGATAAATACAAGACAATATTGTTGTAGGCCTTTAAAACCTATGCGAGTTAATGATTTTCTTGTATAATTGATTCACACGAACGGCCTTGGGTATGGTTTCCCTCTCCAGGTATTCACTGCCCGGGATACACATCGATGCTCGAACACTGACGCCTGTTGGAAAAGCAGTTCCACATCATTGGCTGCATAATGGCATAGATGGGGCATTGAAAGTTATTGTGATTATTAGTAGGCGGTTGTTTTTCAGAGGGTAAGCTTCATGACCAGAATTAAAGTCCATCCTCGAGACAACAGAAAGGAGAGTCGGTATAGGGCGACGGTAGTACAATCGAAAAATCAATGATTTGAAGCGCTTTTCACCAGCAATTTGGAAGTTCGGTTGGGATCGTGCTAAGGAATTGAAACCAAACAAATTGCGGGATGGCCGTGTCCCCAACAATGACCTGGCCACCAGCCGATCAAATTGCAGAAAATTATCCGATGGGCTGCATATGCTAATCAATCAACAGTCCATAAAGCAGGAAAACGCATTAGGTCCTGCCCAAGTCTAAACCAAACTGGTTTCCAAAATTAATTCAAAATACAAATCATCATAAAGGAGAAGCATAATGAAAAAGCACAATATGATTAAGATGATAATCTTGATGGCCATCATCTCCATGCTGCTGGTCAGCTGCGCCGGGTCAACAGGTGATACGGAATCCGTTAACCTGAACGATTATACCCTGGATGAAATCATCGCCAAAGCAAAAGAAGAAGGCCATGTCGAATCCGTGGGTATGCCCGATTCCTGGGCAAACTGGGGTGAAACCTGGCAAGAGTTCACCGCCACCTACGGCATTACCCACGCGGATACGGATATGAGCTCTGCTGAAGAACTCAATATGTTCGAAAACGAAAAAGATGCCCCCACCAAAGACATCGGTGACATCGGGCTCGGCTTTA
Source organism: Anaerolineaceae bacterium UBA6801 (assembly GCA_002452315.1). GTDB lineage: Bacteria > Chloroflexota > Anaerolineae > Anaerolineales > Anaerolineaceae > Brevifilum. Next base: position 25,902 of record DKFH01000120.1, on the reverse strand, counting down.
CTGCCGATGCCATTGCCAGGGGCCTTGTGCAGGGCTATAAGACCTCCTATTGGGATGCTGTGCCAGATTGGGCTAAAGCAGAAGACGGTTTGTGGATGATTGCCTATACGGGTGTGACCACCTTCATCTTCAACGAAGATGTCACCAACGATCCAGCCCCAACCTCTTGGGCAGATGTTCGTACTGGCTCCTATAAGATCACCATTGGTGATGTGATCGGTGGGGCCACCGGTCAGGCCAATGTCCTCGCCACAGCCTACGCTTTCGGCGGCAGTATGGACAACCTTGACCCGGCATTCGAATTCTGGGCCGAGATGGCGCGTGCCGGCCGCATTGACCAGGGCGACATCCTCCTGCAAAGGATCCAGGCTGGTGAAGTTCAACTGGGCGTCACCTGGAGTTACAACGCGCTGACCTATCGCAACGAAACACCCAACTATACCTTCACAGTCGGCGTTCCCTCCGACGGGTCCATTCTCAGTGGGTATGCCTCCGTCATCAATGCCTATGCCCCTCATCCCTTTGCTGCAGCGCTGGCGCGTGAGTTCATCTTCAGTGACGAAGGCCAGATCAATCTTGCCAAGGGTGGTGCTGTTCCTACCCGCACTGACATTGTGATTCCACAGGAAATCCAGGATGCCACCATTCAACAATCCGAGTATGCCAACTCCATCCCGATCACAGATGCTGCTCGCTATGCGGAAGTCGGTGCTGAGATTTCTCGGCGCTGGGAAGAAGAGATCATCCCATTGATGAGCAATTGATCAATTTGATAAACTTGTAAATTGAAGGCTTGAAATTCAGGGGCGTATATGTTTATACGCCCCTCTTTGTAAATTGGAGATACCGTGAAGAAAAAGACAAATATAAAGCTATATTTTCTAGCGCTCCTCCCCTTCTTGATTGTTGTATTCCTTTACGAGATATTACCGCTGTTGATGATGATCCTCAGCAGCTTCCGTTCGGAAGTTGATAAAAGCATTCTTTTCACCTTGGATAACTACATTACTGCCTTCACCAGGCTTGCTTATCAAAGGGCGATCATCAATAGCTTGAAAGTCACTGGCATTTCTGCATTTTTTGGCATCGTCATCGGTTTTATCGGCGCCCAAGCCTTCCATAATTCGACTGGAAAGATCAAAAATGTGTTTCTAACCATATTAAATATGGTGTCCAATTTTGCTGGTGTTCCCCTGGCTTTTGCCTATATGATCATCTTAGGGAATTCTGGTGTCATCATTCAATTTGCCAAGACATATGGTTTAACTGCGCTGGCTAATTTTGACCTGTATACAAGCACCGGTCTTAATTTGATGTATATCTATTTTCAAATTCCCCTGGCCACACTGCTTCTGGTGCCTGCTTTTTACGGTATTCGCCAGGAATGGAAGGAAGCCAATCTACTCTTGAACGGTAATGGCTTCACCTTCTGGACCAAAGTAGGTATCCCGGTGCTGCTTCCAAGCATTTTTGGTACTTTAAGTGTTCTGTTTGCCAACGCCCTGGCTGCTTATGCCACGGCCTATGCCCTGCTGATGAACAACTACTCACTGCTTGCCATCAACATTACGGGCATGTTCACCGGCGATATGACCACCCGACCACACTTAGGTGCTGCCCTATCTGTTGTGATGATGTTGTTAATGCTGGCCGCTATTCTGATCAATAATTTTATAAATCGTCAGACATCAAAATGGAGGTGGCGTTAAATGAAACCGAAAATTTGGTCTACCCTCATTATCATTATCATCATCATATATTTGCTCACTCCCCTGGTTGCTACTGCCACCTATTCGATGTTCCAAAAATGGACCGATATTGTTCCGGAAGGTTTTACACTTAAACATTATGGCGATCTGCTCTCCAACCAGGCTTTTATGCGCTCATTGGGACGCACCATCCTGGTGTGCATCATCCCCATCTTGATCACGGTAACCATTACACTCCTGGCACTATTTGTGGTTACTGTCTATTTTCCCAAGTTGGAGAAGTATGTCCAAATCCTGTGTATGATCCCCTATACCATCCAGGGCGTGATCTTATCCGTCAGTATCCTTTCTCTGTATTCAGGTTCCAGAAGTTTCTTAGGTATCCGCCAAGTGATGTTGTTTGGTGCTTACTGCATCATCATCTTGCCCTATATTTACCAAGGAATCCGCAACAGCATGCATTCGATCAATATGCCAATGCTGATTGAGGCTGCAGAAATGTTGGGTTCCAGCAAGTTGGAAGCCTTCATCCGCATCATCGTTCCCAACATCATATCTGGCATCACGGTTTCCTCGCTACTGGCAGTGGGGATCATTTTCGGTGATTATGTGATCATCCGCAATATTACCGGTAGTTCTTTTCAGAATGTGCAGATTTTTCTTTTCTTGGCTATGAAACGCTCCAGCACAGAAGCCTCAGCAGTTTTTGTGATTATCATGCTGACCACATTCCTCATCACGGCGTTGGTGCTCTACGTCCAAAGTAGAGACAACCGGCAAAAGACTGAAAGCAAAGGAAGATAATTCATGTCATATATTGTTTTTGAGAATGTCAATAAATACTTCGGCACAAACCATGTCTTACAGGATATTAACCTTGAGGTAGAGAAAGGACAGTTGGTCACTTTACTAGGACCTTCTGGATGCGGGAAAAGTACCCTGCTGCGTTGCTTGGCTGGCCTGGAGCTTGTTTCTTCAGGTAAAGTTTACCTGGATGGCAAAGATATCACGGATGACAGCGCAAGAAATCGCGGCATTGGAATGGTCTTTCAGCAGTATTCTCTCTTCCCAAATTTGAGCGTTTTCCAGAATGTCGCCTACGGCCTCAAGCAGAAAAAAATGCCAAAAGCTCAGATCGAAAAAAAGGTCAAGCAGATCTTAGCGCTGGTTGGGCTCGAAGAAAAAATCAATCAGTACCCCAGTCAACTCTCTGGCGGGCAGCAGCAGCGAGTGGCCCTGGCCAGGGCGATTGTCACAGAACCCAAAGTGCTGCTCCTCGATGAGCCCCTTTCAGCCATTGATGCGCTCCTACGTCGCAATCTTCAAATCGAAATCCGCCGCATTCAAAAAGAGCTCAACATCACCACCATTTTCGTCACCCATGACCAGGACGAAGCCATGGTTCTATCGGATATGATTCACTTATTTAACGAAGGATTCATTGAGCAAAGCGGAACTGTCACCGAACTCTACGCACGGCCGCGCACGAAATTTGCTGCCACCTTTATTGGTAACTATACGATCCTCCCAGCGGCAGATTTCAGTCGAGCCTGTGGTGAAACCCTGACCTGTCAGGATGTGGCCATCCGCCCTGAGATTGTGCGTTTGAGTTACACACCCAATCTTGATCAAGATCGATTTCATTTACAGGGCGTTATCACCAACAGTATTTTTCATGGGAATATCATCCGCTACAACATCCTGTGTGGGGATATTTCTATCAATGCAGACGTGGTTTATGAAAGCGGCATGCCCTATATCAATGGCGAGACGGTTTTCCTTGCCATTAAAAAGGAAGAAATCATCGAACTGTAACACGGACGATGACAACCCATGAAGCTGTGAGGCAGGTATTACGGATTAAAAGATTCCAATTATGCAGGTAAGTTAGAAAACAGAAATTTGAAACAAGGTATTCAAAGGAGGCCAAAATGCCAGAATTAGCAATGATTGCTCTGGGTATGGTTGAGACCAAGGGTTTGGTAGGTGCAATTGAGGCTGCAGACGCAATGGTGAAATCTGCCAATGTTCGATTGATCGGCAAGGAGACCATTGGCGGGGGATATGTGACCGTTATGGTGCGCGGTGATGTCGGCGCGGTAAAAGCTGCCACGGATGCTGGCGCAGCAGCAGCAAAACGTGTTGGTGAGCTGGTGAGCGTGCATGTCATCCCGAGACCTCATAGCGATATTGAGGGCATTTTACCGAGTGCGGATTAATCTGAGGAAGCCGTTTTGATGTCCCATGCGCGAGAAATGATCAGTGTTGGCATCGATGTCGGCACAACCACCACCAAACTCGTCTTCTCCCGCCTGCAAATTGCAGATATCGCCAGGCCGGGCAGGGTGCCGCGCTTTGATGTGGTCGACAAAGCCACCCTGTTTGAGAGCGCAATCCATTTCACACCGCTTGTAAACCCAAAACAGGTCGATGTGCCAGCCCTGATCAAAATCATCAGGGATGAATATCGCAACGCCTCGATCCGCCCAGAGCAAATCAATACTGGGGCGGTCATCATCACCGGTGAAATTGCACGGACACAAAATGCAGATCAAATCCTCCAAGCTCTGGCCGACCTTGCTGGCGAATTTGTGGTCACTGTTGCCGGCCCAAACCTGGAAGCACAAATTGCCGCCCGCGGCTCAGGTGCAGCCGCATATTCGATCGAACGCTTTGCACAGGTGACCAATGTCGATATCGGCGGAGGTACTGCCAATGCCGCCATCTTCCGCATCGGGGATCACCTCTCATCATCCACCCTGGCGGTTGGCGGGCGTCAGCTCATTGTAGATCGAGCCACCGGGGTTGTCAGGCACATTGCACCCTCCGGCCAAATCATCATCGATACCCTCGGGCTGCCTATCCGCCAGGGTCAGCGCGTCGAACTTGAAGCTCTACAAGGTTTCACCGAATGCATGGCAGAGTTGGTAGCAGATCTGGTGTGCGGAACTGTGTCAGACCTCGGCCGAAGGCTATACCTCACGCCGCCCTTGAAAGGTGCGGATGCTTCTAAAGTCCTCTTCTTCTCTGGTGGTGTCGCAGCTTATTATTACCAACCGGTTAAGATTGAAACCTTGGACGATGTCCTCATCCATGATGATGTCGGACCGCTGTTTGCCCGCTCACTGCTTCACAACGCAAGGCTGAGCAAAATGAATGTGGCCGCGACAACACAGACCACCCGCGCCACGGTCATCGGCGCTTCCAGCCAAACCATCACCCTCAGCGGCAGCACCATCTGGACCGACGCGGATATTCTCCCCGTACGTAACCTCCCGGTGATCCGACCTAAACTTTCTCTAGCAGCATGCCCCGCACCCGAGTATTTAATCACTGCCATCCAGGAGGCCATTCATCGCTGGGACATCAACCTTGAAGCGACCACTTACGCCATTGCACTGGATCTCCCTGATCAGCTTGATTATGATTGCATGCATCAGGTTGCAGAAGGCCTGGTCAATTTTGCTGCCCACAAACTAGCACCTGGCGTACCCCTGGTGTTGGTAATCGAAATGGATTATGCTCAGGTACTCGGGCAGACAATCAATGCCTTGGCACCACATCTTCCCTTGATCAGTGTTGATCAAATCGGCCTGGGTGAGGGTGATTACATCGATATTGGTGAGCCGATCCTCGATGGTCGTATCGTGCCGCTTTCGGTCAAGACCTTGATTTTTTACGATTGATGCGAGTTTTGATAAAGGAAGATCATGCTTCTAAGAACTAAATTGTTCGGTAAAACCTATGAGTTCGGCACCATCAAAGAATTGCTGGCAAAAGCCAACGAAGAAAAATCTGGTGACCGACAGGCCGGCATTGCTGCAGAAAGTGCTGCTGAACGTATGGCCGCCAAACACGTGCTCGCTCATGTCACCCTTGAAACACTGCGCCAAAACCCCGCCATTCCACATGAAAGGGATGAGGTCACACGTGTGATTGATGAAGGGGTTAATGAGACCATCTATGCTGAAATCAAATCGATGCAGCTGGGTGAACTGCGCGAATGGCTGCTGGCAGATACCACAACCTCGGCCATGATCCGCCGCATCAGCAACGGCCTGACGGCTGAAATGATAGCCGGTGTTGCTAAGCTGATGTCAAACCTGGACCTGATGATTGCTGCCAAGAAAATCCGGGTGACAGCCCATTGCAATACCACTATCGGACTGCCGGGCACCCTCTCATCACGTAACCAGCCCAATCACCCCACTGATTCACCGGCGGGGATCAAAGCCTCGATCTATGAAGGGTTATCCTTTGGCTCTGGTGACTGCGTGATCGGGATCAACCCCTCGGATGACTCACTCTCAAGCGTCAGCCGCTTATTTGAGATGACCCACCAGGTAATCACCACCTGGAAGATCCCCACCCAAAACTCAGTCTTAGCCCATATCACCACCCAAATGGAAGCCTTAAAACGGGGTGTGCCCATTGATCTGCTTTTTCAAAGCTTGGCTGGATCAGAGAAAGCCAATCAAGGATTTGGGATTTCGGTTGGGCTTTTGGATGAAGCATATCAAATGGCACGAAAGTACTGTAACAGCAACGGGCCGAATTATTTCTATTTTGAAACAGGCCAGGGGACGGCCCTTTCAGCCGGCGCCCATGAGGGGGCAGACCAGTTGACCATGGAAGCCCGTTGCTACGGCTTGGCCAGGCGCTATCATCCTTTCATCGTCAACACCGTTGTCGGGTTCATTGGACCCGAATATCTCTACGATTCTGTTCAAATTACTCGGGCAGGCCTGGAGGACCACTTCATGGGTAAACTGACCGGTATCCCCATGGGATGTGATGCCTGCTACACCAATCATGCTGTTGCAACCCAGAACGACATTGAAAACCTGGCCGTACTGCTGACAACAACCGGTTGCTGCTACTTCATGGGCGTACCCATGGGGGATGATATTATGCTCAGCTATCAATCCACCAGCTACCATGACACCGCCAGCCTGCGCCAGCTGCTCGGTCTGCGGCCTATACCCGAATTTGAGGCCTGGATGGAAGATTTGGGCTTGATGAAGGACGGGGTTCTCACCGAAAAAGCCGGCGATGCCTCATTCTTCTTGCAAAAATAAAGAGGATCTGATGGATAACAAAGAAATCGACATACAAGCGATTGTGAAAGAGATCATGGCAGAGCTGACGCAGAACGGTGCCATCGATCCGCCCCAGGAGAATCCCTCACCTATTCCAGAACAGCAGCAGGCTGGTATCGATCTACCAGATCCCAGCCTGCCTGAAAACCGGAAAAAACTCGGCGTCGCCAACCCCTATGACCCTGAAGGGCTCCGTAACCTGTGTTCCACTACGAGCGCCCGCCTCGGTGTCGGACGGGCTGGCCCCCGACCAAGAACGGAAACCCTGCTTTTATTCCAGGCCGATCATGCCATCACCCAAGATGCCATCTATGGAGAAGTCGACCAAGAGGTGCTGGATAAATTTGCCCTTTTTACGGTCCACAGCCAGGTTGAATCCCGCGTCCAATACCTGCTGCGGCCTGACCTCGGACGTCTGCTAAACGAAGAGTCACAGGCCATCATCGCGGAACGCTGTGAGAAGAATCCCCAGGTTCAAATTGTTGTCGGTGATGGGCTCAGTGCAGCAGCAATCAACAATAATTTCCCCCTAATTTATCCGGTTATCATGGAAGGTCTCAAGGCAGCTAACCTCAGCTTGGGGACACCTTTTTTCATTAAAAATGCGCGCGTTGGTATCATCAATGACATCAATGAGATCATCAAAGCCGATGTCGTGGTGATCCTGATTGGTGAGCGGCCGGGCTTGGGCATCTCGGATGCGATGAGCGCCTATATGGGCTGGCAGCCTGCCCATGGAAAGACCGACGCGGATCGGGATGTGGTCTGCATGATCACCATGAACGGCGGCACTAACACACTGGAAGGCGGTGCCTTCGTGGTTGAGATGGTCAAAAAGACGCTCAAATACCAGGCTAGTGGGATCGCATTACGGGAAAAAGCAGGTGAAACCGGTTGATCCAAAGCAATGATGTCCAACTATTTATTTTTCGAAAGTGTTGATTCTCGAGCAAGGAGCATATGCCATGGCCGTACTTGACCCCATCATCCCCCACATCCTCTCAGCACGCCTGATCCCCAATGTTCATCCCGGTTTTGCCGAAAAGTTGGGGTTGCGTCACGAACAAAAAAGCTTAGCCCTGGTCACCTGTGACATTGATGACTCACTGTATGTGTCCCTGGATGATGCCACCAAGAAAGCGGACGTGGAAGTGGTCTATGCCCATAGTTTTTATGCCGGTTCAGCACACGCCTCCGGCCCACTCTCCGGTGAAATCATCGGCATCTTGGCTGGGCCTAACCCCGCCGAGGCCCGTGCCGGACTGGTCGCTTGCATTGACTACGCCCAAACATATGCCCACTTTTATCGTGCCAATCAGGATGGTTCACTGGCATTCTTTGCCCACACCATTTCTCGCTCTGGTTCTTACCTAAGCGCCATGGCAGGCGTGCCTGGTGGAACCCCCCTGGCCTACCTGATCGCGCCGCCCATTGAGGCGACCTACGCCATCGATGTCGCCCTGAAGCGGGCTGAGGTAGAACTGCGTGAGTGGTTCAAACCTCCGTCGGAGACCAACTTCTCGGGTGCCCTCCTGTCTGGGACACAAAGCGCTTGCCAGGCGGCCTGCCAGGCCTTTCAAGAGGCCGTCCTCGAAATCGCCAGCGCACCACTTAAGTATTAATTAACGATATTATCCCGTCATCATATACAGAATCACCCCTAATCATTACCCCACCATCCTCACCGGTAACCGAAAGCCCATCATCCGTCTCCCATCCAACCACCCGTCAACCCACCCTACAGCTAATCTGAAATACTTAAGGTCATATGCATAGAAAAACCACCCAATTTTGACGGATGGTTTTTACTGGTGTGGAGAGGGCTGCGAAGCGCTCCCGTAGGGAGTGTGGATCCCCAAATCCGCAACAAAGACCCCCGGGGTTTAATACATTTAACTTAAATTTTCATCCGGTGGCAATGGAAATTTAGATCATTTGTGGGCTCATAAAAGGAAACCCCGGGGGTCTCATAAAAAAACAATCTTAGGCCACGTCACTCACCGTAGCGACGCCCCGCGGGGGCGTCGCTACGCGTAACCCTCAATGTTCAATTGATTAACTCATCCGTAGGGCACACAGTGCTTTCCTGCGCACCATTTTCACTGTTTTCCATCCCGTAATGAGGAAAAAAGCCAGCATTCGATAACTGACAAGATTTCTTCACGCCTCCTTTATTGTTTTTTTACAAAGTCAGGAGAAAATAAGTGAAAGCAAACAAATTCGGTAAGCTTAATCAAATTAAGCGCAAGGAAGTGTGATGAATAAAACAATTACAACCAAATTCAAAATAATCGGTTTTCTAGTCCTGGTGAGCCTCGCCCTAACCGCTTGTGGATTACCAATCCAATCAGATGAGGTAACCGCCCCCGAAATCAACCAAACAAACCCTCAGGAAAGTGAAACGCCCTTGCCAGCCAATATCGTCAATGCAGAGCAAAATATCGAAGCGGTAGTGGTTGACTTATCTAAAGACGAAGAGACGTCAATCATTAATGAAGAACTGGATTTTTTATCCAAACAAACTGACCTGCAAGAAAATCTTAATGGACTAACTGATGCAGACATAGCCAGCCTGATCTTCATGCGAGAAGAAGAAAAACTCGCCCATGATGTCTACCTCGTTATGTATGATCTGTGGGGTTTACCCGTATTTCAGAACATTGCACGCAGCGAAGAATCCCATACCAATGCGGTCAAACAATTGCTGGACACCTTCAATATTCCCGACCCCGCTGACACATCACCACCCGGTGTCTTTGTAAATCCCGATTTACAAACGCTTTATGATGACTTGGTTACAATGGGTGAACGGTCTCTAGCCGATGCCCTCAAAGTAGGTGGGGCCATTGAAGAAATTGATATTCTTGATTTACAAGAAGCCCTGTATGAAACGGACAACCCCGAGATTCAAAGGGTGTACCAAAACCTGCTCAGGGGATCCGAAAACCACCTGCGGTCGTTCAGATCAACGCTCCTTCAGCAAACCGGTGAAACCTACATTCCACAATACATGGATGTGAGTGTTTATGATGGGATCCTGGCCAGTGCTCCTGCACGGGGCAACCGCAACAATAACCACCGACCTTAGCTTAAAGATCATTGGGACAGAATTGTGCAGGGTGCACTCCGCTTGTGAGCACACTTTGATATTGAGACTAATGTAATCATTCTGGTGCACATAAAAAGAATTGTGCGCCCTTCCAAAAAACCAACCAGAAAATACGGGTGGTTTTGTTTCCAGCGGAGAGGGCTGCAAAACGCTCCTGTAGGGAGTGGGAAACCTCACCCCCGGGGTGTTCGAACCCACATAGCCGTTAATCAAACACAAAAAACCACCCGGTTATTCGAGTGGTTTTATTTGGAGCGGAGAGGGTGGGATTCGAACCCACGGTACCCAAAGGGTACACGCGCTCTCCAGGCGCGCGCATTAGGCCGGACTATGCTACCTCTCCATCCTGCCCATTTTTCAGGCGACGAGAATTATACCAGACCCATTCAGGCTTGTTAAGCCCAGAACTATGGAACGCAGGGCAATCGCAAAGTCAAACATTCTTATTGTCTCAACGATCTTCACATTGTAAACACCCCTTCCCGCCCTCCGGGCACCCTTCCCCTCGGGAGGGGAGCCCACTTCCGCTTCGCTTCAGGGGTTTTACTTCGTTCAAGGCCGGGGATGGGGTCTGTTAATTCAATAACAACGAAATTGCAGACATTTCTCCCATTTTGCGATTGCCCTGCTATGGAACGACTGCAACTTTTCTTCCCTGACAGCGTATACTTAAATGGAGGTACAGATGACAAATAACAATAAACGTGTTCACTGGCTGCTCTACCCCTTCTGGCTGATCTGGCGTTCAGTCGTCTGGATCATCGAAGCCACCGGGCGTCTGATCGGTGCGATCCTGGGCCTGGTTTTGATGATCGTTGGTGTCCTGCTGACCGTCACTGTAGTCGGCGCCATCGTGGGCATCCCGCTGATCATCTTTGGCTTTATGCTGTTGATCCGAAGCCTGTTTTAAATGACAAAAGATGGACATCCTGGATATTGCCGGGGTGTCCTGTTTGCATTGCGATAATTAACAGATCAGGGGGTTGCCCAGGTCAGAAAGCTGACCGATAACCTGCCGGCATTAAAACCCTCGATCAATAACCACCCCAGCAGTTCATCCGAGGTCCTGTAGCAGAAATACGCCCCGGTTGGCACATCGTTAAACCCAATCGGCTGATCGTTCAGGTTGGCATTGGCACAATCAACCAGTGTGGGTTCCGTGTCATCAAAAAGGGCCAACAGCGTGCTATTCAACGGGGTTAACAGGTGGGTTGGTGTTCCACCCAAAGCATAATTCAGGTCGGCGGTTAATCCATTGGTGGGATTGAGCGTCGCCGTATCCAGGTCTAAGGTGTTCCCGGTCTGCAATTCTGCTTCACCGGTGATAAATACAACCGGCGTCGGCGTGAAGGTTGGCGTCGGTTGCGGTGTATCTGTCACCATCTGCACAACCTCGATGCGCACCCAAAATGGCGCATCCCCATGCGGGCCAATGCCAAACAGCTCGCCATCCGGATCGCTCAACATCCAGTTCGATTGATAAAGGCCAATATTCTGCGGCGCAACCATATCCACAGTGATGTCAACCATATCACCCGGGTTGACCGGCTGCTGCAGCTTTTGGGTGTAACGTGCCCCCAGGCTGTTGCCAGAGAAAAATGTAACCGCATACTGACGGGTCCAGGTGCAGGCGCCAACATTCTTCAACCGCCAGGTTTTCGAAAACGGGGTGCCTGGCGCCAATTTGGTATCGTCCGGGATGGTAATGTCAAGCGGCACCCCGGCCGCGGCCAAATTGCAGGCCACCTCGCGGGTAGGCGTGCTGATCGGCGGCCGCGTGCGGTCAATCGTAGCAATCGGCGTTGAGGTTTGGGAAGGGGTCGGCGTGTCCGTGGGGATATGCGTCTGGGTCGCAGTAAAATCCAGCGTCACCAGGCTGACCGCTGTCTGATTGAGTCGGGTGGCATCCAGGGTCGGCTGCTCAACAGGCGCTTCACGCCTCCCGCACGCGGCTACGAAGACCATCAACACACTCACCCACAAAAGTTTGCTGCGCATTGATAAAGATTCTACCTTAAATATCACCAAAGGAACGGCCCAGCGTGCACATATGATCACGTCTTGTCAGGAACTGACTATTAAAGTATAGTTCTAAAACTGACCACAAAAATACAGATCGAACCTCATGACCCACACGGAAGAACACGCCATGAACCGAAACACAACGATCAACGCCTGGTTGGACCGCCCAGTCGTCTCAATCTGGCCCCAATTCACAGTTTATCACCTGATCATCGCGATCATATTGCTCATCACCGCCGTCAGCCGGTTCACCATGCTGGGCGCCCGGGTGATGAGCCATGACGAGATCAACCACGTGGTGCCGGCCTACACCTTCTACCAGGGCGGCGGTTACCGCTACGACCCGGTCACACATGGCCCCCTGCAATTTCATCTGATCACGCTTTCCTATACGCTGTTTGGTGCCAATGATTTTTCAGCCCGCATCCCCAATGCCCTGTTTGGCATCGGGGTAGTGGTCTTTGCGCTTTTCGCTTTTAAGAAATACCTCGGCCGGGTGGGATCGCTGATCGCCGGTTTCCTGTTCATGATCTCACCTTTTATTTCCTACTACAGCCGCTATACCCGCAACGAGATCTACATTGTGTTCTGGGGCATGGCGCTGTTGTGGGGCATCCTGCGCTATTTGGAATTAGGACAAAAGCGCACCCTGATCTTCATCACGGTCATCACTGCGCTCCATTTTACCGATAAAGCCACCTCCTATATCTTCACCGCGGAACTGCTGATCTTCCTGGCTGTTGTGTTCACCGCCCGGGTGTTAACCAAGCCATGGAATTCAAAACAGACCCGGACGATCTTCTTGCTGATCGTTGCCATTACCCTGGTGATTGGCCTGGCGCTGTTTGCAGTGGGGTACAACGCCCTCACGCACGGGCCGACCGTCGTGGCAGAAGATGGCGTTGGCGTCATGCTGGGCGAGCTGGATGCTACCACTCGCCTGGTCATCGGCGGGTTGGGGCTGGCGATGTTGATCGGTCTGGCTACCGCCGTCGTGTTCCTCATCAAAGGGATAGGCTGGTTTGGCGTCAGGGATGAACGGACCTTTGATCTGCTGATCCTGCAGGGCACCATCGTGTTGCCCCTCCTGGGTGCGCTGCCAATGGATATTCTGGGCTTCAATCCCCTCGATTACAGCACCAGCGGCATCACCACCGCGCTGTTGTTTGTGGTCCCGCTCCTGGTGGCCGCCATCGCCATCGGCGTGTGGTGGAACTGGAAGGTGTGGGCTCTCAATATCGGCATCTTTTGGGGGATTTTCATCATCTTCTATACCACCCTCTTTACTCAGGGTATTGGCCTTCACATGGGCTTGATGGGCGCGCTGGGTTACTGGCTGGCCCAGCAAGGCGTGGTCAGGGGCACCCAGCCGCTGTATTACTACGCCCTCATCCAAATTCCCATCTATGAATTCCTGCCGGCATTCGGCACCCTGCTGGCTGCCATCCTGGGCGTGCGGGCCTTCGCCCGCAGGCCCAAACCTGCGCTTTCATCACAGGACACCGACGCACCTGAGCCAGCCCTCGACAAGACACTGCCTGAAAATTTAGGCTCCCTTGAAGCGTCTTATGACGCACTGCAGACTGATGAAACCGAGCATGAAGCACAGCAACCCGCGCCTGACCTGCCGCTTGCCCCACCCAGGCCGCGCCTCGTCGACAATGAGGGCGAACCCCGCCGTGCCCCGGTATTGGGCCTGCTGCTGTATTGGTCCGTGATGAGCTTGGTCGCCTTCAGCTTCGCGGGCGAACGCATGCCCTGGCTAACGACGCACATTGCCATGCCGATGATCCTCACCAGCGGCTGGAGCATCGGTTATCTAATCGAATCCTTCAATTGGTCCGATTTCAAGCGCCAGCGCGGCTGGTTGTTGATCCTCCTCGGAGCCTTGTTCCTGCTGACCACGTTCCGCACCTTTGGCTACATTTTAGGCCCACTGCCGCCCTTCCAGGGCAGGGATCTGGCTCAATTAGAGGCGACCTATAACTTCCTGCTGGCCTTTGCCGGCATGACCGCCTCGGGCATCGGCTTATTTTTCCTCCTGCGCCATTGGGCCTTCAAGCAATTGGCCAAATTCGCCCTGATCCTGTTTGTTGCGGTCCTCGCCTTCATCACCATGCGCACCTCATTTCGCGCCAACTTCATCTTATACGATACGGCCAAGGAGTTCCTGGTCTATGCGCATGCCGCCCGTGACCCCAAGGATGTGCTGGAACAGATTGAGGAGATCAGCTTCCGGCTGACGGGCGGGAAGGACATCGTCGTGGCCTATGATAACGACATGCTCTACCCCTACTGGTGGTACTTCCGCGATTATCCCAACAAACGCTGGTATTCTGGCAACCCCACCCGTGACCTGCGCGAGGCCCCCATCATCCTGGTCGGCAGCGGGAATTACGGGCTGATCGAACCGGTTGTGGGCGATGAGTATATCCGCTTTGATCACACCCGCTTATGGTGGCCAACCCAAGTCTATTTCAACCTCACCTTCCAGCGTGTGTGGGATGCAATGTCAGATCCGGCTATGCGGTCAGCCCTGTGGGAAATCTGGTACAACCGCAATTACGAACCCTATGCCAGGCTGGCCAACATCAACACCCTCACCCTTACAAACTGGCAGCCTTCTGATTCCTTCCGCATGTATGTGCGCAAGGATATCGTTTCGATGATCTGGGAATATGGCGCTGCGCCGGTCACCATGGAACCCGCCGTAGACCCCTACGAAGCCAACACCATCCGCATGGAAGCAGACCTGATCCTCTATGGCGATGCACAATTTTCTTTGGATGCCCCCCGGGATATCACCTTTGCACCAGATGGAACTTTTTACGTGGCCGATTCCCGCAACCATCGCATTCTGCATTTCGACGCAAGCGGCAACTACCTGAACGCCTTTGGTGCTTATGGCGCTTCCGATTTCACTACCCAAACCATCGCGCCTGCCGGTTATTTCAACGAACCCTGGGGATTAGCCGTGGGCCCGGATGGATCGGTTTACGTGGCGGATACCTGGAATCACCGCATCCAAAAATTCACCGCTGAGGGCGAATTCCTCACCATGTGGGGCCAATTTGGTGCTGCAGAATCACGCTACCACTTCTGGGGTCCACGCGGCGTGGCTGTTGATGATCAGGGCCGTGTCTTCATCACCGATACTGGCAACAAACGTGTGGTGATCTTCGATCAGGATGGGGTGGACCTGGCCGAAATCGGCGGTGCAGGGTTGGGTGTGGGGCAATTTGATGAACCAGTCGGCATCGAAGTGGATGACGCCGGACGCCTGTTCATCGCGGATACCTGGAACAAGCGCATCCAGATCATGATCCCCGATGGCGACGCCCTCAGCTACCCCAACCATATCACCTGGGACATTGAAGGCTGGTTTGGTGATTCCCTCGACAATAAGCCCTTCCTGACCATTGATGACAATTACCAGGTTTATGTCGCCGATCCGCTCCTGGGCCGGGTATTGGTGTTCAACCAGCATGGTGATTTCCTCTATGCCTGGGGCGGCTTTGGGGGGGAACCCGATGAAATTGGCATCGTGGGCGGCTTGGCCGTCGACCCGCTGGGCAATGTTTGGGTCTCCGATACCCGCAACAACCGCCTGATGCGCTTCCCGGTCAATGCGTTCTCCATAGGTGAACCCATGCTGCCCGAGGAGCAAGCCCCCCTGGAAGAAAACGAGGCCCAGACCCTGCCCTGATTTACAAGTGTCCGGGAAAAAAACCTCTTAAACGCAAAAGAGGCCGCCTGGATGGTGACCTCTTTTTGTGATTGGTTTGCGAAACTTCAGCT
This sequence comes from Anaerolineaceae bacterium UBA6801, assembly GCA_002452315.1. Lineage (GTDB taxonomy): Bacteria > Chloroflexota > Anaerolineae > Anaerolineales > Anaerolineaceae > Brevifilum. Next base: position 10,165 of record DKFH01000120.1, on the reverse strand, counting down.
TAATGCTTTTTTGACAATCTCAGCAAAGACATCCGGCTCACGTACTGCCAGATCAGCCAGCACCTTGCGGTTCAGGTTGATCTCCGTTTGCCGTAAGCCGTGCACCAGTTTGCTGTACGTGGTCCCGTTTTGGCGAGCTGCCGCGTTGATGCGCGTGATCCACAATTTGCGCAGATCCCGTTTGCGTACTC
>DKFH01000120.1:8155-9923 GCA_002452315.1 Anaerolineaceae bacterium UBA6801 | reverse complement strand
TTTTTATGCCTTCGGTAACCTTGCGGTCCACCTTTTACACGTGCCATCTAACTCTCCTTTGCGAACCCCTGGGCGCCGGCGACTTCGTTCTATCACCCGTTGCGAACACCCAACAGCCGCAGCTAAAAAATTTGATAATAAATTGCTTACTTCTTCTTACCCATATATGGCGTCAGGCGACGTACTTTCTTGCGCGTACCCTGAGACTTCACCGGGATCATGCGCTCAAACAATTGCTTGGTGCGATCCGGCGTTCGGCGGCGAAGGTGACCTTTGCCAATTTTGGTCCGCACAATCGTGCCAGAACCGGTCATCCTGAACCGTTTGGAAGTGGCCTTATGGGTTTTCATTTTGTACTTGCCATCGCGTGGTTTTCGTGGCATCTTGCACTCCTTTCATGAAAATCCTACGGCACAAGCGTACAGGGCCGTAGGGTATCACCGCTAGTAATCGTATCGTTTTCGCCAGACAATCGCTGAGCTTATTTATTCGGGGCGAGCATCATAAACATCGATCGCCCTTCCAGCTTAGGCGCTTGTTCGACCACGGAGACATCGGATAATTCTTCAGCGATCTCTCGCAGGTCTTCCAGAGCGATCTCCGGATAAGTGATTTCGCGCCCTCTAAAGCGTATCGTCACTCGAACTTTCATCCCGTCCAGCAGCCACCGGCGGGCATCACGGACTTTGAAGCCTTTGTGGTGATCTGTAGTTTTCGGGCGCAAACGAATCTCTTTGATCTCGATTTTGGTTTGCGCTTTTCGTGCTTCCCGCTCTTTCTTTTCCTTTTCGTAAAGGAACTTGCCAAAATTCATGATCCTGGCAACAGGCGGGTCGGCGTTTGGGGCGACTTCGACCAGGTCCAGTTCGGCTTCTTCAGCGCGGCTCAGTGCTTCTCGCAAGCTGACCACGCCAAGATTTTCACCATCCTGATCGATCAATCGAATTTGTGTAGCACGAATTTGTTTATTGATGCGATAATCATCTTTGCTACTTATAGTGTATGCTCTCCTTCTGATACGATCCTTGTACCTTAAAACAAATCTAATTCCCTGATAGGGAACGAGGTTCATCTTACCATATTTTCAACCGAATCGTCAACAGGTTCGATGAGAAAATCTCCTCAAATCTGCATGGAAGAGCTAATTGATCCTTAGCCAACCGTTAAAACAATTCGGTTGCTCATCGCACATCCAACCAGATTCTTCTGACGCAATAATCATAAGTTTTTTCTCAAGCGCCAATACAGATTAGTGCTAACCTAAAAGCATCCCTGGCAGGCTGTTCAAGGCAAAAAACACCCTGGGTGAAACCCTGATGTGATGCACCAGTTAAATGAATACAGAGCCATCTGGTCAAAATGGCTCTATAAAATTAATCAATTAAAAACTCTTATCAATTACAGGACTTCAACCTCACCTAAAACGGGCGTGGCTGATTTGTTATAGGCCTGTCCGAGCAGGTGAGAACTAATCGCGATAGCATAGGTTGTTGTCAATATCACGCCTATACCACATGCGATCGTCCCGAGGGGAGCGATAAAACCCAACGCCAAAATTTGGCCAAGGATCACCAGCAGCCAGGAACCAAAGGATTTTTTAACCAATCCATATATCTCATTAAATTTGAAGGCGGCCCCAAATGTTCCTTTGGCAACATAATTTGCAATGCCTGCCACACCCATAAAGGCGATTAAAATTCCCAGCAACAATGCAAACAGGCCAAAACAAACCCCCAGCAACATCAAGATGATGCCAACGATCCCATCA
>DKFH01000120.1:1715-8143 GCA_002452315.1 Anaerolineaceae bacterium UBA6801 | reverse complement strand
GGAATGCTGTAAATAGCCGTGATCACGGCTGCCATAAAACCGCGGCCCAAATCAGCGCCGAATTCCAGGTTGGGAAGGGCATCTTCCATTTTGCCATCGATCACGTTCTTGGTGGCTTTCAAGCCCCAGCCGGCAACCACAAATTGCCCTACAACCGGGATCAAACTGCACAGGGCTGGAATGATGACCTTCTTAAACCAGTCCTTATCCTTGAAAACATAACTGAAAGCTAATCCAAAATTCATTTTATTCTCCTATTCTTTTTTGATTAATATGATCAAACCCGTCCTATATGATAATTAAAAAGCATTCAACCCATCCAGAGCACAAAATCATTGCCTCGTAATTTGCTGTTGAGGGTGAATGCAATCATCCTACAACTGGGTGAACTGATCGACTTTCAAAACAAAGATCGTCGCCCGTTTCTCCTGTTCGTGCTGCGGTTTCTTGCAATTCTCACGAATCACCTGCAGGGCTGTCTCAACCTGCTCATCATCAACCCCGATTAAAAGCGTGCTGCGTCCACTGCGCAAAAACCCACCCGTGGAGGCAATAAAGGTCACCCTGAAATCTTTCTTTGTGAGCGCTTTTGAGACAGCGTCATTATCTTCATCTTTGATAATCGCAATGATCAGTTTCATCGTTAAAATTCCTCGTAATGGTCAACGTCTAAGAAGAAAATATTCGCCCCCCCAATCGTTACGGGCGTCGGCGCCGGCATCGGGAGCGGCGAGTTTTCCATGGGGACGGCAATAAAGGCCACCCGTTGACGGCAGTTTTTATTGAGGATGGCAATGGCCTCTTCCTTGCGAGCATCATCAACGCCGACCATCAAGGTGGCATTTTTCCGCCCCAAAAAACCCCCCACGCTTGGCAAGCGTGTGACGGTGAACCCCCCATCCGCCAGGGAATCAATGGCCATATCGGCATCCTGGCCTTGGACAACTACAATCAGCAAATGATGTGCCTGTGTCTCTGAGTTTTTCTCGTCTTGCATGATTGTTTCCTTGAACCTGATGCTGTGCAGCACCATATCGAGATGACACTAGTATACCTTAAGTTGGTTTTTTTCAATTGTGCAATTTTAACTATGATTCAGAGCGAACGATGACAAAACTTTAGGATTGTATACCCACATCAATCAAACCCGTCGACCACACGCTCTTCCAGCGTTGAAAGGTTGACCTCTGCCTCCGGCACAACCCGACCGCATACCGAGATCCCGGCCAGCCTGACGCTGTTGGCGTCGCCGGAGACCAGCGGATGCCACCAGGCCAGCCCGTGCCCCTCCGCCACCCGCCGATAGGCGCAAGATTCGGGCAGCCAATACAATGCAGGCACCTGCTCAGCCGTCAATGACAGGCAATCCGGCACCACTTGCGTGCGGTGGGCGTAATCCACACAGCGACAGGTCGCCAGGTCCAGCAAACGGCAGGCAACATCGGTAAAATACACCTGGCCGCTGTCTTCATCTTCGATCTTATGCACACAACACTTGCCGCAGCCGTCACACAACGCTTCCCACTCTTCGGTGGACATCTCAGCCAAGGTTTTCGACTGCCAAAATTTTGAGTCCATATACACCTATCGCAAATTTAAATGGTTTCGTTTTGATGATCCCAAAATGGTCATCCATACTTATCGATTCTTTTATAGCATAGGTCATGTGTCATGTAAAGCATCCTGGGCTGTTAGGCCGGTAAGAATTGTCAGATGGGCAACTTCAAGATATACTAAGGAAAGACCATGTGAAAAATTAGCACTTATTACATGAATAACACCAACAACAGGAGATGGATATGACAGAAGCACCCTTCACCCCAGTCGATATCAACCGGGCAACCCTGATCGAGCTGACCACTATCCGCGGCATCGGGCCGGGGCTGGCCGGGGGGATCGTTGATCACCGGCCCTACGAAACCATCGAGGATTTAGTGCGAGTGCCCGGGATCAACCAGACCAAGCTGCTGGCCTTAAGGCCCTTTATCACCCTTAAAGAGAAGAAAGCCCAGCCTTCCCCGCGTAAAACCGCCCCCAAACCCCAAACTGACTCAGAAGCTCCCTCAGCTGGCCTCGGCGAAACGGAAACCTTCGTCTTTCTCGAGGACCGGAACGAACGCCAGGATGCCCTCCTGATCATCTTCGGCGGTTTCATCCTTGGGTTGATCATCATCATGCTCCGCCGCTCACGCCGGTAGTATTGTCGCTGGCAGATCACACGAATTATTCAACCACACCTGATCAGAATGAACCCTGGTCAGTCATCTGGACCCATTTCTAAAAGGAATCATCACGCCATCAATGCTACAGGTAAAGCCTCCAACCCGGTTTTTATGGGTCTTCTTACTTTTGTCTCTCCTCCTGACAGCCTGTCAGACCCCAAACGCGAGCCCAACCCCGTCCCCAGGTGTGCCCTCCCTAACCCAGAACCCAAACCCCGTCTTCACGGCCACGCCGAGCGGCATACCGACCGCCACCCTGGCGCCATCGGCAACCCTGGCGACACCATTTCCGACCGAAAACACACAACCCTACCCGCTGCCCAGCGAAACCCCCAGCCGCAGGGTGATCCTGATGGCTGTGGGTGACATCATGCTGGGCAGGACCATCGGCGAGATGATCAAAACCATCGGCCCCCAGGTGCCCTTTCTTGACACGGCGGACACCCTCCGCTCAGCAGATATCACCGTCGGAAACCTGGAGTGCCCCATCTCCGATCGCGGCGAGCCGGAGCCAAAGACCTACGCTTTTCGCGCGCCTGTCGCAGCGGGTGAATCCCTGGCCTATGCCGGATTCAATCTGGTTAACCTGGCCAATAACCACAGCCTGGATTTTGGCCCCCAAGCGCTCAGCGACACCCTGGAGATCCTGGCGGCAAACGGGGTCCAGGCCGTGGGCGCCGGGATGAACGCCACCCAGGCCTATGCGCCCGCGTTCATTGAAGTGAATGGGTTGCGCATTGCCTTTTTGGGGTTCGTCGATGTGTTCCCTACCGACTACGATTACCGAACCTGGGAGGCCGGCCCAGACCAGCCCGGGGTCGCCTGGGCACATGAAGACCGGGTCCGTGAAGGTGTGATAGCCGCCAAAGCAGAGGCGGATATCGTCATCGTCCTCGTGCATAATGGCTATGAACTCGTTCAGCAGATTGGCAGCCAGCAACAGCTTATCGCCCACGCGGCCATCGAGAGCGGCGCAGCCCTGGTGATCGGCAGCCACCCCCACGTCATTCAGCGCATCGAACGCTACCAGGAGGGTTTAATTGCTTACAGCCTGGGTAATTTCGTGTTTGATAATTATCTCTTCCCCCCCAACTACTCTGGCATCCTGGTCGTTGAGCTCACCCCGCAGGGCGTCGAATCCTATCATATGATCGATGTCATCGTCCAGCTTAATGGCGTCCCGCACATCATGCCTTACAAACGCGACAATTAAATTCCCCCCCCTACGAATCATCCTCAATACAAGTCTGGCTGTCTGAAGGGGATCAATGCCAAAATCACGGATTGCTCATACAGGGTTTTACGAGTGACCACATCCCCGGTCAGCAAGCCAACCGCGCCATTCTTCTGTTTGGAGTTTTCCTTGCCGAACACCCGGTCATCCGCATCCCCCAGCTCTAAACCCGCTTCAACCAGGTGCCTCACGGCATCGGGCAGTTGAAAGTGGGCCGTGCGGGAGCTGCCAACCCGGTCCGCAGAGTACACCACGATCCAGGCAAAAGAAACCATCTCCCCCGCCAACATGTCACAGCCACCTTCCACACCCACCCAATAATCCCCTTGCGGTACAACCTGCCTGGCAGCCTTCGCCCGGATCTCAGCCCCCCGGCGCGCAACCCCCTCGGAAAGGGGCTGGTCACTCACTCCGGAATCCACCGAGACCGTCTCGATCTCAAACGTCTCCCTGGGAAACATGCGGCTAAACCCTGCCAGCACGGCTTCAACCTTGACCGGATTTTTCGAGGCGACTACAATTTTCTTCATGCTTCTGTTAACCTCATAACCTGGGGAGTTCAATCGTCTTTTGATACTGGTACTTGCCCTTCTTATCCGCGTAGGAAATTTCACAATCCTCATCCGCCTCAAAGAACAGCACCTGGGCAATCCCTTCAAAGGAGTAGATCTTGGCAGGTAGCGGGGTCGTGTTGGAGATCTCCAATGTGACAAACCCCTCCCATTCAGGCTCGAAAGGGGTCACATTGACGATGATGCCACAGCGGGCGTAGGTGCTCTTACCCACACAGATCGTCAGCACGTTGCGAGGGATGCGGAAATATTCCACGGTGCGTGCCAGCGCAAAGGAGTTCGGCGGGATCACACACACTTCGCCCTTAAAATCCACCATCGACTGGGGATCAAAGTGCTTGGGATCAACAATGGTTGAATACACATTGGTGAAGATTTTATACTCATCGGCCACGCGGATATCGTACCCATAAGAAGACGTGCCAAAGGAGATCACCCCCTCGCGCACCTGCCCCTCCTCAAAGGGTTCAATCATCCCATGCTCAACAGCCATTTGACGGATCCACCGATCAGCTTTAATTGTCATCGCAAGCCTTCTCCTGATAAATACAAAACAACCCAGCCACCGCCGCTTCAGTCCAGGTGGATCGTGATGAAACCCAACGAGCCGGGTTCTAACGTGAAAAAGAACTCGTACAGCCGGCCTGAGATCAACGTCAGCCGATAGTCGCCGGCAGGGATATCCGGGACGGCAAAATTCTCGCCCATCGCGGGATGCGCATTCACCCCTGCCGGGTAATAGGTCGCCGGGTAATAATAGGCTTCCACATCGCCATTTGGAGAGAGCTTCTCAAGTGTGAGCGGAAATTTTGGCACCGGATCCCCTCCCCGATCCAGGATCTGGCCGGCCAGGGTGGCCGTGACCTGATGTTCAGCGTCATCAAGCGGTGCAAACCACAGCACCGGGTTAGCCGTGCTGGCATAGTCATTGTTTTCCACGCGCACCTCAAAATGCAGATGGGACCCATCCGCAGCCCCGGTCGCACCCACCCGGCCGATTTCCCGGCCTGCGGTAACCCGATCCCCCACCTCTACCTCAATCTCAGAAAGATGCGCATACAATGTGTACACATCCTGCGCCTCACCCAGCAGGCCGGGGTGATGCAATACGACCACCTGACCGTAAAACCCGCTGAAGGGTCCCAGCCTGGTGTGGCTGTCCGTGCCGGCGAAAACCACCTCGCCATCTTGCGCCGCCAAAATCGGCGTGCCGTGCCGATTGAGGAATTCAACCCCATAGTGCAGATCATAATTGCCATTGGCCGTGCTGCCATAGGGGTAGGATCGGTCAATCGTCCTGGTAAACCCCTCGCCAATCGGACGCGCCAACCAGCCCGGCCAGGCCAGTGCACAGAACGCTTCACCGCACGCCAACCCCGTCATCTCGGGTCCCGACACCTTCTTCGGCATAGGCGTTGGGCTAGGCAAGGCAGGGGTGACCTCAACCCCTTCCGCTTCCACTGGTTCTTCAACTTCTAAGACCAACTGTGTTGGTGTGGCAGAAGGCTGGGGAAGGTCCTCAACCCCGCCTTCAACCGGCTGGCAGGCAGACAGGACCACAGCAAGCAAACATACCCATAAAAGTGATGCGCGCATGGGTATTTACGAAAGGTTCAGGCCGCCGCGGTCGTTCAACGCTGCTTTCATAGCGTCTTTCAGCCTGGCCGCCTCCGCCTCAAGCAAGCGTAACTCCGCCAGCATGTGGGCCGGATCCGGTTCCTCCTCGATGCCCAGCAAATTGATGCGCACATTCAGCCCGGCCCCCTCCAGGGCAGCCTGGGCAAACGCCGCCGCGGAGCCAGCGTCGGAGATCGCATTGACATTGCCCAATTCCGCCGCTTTGCGTGCCAATCCCAAAATTTGAACAGCCTGCCGCGCAACATGCAAGGGCACTTCAGCCGCATTGATCGTCGCCGCCTGGATCGCCCGCAAGCGATCTGCTTTTTGCTGGTCGGTGTCCTGCGGCAAACGCCGGGCTTTCATGTAGGACTCAAAGGCCTCGGCGTCCTTCTCAACCGCCAGATGCATGGCCGCTTGCAGCGTTAATGCTTCCTCAATTAGCGGCCACATGTGTGCTTCGACATCGGCGTACTTCTTTTTGCCCACCGTCACCCGTCCGACCATCGCCACCAGCGAGGCTGCCATGGCCGCGCTGTAAGCTGCAGCAGAGCCGCCGCCCGGCGTGGGATCACCGGAGGCCAAAGCCGCCAGGAAGCCCTCGTCCTGGGCGTTGATCGGGCTTTCACCTGTAGAGGATGCTGCCTGGTAGAGCTGGTTTTCTAATATCTGCTCGGTTTCAAACTGGTCCATGTGCATATACCACACCGCTGCATCCACCAGGGCCTGGTTGGGCACCAACCCCACCAGCTCGGAATGGTGGATGGCCACGCCATAGCGCTG
>DKFH01000120.1:0-1672 GCA_002452315.1 Anaerolineaceae bacterium UBA6801 | reverse complement strand
AACGCCCATCGCTTTAACATAGCGCAGCCCGCCGGACGAATTCCGGATGGCTCTGGCGATCTTGTTGGCAATGGCCACGTCATCCGTGGTCAGGTAAACATTGTAGGCGATCAAGGGCTGCCGGGCGCCGATCACCGTGGCGCCTGCGCCGGTCAGCCTGGATGGCCCAAAATCGGGCTCACGTGCCGGGACTTCGCCAATCTCTTTCTTGAGGGTTTCATACTGCCCCCGGCGGATATTCTCCAGGTTGACCCGCTCCGGCCGGGTGGCAGCCTCTTCATACAGATAAACCGGGATTTTCAGTTCCTCACCCACGCGCTTGCCCAGCCTGCGCGCCATTTCCACACATTCCACCATGCTGATCCCCGAAATCGGTACAAAGGGCACCACATCCGTGGCGCCGATGCGGGGATGTTCCCCCTGGTGCTGATCAAGGTCGATCAATTCGCCCGCCTTGGCGATGGCCAAAAAGGCCGCCTCTTCAACCCCTGCTGGGTGGCCTACAATCGTGAGCACGGTTCGGTTATGATCCAGGTCTGAATGTCGGTCCAGGATGCGCACGCCTTCCACAGATTCAATCACGGCGATGATCGCCTCGATCACCTCCGGGCGCCTGGCATCGGAAAAATTCGGTATACACTCAACAATGGGATTGCCCATATTTACTCCTTTTAAGTCTTTTTTGTAATTATACTCACATTCTCCATCGTCTCTGTGCGCGGCTTTACAGGCCCAGGAAACGCTTTGGGCATGCTGGAAATCTTGCTTGGTGACCCCCAAGATGGGCGCTAATTGATCTCGTAAACGACCTGGGTCTGACGGCTGATGTTGTCGGTCACCGGGCAGCGGGAATGCACCTTTTCAAAAAAAGCTGCCTTTTCTTCGTCCGTCAGGTCCGCTTCGATGGTCACTTTCTCCCGAATTTCAATGAAACCCGCCCGGCCTTCTTGGGTTTTGCCCATGATGAAATCTGCATCATAATCACCCTCAACCTCAACTGAGAAGCCTCGCAGCTTAATTTGCTCCTGCTTGGCAATGATGGCAGCCACCATCGCCAAACAACCGCCCAGGGAAAACAGTAAATAGGCCAAAGGGTTGGGACCAGCGTCCGTGCCGCCCATCATCGGGGGTTGATCAATGATCACCGTGTGATCGCCCACCTGGCCGTCAACCCGCATACCGCCCTTCCAATCAGAAGAAATTTTTTCAGTCCGGATCATAATTCATCGCTCCTTTATTCAATAGAAGTAAATTTTATAGTGGTCTTCTTAAGCATTATATCTGACCCTGCAAATGCAAGTTTGTAAGTGTATAGGCTCCCTCATCATCTGGTTGCAGGTCATCCCAAGGTGACCAATGTGGATTAACAAAAATCTAAAAGACTATCCTCAAATTAAGGCATAAATTTTCTTGGGGTACTTTTTAATTTTTTCAATATCCCTCTCAATATAATTAACCTAATTACGGGTTAATATCAGTATTATTAACTGCGCTATTGACAAAATCCAGTTTTATGATAAAATGGGATTATAAAATGATGTTTAAGCTAATTAAAGGTATTCGGCAGGAATTTTTAAATCATCAAAACCTGCTTGAATTAACCACATTATAACATCTTTATAACATCTTTGTGAAATTTGGCAAAATGGTCGCATAACAAAAGGAGGCTTGG
>DKFH01000073.1:19442-22934 GCA_002452315.1 Anaerolineaceae bacterium UBA6801 | reverse complement strand
ATTGTGGTTGGACAAATGGCGAATTTTGGTGCGTCGGCAGGTTAAATCCGGTAGAATTAACCCGGTTGCAACCCTTATTGATTGATAATTTGGAGCTCAGTTGGTGCGGAAATTATTCAGGTTTTTATTGAAAGATGAAAACAAACACAATTCCAAGCGTAACAGCGATCGGCTCAAGTTTGTCTCTGGTGCAGGGCAGGATGCCAGTATCGCCTGTTCACCTTACCGGGTGGCCAGCTGTCAATCCACAGGCAAAGAACGCGCCCATAACGAGGATACACTGTTCACTTTGCACACTTTTCTGGGTGGTTTAGAAGTGCCTGTTGCCTTTGGTATTTTTCTCGTCGCGGATGGCATGGGTGGGCACCAGAGTGGTGAGCTGGCCAGTAATTTGGCTGCCCAGGGGATCAGTCAATATTTAATCCGGCATGTGTACCAGTCCGGCCTGTTTGAGCGTAAATCATTTTCACCAGCAGATTTGGAACGACATCTTAGAAATGCTGTCGAAGAGGCACAGGCGCTTGTCCTCCGGCGTGTGCCCGGCGGCGGAACGACGTTAACGCTGGCCGTGGTTTTGGGCGACGCTGTCTATACTGCCCATGTGGGTGACAGCCGTCTTTATCTGGTTGATCCCGATGGCACGCTGAATTTGAAGACCCGCGATCACTCACTGGTTAAACGTTTAGTGGATCTAGGTGAGATTTCTGAAAGTGAAGCCGGGCATCACCCCCACCGCAACGTCCTTTACCGGGCGCTGGGTCAGTCGGATCCACTTGAGCCGGATATCGATACCTTTACCATGGGGACCGGCGAGCGGCTGTTGATCTGTTCCGACGGTTTATGGGGTGCGGTCGATCAGCATGCGATCCTTAACATTCTCAATGATGGCAGAGAAGACCTTGATGCCAAAGCGATGGCGTTGGTTCAGGCTGCAAACGAGGCTGGTGGACCGGACAACATCAGCGTGATCTTGGTGGAGCGTTTAGCAATTTAGAAATTAAGTACAGGAGTTCACATGCCAGATAAATCTTTACGCAAATATCGAGTATTGGTTGTCGACGATGAGCGTCGGATGGTGGGCTTCATTCGGTTGAACCTTGAGCAAGATGGATTCGAGGTGATTGAAGCTTTCAATGGCACTGAGGCGCTCAATCGGTTGAGGGATTCATTGCCCGATCTGATCCTTTTGGATGTGATGATGCCGGATATTGATGGGTTTGAAGTGCTGCGCACGATTCGCGAGGTCAGCCAGGTACCGGTGATCATGCTAACCGCCAAAGGCGAGGAAGATGACAAGGTCAAAGGGCTGGAATTAGGCGCTGATGACTATGTGACCAAACCCTTCAGTCCGCGCGAGCTGGTCAGCCGGGTGAGGGCGGTTCTCCGCCGGGGAGCGACGTTTGAGGAGGATGATCAGGGTATCATCGAGGTTGATGAGCGCTTGAAAATTGATTTTGGCCGGCGGGAAGTGTGGGTGGAGGATGAATTGGTCAAATTACGACCAACGGAATACCGGCTACTGTATCACCTGGTGCAGAACGCTGGCTGGGTGCTGACGCATGACCAGATCCTGACCAAGGTGTGGGGTTATGAATATCGGGATGAGCCGCATTATGTGCGCCTGTATATCAACTACCTGCGCAAGAAAATTGAAGAAGATCCGGCCAACCCGGTTTATATTCTCACAGAACGCGGCGTGGGATATCGGTTTGTCGATTATAAACGGCCAGATACTCCCTAAGGAGGGGTAACAGGATGGAAAAGAAAGCAATCTTATTGGTCGATGACCATGAAGTAGTCCGGTTGGGGTTAAAATCCCTGTTGGAGCACAGTGATAAATTTGAGGTGGTGGCTGAGGCGGGGACAGCGAAAGATGCAGTTAGGATGGTTGAAAAATACCATCCCGATGTGGTGCTGATGGATATCCGCTTGCCCGGGGTTTCAGGCATTGACGCCTGTCAGGAGATCACAGAGCGGTGGCCGGATGTGAGGGTGGTCATTCTCACGTCTTACGCTGAAGACGAGATGCTATTCTCGGCGATCCGGGCGGGCGCCAGCGGGTATGTCCTCAAACAGATTGGTGCAGAGGGGTTGATCACCGCGATTGAAGCGGCCTGCCGCGGGGAAGCGCTGCTCGATCCGGCGGTAACGCAGCGCGTGTTTCAGGAAGTGCGCCGCGCTGTAAAAGAGGAAGAAGCGGCAGCCTTTGCCAACCTCAGTCAGCAGGAGAAGTATGTCTTAGCCCTGGTCTCGGAAGGCAAAACGAATCGGGAGATTGCCGAGGCATTGTTCCTGGGTGAGGGGACGGTACGGAATTACGTTAGCAGCATCTTATCCAAGCTGGGGGTGAGCAACCGTGCGGAGGCGGCCGCCTACGCGGTCACGCACAGCCTGAAGGAATATATCGACTTTTAGGTTGAAGAAATATGATTTCATTTTCAGTGAGCCGCTCAATTGGGCGGCTTTTTTATGCTGCTGTCGGCGCCAGGTTGAACACACGGCAGGCATTCGCATAGGTAATTTCGGCCACCTCTTTAGGGGAGGTGTTATGTAAGCGGGCAATCTCCTCTGCGATCAGCGGGATGAAGGCTGGTTCGTTCCTTTTGCCGCGGTGGGGATGCGGCGTGAGAAAGGGTGCATCTGTTTCCAGCAGCAGGCTTTCCAATGGTAAATTGCGGATAATGGCTTTCTGTTCTGCCGCGTTGGTGAAGGTCACCGGTCCGCTGACGCCGATCAGGAAGTTCATCTCCAGCGCGGCCAGGGCTGTTTGGTGGTCGGAACTGAAGCTGTGAAAGACACCGGGCCGGTCTGCCAGGGGGTGGTTTTTCTGGCGCAAGCTCCTGTGCCAGTCCCGGAGGATTGAAACCAGGTCTTCAGACGCGTCCCGGTTATGGAGGATCACCGGTAAGGCCAGTTCTTCCGCCAAGCCCAGCTGAGCGGTGAACATCTGCCGCTGTTGTTCAAATGGTGTGTGTTGGCGGTAATAATCGAGGCCGATTTCCCCTATAGCAACCACACCCTTTTCTCCCGCCTGTTCACGCAGGATGGGGAGTATATCGGCGCGCCAGGGCTGTCCAAAATTGGGATGAATCCCGACCGCGGCACTGATCCTGCCGGGGTGTGCCCCCGACAGCTCGATGGCAGCCTGGTTGGTGTGCAGGTCAATACCCGGGTTAAGGATCCAAACGATACCAGCTTTCCAGGCTCGTTGCAAAACTTGCGTTCGGTCTTTGTCAAATCGGTCAAAATTCAAATGGCAGTGGGTGTCGGTATAAGGGATCACGAAAGGTCCTTCTGATGTGGGTGGGTCATCATGTTGACCTAATTATAGCAGGCACCAGCGTTGATAAGGTAGAATAGAGGCCATGAATGAGAACAAACATGTATTCGTCGCTATGAGCGGCGGTGTTGACAGTACCGTCACAGCAGTCCGCCTGATGGATGCAGGCTATCAGGTTACCGGGATCCATATGGAGACCTGGAAAGACCCCA
>DKFH01000073.1:13172-19411 GCA_002452315.1 Anaerolineaceae bacterium UBA6801 | reverse complement strand
GGCGTGCCTTTTGTCGCCCTGGATGTGCGTGAACGCTTTTATCAGCGGGTAGTCAAAGCATTTATCGAGCAATATGTGGCTGGAAATACACCCAACCCCTGCCTGTTTTGCAATCCCCAGGTCAAATGGGGCATTCTGCAGTCCTATGCCTTAGAACAGGGCGCGGATTATTTTGCGACCGGGCATTATGCGCGCATTGTCCCCGGTGAAAACGGCCAGGTTCAGCTGCTGCGGGGACTGGACCGGACGAAAGACCAATCTTATATGCTGTCGCAGCTTTCGCAACAACAGCTCCAGCGCAGTCTGCTGCCTTTGGGCGAATTGACCAAGACGCAGGTTCGACAGCAAGCTAAAGCGCTCAACCTCCCCGTAGCGGACCGGCACGACAGCCAGGATTTGTGTTTTTTGGGGGATGTGGATTACCGTGATTTTTTGTCCCGTTTCGCGCCCGAAACGGAAGCGCCTGGTGAAATTGTGGATCTCAATGGCAGGGTGTTGGGCGAACACCAGGGGCTTGCTTTTTATACTATTGGGCAACGGCGTGGGATTCGGATTTCTGCCCCAGAGCCATATTATGTGGTGGCAAAAGAGCCGCATTCCAACCGCCTGATTGTCGGGTTTATGGATCAGGCCGGCAAAAGCAGCCTGCAGGCCACCGCGCCGAACTGGATTTCAGGGGAACCGCCTGCCGCAGGTGAGGAGGTCGATGTGATGATCCGCTACCGGGCCAATCCGGTTCCAGCGACTTTGGCCAGTGCCACGGACGACGAATTTCGGTTAAAATTCAATCAGCCTGTGCGCGGGATCACGCCCGGGCAGGTGGCTGTCCTCTACCGGGGTGAACAATGCCTGGGCGGGGGCATCATTAAAAGCACATGGTGATTGAATTAGGCTTGGTTGGTTTCCGGGAGTAAAAACATGACCTTTCCTGCTTTTGTTTTTTCATTTTTCATGGCAACGTTATTGGGCAGCCTGTTGCATTTGTGGCGGGGCGGCAGCCTGGGCCGATTGATGCTTTACCTGGTATTGAGTCTAATCGGGTTTTTTGGCGGCCACTTTGCAGCCAATGCACTATCGTTGCGCTTTATCCGCGTTGGCCCAATCAACCTGGGTGTGGGTATTTTGGGTTCCCTGGCCTTGTTGGCGCTGGGCTACTGGTTGATTCCTGAGGATCTAAAAAAATCGTAACTAAATTTTACTTAGTGAGTTATGAAAGGAAAGTTCTAACGAACAGGTGGTGTTATGGGTGCTATTGATCTCAAAATAACCCTTCAGGACATCAAACCACCGATTTGGCGACAAATCAGGATTTCATCAAAGGCATCGCTTCTTGACTTGCATTATGTAATTCAGCAAGCGTTTGGGTGGACGAATCGTCACTTGTTTATCTTCGAGGTCGGATCATTGGAATTTGTCGATTCAGACACCTGGGAAGAGGATGCGTATCAATTTCAATCGGCCATGCTTGCCAAGCTTGATGACCTGATCCCAAAACGCATCCCTATTGGTGGTGTGTTTTCTTATGTTTATGACATGGGTGATAATTGGAAACACGAAATCCTTGTGGAAGGTGTTGATGAAACAGCCCAAACCTTTTCTGGAGCTATCTGCATGGCTGCTGAGCGAGCAGGCCCACCAGAAGATGTCGGCAGTGTGCCTGGTTATGTCCTTTTACTGGAAAACCTTCAACATCCTGGTTCACCAGCCTATAAAAGGGCTGTGGCCTGGTTGGGTTATGATTATGACCCAGAGTCAGCTAATTCGTTGGATGAGATAAATCAATCTCTAAGGGATTATTTCAAGACCACCAAACTCAAAGAAGACACATATTGGGCCAAACGATTGCCGTTGCACAACCCAGGTTTTGATTTTATCAATGATTGGATCAGGAATCTGTCGCCTGAACATCGTCAATACGCCAAATCGCTTGAATTTCGTAGGGATGTTGTTTCACTACTGACTTATCTCAAGGATCACAAAGTGAAGGGCACCAAAGCAACCGGTAATTTCCCCCGCCGTGATATCCGGGCGATTGCAGCTCGTTTTGAGCATCCCTTGAGGTTGGATCAGCAATTTGGAGACTTAGTTTACGAGTTACGCACCGAGGATGAAGTTCCTGAGTTGATTTTCATGCATAATTTTCTCAACGCAGCAGGTTTGATCCTGGGGGGCGAAAATATGTTGTGGGAATTGACTAGCCTTGGGGAAAGATTCTTGGCAAGTGCACCTGAAGCACAAGCTTGGTACCTTTCGAAGTTCTGGTTTTATCAATTTAATTGGGAATTTTCATATCCCTTTACGGATGCTGAGTTGAGCGGAGATATTTTTAGTTTTCGCTATGATTATTTGAAACTGCTTTGTAATTACCCCAGCGGAAAGCAGGTTGAAATCAAACGTGTGATCCAAGATTTAGATCGAATCCTGCCTGGCTGGATACATGTTGAAAAAAGGTTTGATATCACTGGTTCGACAAAACAACGGTTTTTTGTTGCAGTTCTGGTAAAGAATTTTGCAAAGTTTGGTTTCTTTGAGGTCATTAAAACCAAGGATGATCCGCTGGACTTTGATTATTATTCTTACTACACGCATATTATCATAACGGATTATGGCAAATCTTTAATGCGTTATTTACAAAAATTTGCTTAAACGATCAGTGTTGGTGACTCTAGAGGAATGTGCTGATGTCATATGAAACTATTGCCCGAGACGGGGATTTGGTTCAGCTATTAGGCCGCCGGCATAAAAGCCACTTTTTGCGCCTAAAAGCTGGAGCGGTCTTTCAGACCCACCGGGGAGAGCTAAAGCATGACGATCTGATCGGTCAGCCGTGGGGCACCCTGCTGGAAAGCCACACCGGCAATCCCTTCTTCCTGATGCAGCCCAGTTTGGCGGACCTGATCACGGATATCAAACGCAATACCCAAATCATCTACCCAAAAGATATCGGGTATATCTCCATGGTGATGGGGATTGGTCCGGGCGTGCATGTTCTGGAGGCGGGCACGGGGTCGGGCGCGCTGACCACCGCCTTTGCATTCCTGGTGGGCGATCAAGGCCGGGTGACCTCTTATGAGAAACGCGAGGAGATGCAAAACCTAGCCCGCAACAACCTAAGACGGGTCGATCTGCTGGAGCGGGTGACGCTTAAACTCGGTGATGTGGCGGATGGGTTTGCCGAGCGCGAAGTGGACGCCATCTTTCTGGACCTGCCCAACCCGTATGACTATGTACCCCAGGTGAAAGCATCCTTGAAATTTGGCGGTTATGTCGGGATGATCCTGCCAACAACCAACCAGGTCGGACTGTCTGTTGAAGCACTCCACTATAACAATTTTGCCTTTGTGGAGGTGTGTGAGCTGCTCTTGCGCTTCTACAAGCCGGATTGGGAACGGCTGAGGCCGACGGACCGGATGGTAGCCCACACGGGGTACCTGGTATTTGCCCGGTCGGTCAGGGAGCGGGCAGCGGAATAAGCTCAGTTGAGGACAGCCTGTACAGTGTTTAGGCAGCGCAAATCAATGCTTGTTATAATGGGGGCATGGTGCACCTGACAACGCAAGACATTAAACACGCTATTCAAGCTTACCGGGTTGATTTTCATCAACGGTACCAGCATGTATTTACCTCGGATGATATGAAAAACTTGCGGCATGCTGCCGTCATCATCCCCATGTTTGAGCATGAGGACCGATGGCATGTCTTATTGACTCAGCGTTCTGAGGCCCTGGTAGAACACCGCGGGCAGGTTGCCTTTCCGGGTGGGGCTCGCGAGCGGGGAGACCAGGATCTGCAAGCCACGGCATTGAGAGAGATGCAAGAAGAGATCGGCGTTCAGCCGGGTGATGTGGTGGTGTTCGGGCATCTGGGCGACATGCCCGTCGTCACCGGATACCTGGTCAGACCCTATGTAGGATGCATTCCCTGGCCGTACACCCTGGATATCTCCAGCGACGAAGTCCGGAGTGCATTTCACGTCCCGTTGGAGTGGCTGGCAGACCCGAAAAACCGGTACAGTGCCTACCGCAGCTACGCTGGACGGGAGTTTCCTGTGGTTTACTTCCAGTATTACAACGGCTACCAGTTATGGGGGGCCAGTGCAGAGATGGCATTGGCTTTGCTTTCGGCTTTACATCTGACTGAATAGCCTTTGCAAGCGTTAAAATAACAGAGATGCCCGATGAGGCATCTCTGTTTTTTGTGCTGGTGTCGGAAAAAAGATTACGCTTCTTCGCTTTCGATTTCGTCTTCCTTCTTGCCTTTTTCGATCACTTCCGGTTCGACATCCTCGTCGAGCAGTTCGGCGAGTTCGCCTTCTTCTTCCTCTTCGGGTTCTTCTTCGATGGTTACATAGGTGACGCCGGCAATCAGTTCTTCTGGGTCGGTGAGCACAGTGATATTCTCAGACAGGACCAGATCTTTAACATAAATGGCGCTATCGATATCGACCAGTTGGGTGGCATCGACTTCGATGCGTTCAGGGAGGTCTTGCGGTAGACATTCAATTTCAAGTTCGGTGATGCCGGTGACGACAACGGCAGCCATATTGATCTCAGCAGGTGCCTGACCGATCAGCTCGATCGATACAGCTGTCTGGAGTTTTTCGGTCAGAGAGACGGCCATAAAATCGACATGTCTGAGCGTGCCATAGATGATATCCTTTTGGATTTCTCGTAAAATGGCGGGGTATTTTTTGCCCTCGACATCTAAAGTCACCAGGCTCGACCCGGTCAGCTTTTTAATGGTTTGCGAGGTTTCGTGCAGATCAAGCTGAATGGCGATTGGTTCGATCTGTTCCTTGCCAATCCTGCCGTAGATCACACCAGGCAGGATCCCTTGCCGGCGCAAGGCGCGCACCTGCTTGCCTTTTACCGTGCGTTTTTGTGCTGCAATAACGATATTTTCTGTCATTTTTCCATCCTTCGAGCGCCTCTCACCCGTTTCAATTGGGTTACCTTCGCTCTATGATTAATTGGGTTGTCAATGCTGGAATTTGCCAGCGACCTTGAATTTTATCCGGGGAATGTATAAAGGTCAAGGAAAACCAACCAGTACTCCAATCTTCCTTGCTTAATGGCTGGAAATTGACGATAATGAAGATGTAACTGAGTCATAGTGCTCTCAATATGTCCACGAATCAGACGGCAATGGTTGAAAAAATCATGCATAAAATTAAATTATTGTTACTAACGCTGATATTCATAAGCCTGATTGTGGCAGCGCCACCCGTGGAAGCTGCCACTGAAAGCCCGACTGTGATACAGCTGGATATTGAGGGTGTGATCAATCCCTTTACTGCCCGTTATCTTGACAGAGGTTTGGGACTAGCTCAAAGTACTTCCGCAGACCTGGTTCTGGTCATCTTAGATACACCAGGCGGGCTTGAATCCTCGATGCGTGACATGGTTCAATCGATTCTCGATTCACCGATCCCGGTGGTGGTTTATGTCCATCCAGCAGGTGCAAGAGCCACCTCAGCCGGTTTGTTCATTCTTTTGGCTGCCGATATCGCAGCCATGACTCCGGCGACAAATGTTGGTGCAGCAACACCGGTGGCTATGGGCGGTGAATTGGATGAGGTAATGAGTGAAAAATCCCTCAGCGATGCCTCTGCTTTGGTGCGCGGGCTGGCAGAAAGCCGTGGGCGAAACGTCGAATGGGCAGAATCAGCCGTGCGGCAGAGTCTCTCGCTGACAGGACGCGAGGCGCTGGATGAAGGTGTGATCGAAATCCTTGCTGTAGATTTTGATGATCTGTTCACCCAGCTGGATGGGTTTGATCTAGACGGGACAAAGTTGGCTTTGACTGAGCCGGTTATCCAGGTTGAGCACATGAATTGGGTAGAACGCTTCTACCACACCATCACAGAACCAAATATCGCCTATTTGTTGCTTTCCTTAGGAACGCTGTTTTTACTGGCAGAGCTTTCCAACCCTGGTTTGAGCGTTTCAGGTATTGGTGCAGTGCTATCCTTTATTATCGGTTTTATGGCTCTGGGGAGTTTACCCGTCAACTGGGCTGCGATGGGCATGTTAGTGCTCTCAGTGATTTTGTTTGTGGTTGCGCTGCTTACGGATACAGAGCTTATCGTGACGCTGGTTGGCCTGATTCCTTTCATTCTTGGATCTCTGCTCCTGTTTAGGCCGTTTCGTCCTGAATCGCCTGCAATCCCGGAGGTGCGTGTGAGCACATGGTTAATTATTTTTATGGCAATACTGATCGTGTTTTTTAGTTTGGTCATT
>DKFH01000073.1:0-13165 GCA_002452315.1 Anaerolineaceae bacterium UBA6801 | reverse complement strand
TTTATCAATGCGGTTGCAATTGCAAAAACGGATCTATCTCCGGATGGTGAGGTGATGATTCATCATCAAACCTGGAGCGCAACCAGTGTTGGTGGCCATGTACAGAAAGGCAATCCAGTTCGTGTAGTTTCAGTTTCGGGTGTTCGCCTGATGGTGACGCCAATTAAAGAAGATGAAAGTTAACAAAACAATATTTAAGAGAGCTTAAGGAGGCTAATTATGGATTTGATTATTGGGTTATTAATTGCATTGGTAATCGTAGTATTGATTGCGATGTCTGTGCGCATCGTCCCGGAATACAAGCGATTGGTGATTTTTCGTCTAGGACGTTCGATCGGTGCACAGGGGCCAGGACTAATTTTCCTGATCCCATTTGTGGATAAAGCCGTAAGTGTAGATCTGCGTGAGGTATACTTTGATGTCCCCCCGCAGACGTGTATTACCGCAGACAATGCTTCGGTGAGCATTGATTTCCTGGTGTATGACAAGGTGATTGATCCTGAACCGAGTGTTCTGGAAGTTGAGAATTTTAATGGCGCCGCACGCGGTTTGGCCATAACAACCCTCAGGGCTGTTGTAGGGGCAATGGATTTAGATGATGTGCTCTCGAAACGGGATGAGATCAACCAGATTTTACATGAAAAACTGGATCAAGTTACCGATCGCTGGGGCATTCGCATCATGGCCGTTGAAATTCGCGAGGTTGTCCCACCGCGGGCAATTGAGGAAGCAATGACCCGCCAGATGGCAGCAGAACGTAATCGGCGTGCCATGGTGGCTGAGGCTGATGGTAAGCGCGAGGCTGCGGTGATGATCGCTAATGGTGATAAGCAAGCTGCTATTCTCAAGGCAGAAGGTCTGCGTGAAGCGACGATCCTTGAGGCCGAAGGAAGCCGGCAGGCTGCAATTCTCGAAGCTGAGGGCTATGCCCTGGCGCTGGATAAGGTTTTTGAAATTGCCAAGGGTATCGACAGCAAGACCCTCACGCTGCAATACCTGGACGCACTCAAGAATTTAGGCGAAGGCGCGGCGACGAAATTCATCATCCCCACCGAATTGCTGAACTTAGCCAAACCGCTCAGTGACTTCGCCAAAGGTGCGCATCAAGAGTAACGCCCAACGGCTGATTTCACACCATAACGAAATGATGAGGGCTGTTTCTGGCAGCCCTCTTTTTATCTATGATGTTGATGATCACTGGTAAGCAAATTGTGACAAGCTAGAGGGGGTTTATGGAAGTTTCTAACAGAATTCGAGTAAAATTGTAAGTAGGCAGGAAACTGGATATGTCAGAATCGCGAGGTGTTATTATGCATAAAAAAATCCGAAATGTATTCTCAGTATTGGTTTTATGGGGTTTGATAATTAGCTTGTTGACTGCTTGCCAGCCGCAACCCGCGCCAGATACGGGGCAGGTGCTGGAACCAGACCTGGATGTGTTGTATGTGAACCTGACCTGGCATCAGCATCAGCCGCTTTATTACAAAGATGCCGATGGCGTATACACCCGGCCCTGGGTACGGGTGCACGCCACCAAGGATTATCTTGACATGGCAGAAAAAGTAGCTGAGTATGAAGACTTGCGGGTGACCTTTAATTACACGCCTTCGCTTATCCGCCAGTTGAATGATATCTCGAATGGGGCCAAAGACCTTTACTGGGTACTGAGTGAAATACCGGCCAGTGCCTTAACAGAATCTGATAAACGGTTCATATTGGAGCGGTTTTTCGATGTCAATTGGACGAACATCATTGCCAGATACCCCCGCTACCAATCCTTGCTAGATAAGCGCGCGGGGACAGACGAAGAGAGCCTCCAGGCTGCATTGACCAGTTTCTCTGAGCAAGATTTTCGCGACCTGCAGGTGTGGTTTAACCTGGCCTGGTTTGACCCGGTCTACCTGGCTGAGGAACCCCTGGAGCGCTTGGTAGCAAAAGGTGAGGGCTTTACTGAGGCTGATAAAACAATTGTGTTTGATGAGGTAATACGCATTGTCCAGCAGGTGCTCCCTTATCATCGGGAATTGCAGGATACCGGGCAGATTGAGGTCACCATAACGCCCTATGCCCACCCAATTTTACCGCTGATCTATGACAACCAATTGGCGTTGATCGGCAATCCTGATGCAGAAATGCCAGAATTACCCTTTGCCTATCCGCAAGATGCACAGGCGCACCTGGACCTGTGCGTTGATATGTACACAGAGACCTTTGGACGCGAGGTGCGCGGATTGTGGCCAGGAGAGGGCGCAGTGGCAGAGGAGATCGTGCCGATGGTTGCTGGAGCAGGTTTCACCTTTATGCAAACGGGGGAGCCCGTGCTGGCAAAATCCTTGGGCATGGATGGCTTCACGCGCGATGCAGGAGGTGTGGTCAGGGAGGCTGATGCGCTTTACCGGCCTTATTACGTGCATGATCAGGATGGAAACCAGGTAGCGGTGTTCTTCAGGGATTGGACGCTCTCGGATAACATTGGATTTGTGTATAGTGGCATGAGTGCGGAAGCTGGTGCACAGGACCTGGTCTCACGCTTGGAGGCCATCCATGCACAATTGGTAGAAAGCCAGGCTGAAGGCCCTCATATCGTCAGCATCATCCTCGACGGTGAGAATGCTTGGGAGCATTATCCCAACGATGGAAATGATTTTTTGCATGCGCTTTACCGGAATTTGACGGAAAGCGATGTCCTGCGGACGGTGACACCCTCACAGTACCTGGAATTATTTCCGGAGCAACGCACGCTGGACAGGCTATTCCCGGGCGCCTGGTTCAGCCCTAATTATGACACCTGGATCGGCGAGACAGAAGAAGCGATTGCCTGGGATTACCTGGCGCGGACGCGTGAATTTTTAGCCCGATACGAAACCGGGCAGATTCCTGCTGAACCGGATGCGCTGGCAGAGGCTTTTGACTTCATGTATCTTGCCGAGGGGTCGGATTGGTTCTGGTGGTTCGGTGATGACCAGGATTCGGGGCAGGACGGGTATTTTGATGAGGCCTTCCGTGCGCTGCTGGCTGGGGTTTATACAGCATTGGGGGCAGAGGTGCCTAAGTTTGTGAGTGTCCCCGTCATCCAGGCGCTGCCAGTCCCAGCCACACGACGCTTTAGCGGCATCTCCACGCCTGTATTGGATGGTCAGGATGATCCAGGCTGGGACAGCGCAGCTTATTTCGCGGTTGAAAGCCAATCGCCTGTGACCGGTTTTTACTACACCATGGATGAAGAAAATTTCTACTTGCGGCTCGACATGGGTGGCCCTGTTGATGGTACCCAGGTTGGTTTTTATTTTGATGTGCCGGGAAGCGTGCATGGCGCATCCGCATTTAGCCGTGAATCCGAGGTGATGCTGGGCATTTTTGCCAATAAACTGGTGGCGTGGCGCGGCGGCGTGGTCGTTAACCTCTACGAAGCTGTGGATGGTGAGTGGGAAACGGTCAAAGCGGGAGCGGGTCCAGCGCTCATTGGCGATGATCTGGTCGAAATATCAATCCCCCTGGCCATGCTGGGTGAGTTTGCATCTGGAGATGCCATCAAGTTGGTCATGGTGATTGAACCCGAAGGTGAACGGCTTCCAGCAGGCGGCCCTGCGCAGATCGTCATCCCAGACACCGGTGAGATTACGGTGATTTTACGGGTTGAAGACCCCATTGGCGACGACTATGGTCCCGGTACATATACTTATCCTACCGACAGTGTCTTCAAGGAATCGGTTTTTGACGCGACCTTTTTTGAAGTTGGATATGATCACGAAAACCTGGTGTTGACCGTTGGCTTTTTGGGCGAAATTGAGAATCCCTGGGGTTCGCCGATTGGGTTGTCGGTGCAAACTGTAGATATCTATATTGACAAGGACCCTGGTGAGGGAACGGGTGCCAGACTGCTTTTACCTGGACGGAACGCAGCTTTGATGGCCGGGTATGGTTGGGAGTATGTGCTGTGGGTCGAGGGGTGGACTGCGGCTGTGCAGCGTTCTGATCCAGACACGCTGGCGCCGCTGCTTTATTCTGAAGCGTCTAACGCCATGCGGATCATGGTTGATCCGGTCCAAAACGCGGTTGTTGTCCGGTTGCCATTGAGCCTGCTGGGAGAAGGCAATCCCGAAGATTGGGCTTATGCCGCGGTCGTGTTAGGACAGGAAGGTTACCCGGCTGAAGGTGTGTGGCGCGTGCGGGATGTCGAACCCAACGCCGCCCAATGGCGCTTTGGTGGTGCACCTGAGGGAAGTAAAAATCACACTCGGATCATTGACCTGCTTCTGCCCCCTGAGGCTGAATTTGACCAAGCAACGTTGTTATCAACTTTCCCTGCCTCGGCCGATCGACCTGACGCCCTTGGTCCGGATGATTTTGCCCAAATTCCGATGTTGACCCCATGATGAACTGGGTCAGATAAGACTCTTGCAAGAAAGGGTGCCGTGATTAATTGAAAAGGCTAATTGTATGAACACCGAAATTAGAATTGAACAAAAGATGCGTGAGGATGTTGAGATCATCATGGCGGACGGCACCGTGCTGTGCGGTCCACGCTATACCCCTGTGGGGGCTTTTATGCGTAAATATCAGCAACCGGATCACCCATTGATTGTGGGTGCAATAGTGAACAATGAATTGCGTGAGCTGACCTACCCAATTTCGGCGGATGCCAACGTCACCCCGGTGGATATGACCGATTCTGATGGCGCCAGGATCTATCGGCGGTCATTGACTTTTTTGTTGGAGGTTGCCTTTATTGAGCTTTTTCCAGACTGGCGGCTAACGATTGACCATTCAGTCTCTTCTGGCGCATATTACTGCCATGTACCCGAGCAGGAGCCGTTCAAACAGGAATTCCTGGACGCTTTGAGTGAAAAAATGCAGGCGTTGGTTGAGGAGGATGCTCCGCTGATGAAAGAGAAGGTCTCCCTTGCAGAGGCCAAGGCATTTTTCAGCAAACATGGACAGGATGATAAACTGCGCCTGCTAAACTATCGCCTTGGTGACGATTTGGTTCTGTATTCACTGCATGACAAGCGCGATTATCATCATGGGTATATGGTGCCGTCGACAGGTTACCTGAGATGGTTTGACTTGCAATTGGTTGATTTAGGGTTTGTAATCCGCTTCCCACGCCGGCATGCACCGAACGAATTGTTGCCCCTCACCAGTTATCCACAACTCCTGGCAGCTTTTCGCCAGTATGGAGGCTGGTTGAAGACACTNNNNAATGAGGTCATCCTGGTTTCTGAGGCGCTGCACACGCAGCAGATCTCACGGATTGCCAACGATATCCGCAAGCGGAAAGATGAGATCCATGTGATTTTGATAGCCGGTCCAAGCTCTTCTGGAAAGACCACTTTTTCAAAACGTCTGATGATCCAGCTGCTGACAGAGGGACTTTCACCGTTTGCACTGGAAATGGATAATTATTTTGTTGATCGTGTAGATACGCCCTTGAATGAAGAGGGAGAATATGATTTTGAGCATCTGGACGCGGTCAATCGAGAATTATTGAATGATCACATCACTCGCCTGATTGCGGGTGAGCGGGTTCAGTTGCGACAATATAATTTTAAGCAAGGGCTCAATGAGCCGGGCGAGGAAGTGCAACTTGATCCGGGACAGATCATCATCCTGGAGGGCATCCATGGATTAAACCCCAAATTGTTGGAGAATTTTCCCACCGAGCAGAGCTACAGGGTCTATGTGTCCTGCTTGACCCAGCTGAATTTAGACCGGCACAACCGGATTTCAACCACCGACACCCGAGAGCTGCGCCGGATTTTGCGGGATGCACGCGACCGGGGTTACACTGCCCAACAAACCATCAACCATTGGGAAATGGTCAGAAGGGGTGAAAAGAACCACATCTTCCCCTATCAGGAAAACGCAGATATCATGTTCAACTCAGCGTTAGCCTATGAGCTGACCGCGCTGAAGCCACTGGTTGAGCCCCTGCTCCGGCAGGTGCCTTATGGTTCGCATGAATACATCGAAGCGAAGCGTTTGCTGAAATTTCTGCAGTGGTTCCTGCCAATTGAACCGCACATGATTCCGGACGATTCGATCTTGCGTGAGTTTATCGGTGATTCGATCTTAACTGATTTTAAGGTCTGGCAGAATGCCAACCCGTATGATTATTAGTCAGAGCAAAGAAAAAAGCGTGTGAGGATCACTCACACGCTTATTTTATCTCAATTAAGGGGGTTCACAGGTTCTTCTTTATGACCTCAGACAGCCGTTTGATCCCTTCAACAATCAATTCAGGTTTCATGCAAGAGAAGTTGAGCCGCATGGTGTTTTCGCCTCCGCCCAAGGGATGGAAGGAATCGCCTGGCACAAAGGCAACCTTTTCCTTGACTGCTGTCGGGAAGATTTCAATGGTATTGACGCTCTCTGGCAAGGTTACCCACAGGAATAAGCCGCCTTTCGGATGTGTCCACTGAACGCCTTCAGGCATATATTCTTCAAGCGCTTTAAGCATCACATCACGGCGTTCTTTGTAAGTTACTCTTATCTGTTGTATGTGTGTCTTCATCCAGGGGCCGTTGGCGACCTCATAAGCCAGGTATTGGTTGAAGGTGGAGGTGTTTAAGTCGCACCCTTGTTTTGCCTGCACCAATTTTTTAATCACCTCCGTTGGTGCTACCACCCAGGCTAACCGTAAACCTGGCGCCAGGATTTTTGAAAAGGTGCTGGTATAGATTACGTTTCCGCTGTAGATCGGCACCTCCTTGGCCCGGATTTCGTCATCTAATACAACCACGGGGGGGATATGGTCACCTTCATAACGGAGTTGGCCGTAGGGGTCATCTTCAACGATGGGCACGCCATAGGCGTTGGCCATTTCAACCAGCTGCACTCTCCGTTCTCGTGACAGGGTGACGCCGGTTGGGTTCTGGAAATTCGGGAGCACATAGATAAACTTCAGACCGGTCCGTAAACGCTCTTCCAGCAGGTCAGTTTGCATACCGTCATCATCAAAGGGGATGGTGACATATTTTACGCCGTAAGCATTCCAGGCCTGGAGCGCGCCGAGATAGGTGGGGGATTCTACCAGGATACGGTCTCCGCGATTGATAAAGATTCGCCCAAGCAGATCAAGCGCTTGTTGTGAACCTGTGGTGATCAACACATTATCTGCGGAAATTTGGATGCCGTACTTGCCTGCATTTGTGGCAATCATCTCTCGCAACGGCTGATAGCCTTCAGTGGTGCCATATTGTAAGGCACGATCCCCCATTTCTGTCAGCACGACTTCTGAGGCCTCTTTAAAACGCTCAATAGGAAAAAGCTCTGGGGCAGGCAGACCGCCTGCAAAGGAAATGACGTCGGGAAGCGAGGTGAGTTTTAGAAGCTCTCTGATAGCAGAGCTACCGATATTGTCTGTTCGTCCTGCAAATCTATCGTCCCATAATGTGTGCATAAAAATTTTTCTCCTTATTGTGGAAATCGACTAATGACGGTTGCCCGGGAAGGTAAGGTGACCCGGTCGCCTGTTTGAAGTTCTCCTAATGCCTTGCCACCTGATGAGGGTGAGCTTTGGTAGATCAAAATCGGTGTATCTTCTTTTGTGTACTTTTCTAAAACAAATGCCTGGCCGGTGAGGGAGCTATCAGTATCGATTGCGCAACTGGTGACAGTGCCGATAACCCGACCGCGTTCATCGATGACGGGGTCACCCAGGTGTGCAAGGCGGGTTCGTTTTTCATCAAACCGGAAGCGCACAACGCCGCCTTCTCTCTGAGCTTCTCTTTCCAAGAATGCTTGCCGGCCAATGAACCACGGCTTATGGCGTTTGACGAACCAGCCAAAACCGGCTTCACCTGTGCCATAGTTGAGCTCTCCGCCCATTTCGTGGCCGTAAAGCGGTAAGCCAGCCTCGGTGCGGAGGGAATCTCGTGCGCCCAATCCGCAGGGTTTGATCCCGTGAGCTTCGCCTGCCTGGAGCAGTTTATTCCACAGATCAACGGTATTGTCGGGGTGGACGAACATTTCAAAACCCATCCGCTCACCCGTGTAGCCGGTGCGGGAGATCACCATGGGGATGCCGTCTAACGTCGCTTCGCAGAGCTGTGCCCATGCCAGTTCCATAATGGCCTCACGATCGACCAGGGAGCAATTGAGCGAAAGCAAGATATCCCGAGATTTGGGCCCCTGAATCGCAATGTCGACCAGCATATCCTCGCCTGCCTGGGGGTCACGCAGGTTCCGCAGGACAACGTTTCTGCCAAATGCCAAAGCCCACGGTTTTTCTCTATCCACCAGGACTTTGCCTTCTCGAACGGCATTCAACCAGGCCCAATCCTTATCGTCATTCGAGGCATTGACCACAACCATGTATTTTTCCTGATCACGTCGATAAACCAGTAAGTCATCGATCACATTGGCATCTGGATCAAGGAAGTGGGTGTAGCAGGATTCGCCAATAGCTAAACCGCTGATATCATTTCCGCAGACGCTATCCAGGAAGATGCCGGCATCAGGTCCTTCAGCTTGATAAACGCCCATATGGGTGACATCAAATAAACCTGCAGTCTGGCGGACAGCCTGATGCTCTTCCAACACGGATGTGTACCACACTGGCATATCCCAGCCTGCGAACGGCACCATCTTGGCGCCTATTTCGACATGCGTTTCATATAGGGGGGTTTTGCGAAGCTCCTCTGAGGATGGCTCTTCCCACACAAACTCGGGCAATGGTTCACCTTGATGATCCTCATCGTCCATTCCGATATAGTAAGGTTTCCGGTTTTCGGTGACTTCATCGTTGATCGCATCAGGTGAGCCAGGGGGCAGGTCATGGATGCGCATGGGTCCGGGGATCTTCAGCATCAGGTCTGCATCGAATTTGGTGAAGCCATCAGAGAGATTGCGCAACCAGGCGCTGGCTAAACCGGCTTGTTTGCCAGGTACGGAAAGGATGAAGGTATGGGAGTCCTGGCATTTGAGCACGCCCTGGATGGCGCCTTCGGTGGTAAAGATCGTCGTCGCCTGGCTTTGGCCTGCGTTCAAGGCTTCGATGTCGCTGGCGAGGGTGTAGTCCAGGAAAAGCCGGACTTTGTCCCCAGTGAGCTCAAAATTTGCCCATTTAGCATCCACGTTATCTTCGATGCTGAAAAAATGGGGGTAGCCGTGGTTTTTTGGCAGGTCAATTAATGGATCGGCTTTCTCCGCCAGGGCGTTGACCCGGCGTTTGGCATCTTCGAGAACATTGAAGTCTACTTTCGCCCGGCGAATGGGTTTCTTACGGCCGGGCATGTTGTAAGGTGTGATGGCGCTAAACAGGTCGCTGATGATGTCTGCGATCTCCCTGAATTCGCTTTCTCCTAACCCGCGCTGGGTGAGCCAGTGGGTGCCAAAGCGGATGCCTGTTGCGGAGAATGTCGACCGGTCGCCTGGAATGGTATTGTAGTTGGCGACGATACCCGCCAGGTCGAGGATGCGCGCGCCCATGTCTCCCGAGAGATGGGTACCATCTTCGGATTTGACAGATTTACAATCCAGGAGAACGATATGGGTGTTTGTTCCCTTGTGCGGTACGCGCAAACCACGTTTCTGAAGTTGATCGGCAAATGCCACCGCGTTCTTCAGAACCTGCGCCTGCAGCGTTTGGAAGGTTTCGGTCTGGGCCAGTTTGAAGGCCAGCGCCATTGAGGCGATGGTGTTGATATGCGGGCCGCCTTGTTCACCCGGGAAAACGCCTTTGTCAATTTTCTTGGCAAAGGCCGGGTTGTCAGTGATGATGCAGGCGCCGCGTGGGCCCAACATGCTCTTGTGGGTCGTGAAGGTGATGATGTGGGCAAAGCCAACCGGAGAAGGAACAACCCCTGCCGCAATTAAACCAGCAATATGGGAGATATCCGTCAGTAGCAGTGCACCTACGCTGTCGGCAATTTCACGGAACTTTTGCCAGTCTGGCATCCAGGGATAACTGGAGTACCCGGCGATGATAATCTTGGGCTTGACATCGAGGGCTTTTTCAAGGATGGCGTCATAGTCCAGTAGTTCAGTCTCGGGGTCGACTGAATAATGCTGGGCATTATAGAGGATGCCTGAACGGTTGACCGAGGAACCATGGGTGAGGTGACCGCCATGGAGCAAACTCATGCCCAGGATGGTGTCTCCAGGCTGCAGGAAGGCTGAGTAAACGGCATTATTGGCCGGTGCGCCTGAAAGAGGTTGCACATTCACGTACAAATCGTTGGGCGTCAGGTTGTTGGCTGCGAAAACCTCAGCGCAGCGCCGCCTGGCTAACGCTTCGACCACATCGACATATTCAACGCCTTTGTAGAAACGCGGGTTGCTGTAGCGGCGATAGTTGCCCAGCATATGCGTGTAATCCAGGATTTCTTCCTCAGTATACTTTTGGGTTTCTGGGGGTGGATAGCCTTCAGCATAGATGTTGGTAAAAACAGACCCCAAAGACTCGCGGATTGCCACGGGTGTGGAGCTTTCACTGGGGATCATGATAAGGCGGCGAACCTGGCGTTCTTCTTCAAGTTTAATTAATTCAAAAAGGCCTGGGTCGATGTTCTCCAGGTCTTTTTGATGTTGAAATTCATACATGGATATGCTCCTTTGTTTGAAGTTTTTTGATATTTATGATGCCGTCACCATAATTCTAATTCAGCTGTTTCGGCTGGTCAAGAAACGTTGAATGTGTCACTCCCGATATTCGACAAACGGTGGGCCGAATTCGCTATGACCTGCTATTGTCCTGGTTGTGGTAGGGTTAATGATGTTAATCATCGCTGGATTTAGCCTGAGCAGCAGGAGTGGAAGCCACTGATGGCGTTATCATCCGTGCAACCTTTGCTTGTGAAAAGGTGGAGAAGTCATATCGACCTTTGAGTAAGCAGCAATTTGGGTTCACGACAAAAAACAGGTTCAGTTTTAGTGACTTCATAAAAATTTTTGTCTTGTTAAACATGATTATACTGTGCTTAATCCCCATATTTTCGCGTAAAATTGGAGATGTGACTTTAATCACCCCTGATATGGATAGGTTGCACATCGAATGACCCGGTTTAGCTATTACAACTTGCATGAAGCGCATCTTGCTTGCGGTGTGGTTGTGGTGATTGATGTTTTGCGGGCGTTCACGACAGCCGCCCATGCATTTGATGTGGGTGCCGCCAGGATCCTCCCTGTGGCAAGCGTTAGCGAAGCCCTGACGCTCAGGGATAAGATTCCCGGTGCTTTGGTGATGGGCGAGGTGGATGGCGAAAAGCCAGTGGGGTTTGATTTTGGTAATTCACCGGTTGAGATCAGAAAGCAAAATTTAGCAGGATGCACATTAATTCAGCGTACCAGTGCTGGCACGCAGGGGCTTGTCCGTGCACAAAAAGCTGAGGGACTGTTTGCTGCGTCTTTTGTGGTTGCCAGGGCGACTGCCTTGCAGATCCAGGCGCTCAATGCGAGCGAGGTTTCTTTTGTCATCACCGGCTCGTCTTTGGGTCGGGATGGTGATGAGGACCGAGCCTGTGGCGAGTATATCCAAGCGATAATTCAGGGTCGTGCATTGAGTGCTGAGGTTTACACCCAACGGGTCAGTCGCTCGTCGGCGGGAGCTTCTTTTTTATCAGAAGCAAACCGACAATCGCTACGTGAAGATTTAGATTTGTGCATCCAAACGGATCGGTTTGATTTTTCGATGCCGATTAATCGCCAGGGTGAGTTTCTGGTGATGCGCCATGATCGTCTTTGATGATAGTGGTGTGATTTGTTATAATGAGTTTCAGAAGAATGAAATCAAATTGATGATGTGTGACTTTTTGAGGTATTCATTGTTAAAGATTATAGAAGAAAACAGGGTTAGCTTTTGAAAGACTCACAGGACGAAATTGCCCTCATTGATGCGGCAAAAACTGACCCAGCTGCCTTTGGTGAATTATATAAACGCTATGTTGAGCGAATCTATAACTATATTTATTTTCGCACAGGCAGTGTTCGGGATGCTGAGGATCTGACCGGCAAAGTGTTTTTCAAAGCCATGAGCAACATCAAGACCTATCGGCATATGGGCCTGCCTTTTTCGGCCTGGTTGTACCGGATTGCGCACAATTTGGTGGCAAATTATCACCGCGATCGGGCGCGTAAGCAGGAAATCTCTTTGGACGATGTGCCGGGGCAGGTGTTGCCTCAAGCGGATCATCATCATCCGGAGGTGCGCGCATTAAAATCGCAGGAGGTTGAAAGTTTGTTGGCAACCATTCGCAAGCTATCCCCGATTCGGCAGGAATTATTGATCCTCAAGTTCGTTGATCAGCTTTCCAATGCGGAAATTGGAAAGATCCTCAGGAAGAGTGAGGGTGCTATCAAGAGCCTATATCATCGCACTTTGCTTGAATTACGTGAAATAATGAGCACAGGAGAAGAAGAAAATGTTGAAAATAATCGTTGACGGATCAGCAGATATGCCCGAAGGCTGGGCAGAAAAATATCAATTTGAGATCCTCCCCATCCCCATCCATATGGGCGATAAGACATTTTATTCAGGTGTCGATATCAACACTGATCAATTTTACAAAATGGTCCTGGATGAGGGTTATCAACCCAAAACTGCCGCACCGTCACCTTCAAAAATCAAAGAATTGATTGAAAAGGTGTGTGATCCTGGTGATATCGCACTGTCAATTAATGTTTCCGGGCAGATGTCAGCGACGGTTCGCATGGTGCAACAAGCAGCAGATGAGTTAAAAAACAAGATTAACGTGATTCCGTTTGACTCGCATGCTGGATCGGCTGTCCTGGCTTTGATGGCGCGCGAAGCGCGTTTGCGAGATAGCGCCGGGGAAACCGTTGATGAGATTCTGGATAAACTGCGGGTGATCAGAGAGAAGTTGATGATTGTGCTCACGATAGACAACCTGGAATTTGCTTATCGTTCAGGCCGGGTTGGAAAATTGCAGGCCGCGCTGACCTCATTTTTGAAAATCAAACCGATTATTTCGCTGAAGGATGGTTTGCTGAGTATGTCGGATATGGTCCGTACCCGCCATAAGTCGCTGGAGCGGATTATTGCAAAAATTGAGGAACAATTCCAGGGACAGGCGATCAAAGTCGCCATTGTTCATTCACAGGATCAAAATACTGCCGATATCCTCAAAGAGATGATCACAGATGCGATGAACGTCACAGAGACGATCTTTACTGAGCTTTCGATCTCTGTGGCTGCCAACCTGGG
>DKFH01000157.1:11094-19194 GCA_002452315.1 Anaerolineaceae bacterium UBA6801 | reverse complement strand
GCGCCGATGCACAGGACGGTCTCGCCAAAAAATGTCATATTATGCATAGACACCTACTTTTTTGCCAGGATGCCACCCACGACCTTGGTCATCACCAGTTTACCGTCGCGGGCGAACCATTTCTCTGCCACTGCGGTGATCTCTGCCATGATTTGTTCGAAATCCGCCTTGGTTTGGAAGAAGGTATTCCACAGTAACCGGTCTTCTGACAGTGAAGCCCGGGTGTAATCGATAAAGGGTTTTACCTCGGGGAAGGTGAGGGGGTTTTCAAAAACGTGCACATCAACCTGTGAAAATTCCGCTTTGATGGCATCTAAAATCTCTGATGCATAGCGAGAGCTGCCTGGCATGGGCGGGATGACCCGGCCGGTGGCTTCGCGGATGATATCGTAGAACATTTGCTTATTTTCTGGCATGGGACCGGTTGTGAAAAGGTGACCGCCGGGTTTGAGCACCCGATGCATTTCTTTGATAGTGAAGGGGATATCCTCGGCGTAATAAATGGCGAAGGAGCATGAAACCAGGTCAAAGGTCTCTTGCGGGAAGGGAAATTCCTGGTTGAAATCCATTTTTTGAAAGGTCACCCGGTCCCCTAATTTTTTGTTCTCTTCCTGTGCTTTTGCCATCAGTTTGTCGGAAATGTCGGTGCCGGTGATGGTTGCTTTTCCGTTAAGGTGAGCAAGGTACGAAAAGCACTGCTTGCCAGCGCCGCAACCGACATCCAGGATGCTCATGCCAGGTTCAAGCGGCAGGACTTCCAGCATCCACTTGTCGATATCCCGCGAGCCATAGGCATCATGGATATTTATGCGGGTAAGTAAATCGTTGGTTGTTTCTTGGTATGAAATCTTCATAGCGGTCCTTTTATCTTAAAATGATGTCGATAAGTATAGTAGAAAATGATGATGGGGGTCAAGTTATCAGCATATTCTGGGCAGGATCTCGCCGGAGAGCATGCTAATCATCCGGGTTGTGCCAAAGGCTGTATGCAGCAAGACCTGGCCGGGGTCCCGTTCAGCAACGGTGCCAATGCGTGCCGACAGGGTCCCGTAGGGTGATTTCTTAAGGGCTGCCAGGGCTGTTTCTGCGGAGTTTTCAGGCAGGATCACGATCACCTTGCCTTCGTTGGCCAGGTAGAGAGGGTCAAACCCCAACATTTCGCAGGCAACGCGCACGTCGGGTTTGACGGGGATCAAATGTTCTTCCAGGTGGATGCTGACATTGCTCTGGCAGGCGATCTCGTTCAAACTGGTGCCCAAACCGCCCCGGGTGGGATCTCGAAGGACATGCACCTCGGGAACTGCCGCTAAAAGATCGCCAATCATGTGGTTGAGGGGCGCCACATCGGATTGGATCCCAGATTCGAACCCCAACTCACCCCTTGCTTGCAGGACGGCAATCGAGTGCTCCCCAAGGGAACCTGAGATCAGCACTGCATCACCGGGTTGGGCATACTGTCCACCGATTTGCCGGCCAACGGGTATCACCCCAAAGCCGGCGGTGTTGATAAAAACACCATCTGCTTTGCCCTTTTCCACCACCTTGGTATCGCCAGCAACGATCTGCACGCCGGCCTCCTGGCAGGTTTCAGCCATTGACTCAACGATCTTCACTAACTGGTCGATTGGAAAGCCTTCTTCGAGGACAAAACCAGCCGTCAGGTACGATGGGTGTGCGCCAAGCATGGCCACATCGTTGACCGTACCGGAGACAGCCAAACGCCCGATATCACCGCCGGGAAAGAAAAGGGGCGATACCACGTGGGTGTCTGTTGAGACAGCAATTATTCCCGTGGGTTCTGCAAAATGGATCCTGGCAGCATCATTGCCTTCAGCGAGGATGGTATTGTTTAGGCGCGCCTGGAAAATGTTGGCGATCAGATCGCGCGTCATCGATCCACCGCTACCATGACCGATGACAACAGTTTCTGTGTGGGTGTGGGGCAACGGGCAGATGAGGCCCTGGATGTGGGGAAGCTGTGATTGATCCTGGCCCATTGTTATCCTCTTTTGTAGGTGTAGTATGCCGCGCAAGCGCCTTCGGAAGAGACCATCGGTGCGCCTAAGGGGTTCAGCGGTGTGCAGGCCGTTCCAAAGGCCGGGCACTCAAAGGGCTTTTTGATTCCCTGTAAAACCAATCCCGCGATGCATACCTCAGATTCGGCGGTATCAATATCGGTAGAGCCGAAGCGATGTGCGGCATCATAGAATTGATACGTTTCGCGTAGATCAAAACCGCTTTCGGGGATCGTGCCGATCCCGCGCCAATTACGATCGACAGGTTCGAAGACCTGATCAATTATTTTCTGTGCCACCTGGTTACCCTCGTAAGTCACCACTCGTGGATAAGCGTTCTCTACGGCAACCCGACCCGATTCAAGCATATCGATGGTGCGGTAGATGCCATTAACCAGGTCTAACGGTTCAAACCCGGTCACGACGATGGGGGTTTGGTACTGTTCTGCGATGGGTGGGTATTGCCAGTAACCCATCACAGCGCAGACATGTCCTGCTGCCAGGAAACCCTGGATGCGGTTGTTGGGGCTGGAGAGGATGGCATGCATGGCTGGGGGGACGAGGACAATGGCGGGCAGGATGGAGAAATTTTGCAGGACCATTTTCTCCGCTTGCAGCACCGCCATTGCATTGGCCGGAGCCGTGGTTTCAAATCCAATACCAAAAAAGACAACTTGTTTATCTGGGTTTGTGGCGGCAATTTTTACCGCATCCATGGGCGAATACACTACCCGCACCTGGGCGCCCCCGGCGCGCACCGAGAACAAATCGCCATGGGATCCGGGCACTCGCAGCATGTCACCAAAGGAGGTAAATATCACATCCGGTTGTTGGGCTATCCACAAGGCCTGGTCTATTAACGCCAGCGAGGTTACGCACACCGGGCAGCCCGGACCGTGCACCAATTCGATCTCGCCGGGCAGCAGCTGATCCAGCCCATATTGCATGATGGCATGCGTTTGGCCGCCGCAGATCTCCATCAACGACCAGGGTCGGCTGGTCCGTTGATGGATCTTTTCGATGACCTGTTTGACACGGTCAGCTGCGCGGTAGCTGGCCAGGAGCGCAGTTGTATCCTGCTTAACCATCAAGCGCTTCTTCCTCCTGGTCTGCCAGTTCAGCCATCTGCTGCAAGATATCCAGTGTTTCGCGGGCTTCCTCCTCACTGAGCAGGTTCAATGCAAACCCTGCATGTACGATGGTCCAATCACCGGGTTGTGCTTCCGGAATCATCTCGATACACACCTCTCGGCTGACGCCGCCAAAATCGACCTGCGCCATTTTGGTGCCGTGGTCTTCATAGATGGATTTGATTTCTCCTGGTATGCCGAGGCACATAATTTACTCCTTAATATTTTTATACCGATAAGCGGTAATGACGGCCTGCCCCAAGGAAATACACTCATCGTTGGGAGGGGTAAAGCGGTGGACCAGCGGCTCGAAACCCGCATTTCTCAATAACGGCAGGGTTCTGCGTAATAAATACCCGTTTTGCCACACGCCGCCTGAAAGCGCCATCCGGTTAATTTTGTAACGCTCACGGATCACCTTGGCGATTGCCAGCGACAAATGGGCGATGGTATTGTGGAAGCGGGCCGAGATGACCGCCTGGGTCTCATCCTTGGCCAGGTCTTCTAAGATCGCTTCCAGGGTCGCCCGCATATCGATCTGCGAGCCTTCTAACCGCCATGGATAATACCCCAACTCTGCTTCATCCGCCAACGCCTCCAGTTCGATAGCCGCCTGTGCTTCATAAGAGATTTCCATGCGGACGCCAATTAACGCGGAGACCGCATCAAACAAGCGTCCCATGCTGGAGGTCATGGAAGTGTTGACTTGTTGTTCCAATTGGGTCTGTAGAACCGTGCGTTCCAGGGCGGAAAGGGCTTGCACGGGGGCTAAATTGCCCAGCCAGGGCAGGTGATAGGCCCACAGTGTGCTGAGGGCCATACGGGCAGGTTTGCTGATCGTCAGATCACCGCCAGGCAGGGGAAGGGGCTTTAGAGAAAATACGCGGCTAAAGTCAAGGCTGTTGCCAACCAATACCTCACCGCCCCAGATCGTTCCATCAAGGCCGTAACCAGTGCCATCAAAGATCAAGCCAGCGATGGACTCCAGCGGATCCAGGCCGTGTTCAACGAGACACGCCGCCAGGTGCGCGTGATGATGCTGAACAGGGAAAGCCGGCAATTGATCCGTTAGTGCCCTTTGCTGGGCATATCGGGTCGCCATGTAATCCGGATGATGATCATACCCGATGGCTTCTGGTTGAATACGGAACAGGCGCTGATAATCCCGAATGGATTGTTGATAATCTTGAAACGTTTCCCAGTTTTCCATTTCGCCGATGTAATGACTGATAAAGGCATATTTATCCCGGGTCAGGCAAAAGGTGTTTTTCATTTGCGGCCCGGCGGCCAAAACCTGGGGCACAGGCTGGGTTAACCGGATGGGGTTGGGTGCAAAACCCCTAGCGCGCCGGATAGGATAGGGCTGGTCTTCAACCAATGTGAAGACCGAATCATCAATCCGGCGTTGAATGGGGCGGTTATGCATTAAAAAGGCATCGGCGATATCGGCCAGCTTATCCCGGGCGACCTGGTCTTGATGTATAACGGGCTCTTCCGCACGGTTGCCGCTGGTCATTACCAGCACTGAGGGGAAACCATCTTCGGGTTCCAGCAATAACAGGTGTAAGGGGGTGTAGGGCAGCATGAAACCCAGCTTGTTGTTACCGGGCGCCACATCCTCAGCCAGGTCTGATCCAAACCTGGCAGGCATTAACAAAATTGGCGCTTGCGGGCTGGTGAGCAGTTTCTCAGCAGCAGGGGTAAGACGTACGTAACGCTTGATGGTCTGAAGATCAAAAGCCATCAGGGCAAAGGGTTTGGCAGGGCGTTGCTTGCGCTGTCTTAACCTGGCAACGGCAGCCGGGTTGGTGGCATCGCAGGCCAGGTGAAAACCTCCCAGGCCTTTGATTGCCAAGATTTTTCCCTCTCGTAATAATTGCCGGGCGGCTTGAATGGCGCCCTCTTGTTCATTAGCGCGCTCCCCCAGCTCCATTTCAAGCCAAATTTCCGGTCCGCACAGCGGGCATGCAATCGGCTGGGCATGAAACCGGCGATCTTGTGGATTTTCATACTCAGAGCGGCAATCGGGACACAATTCAAACGCGGCCATGGTTGTGTTCGGTCGGTCGTAGGGGATCTCTTTGATGATTGAAAAACGGGGTCCGCAATTGGTGCAATTGATGAACGGGTAGCGGTAGCGGCGATCGTTATTGTCAAACAGCTCCGCCCGGCAATCCCCACACACCGCCATATCCGGCGACACAGGGATAAAGTCGCTTGGCATGTCCTGACTGTGGACGATTTTGAAATCATCAAATTCAAGGGTTGTGATGGTGCGTGTCTCGATCGTATCAATTTGTGCTAAAGGGGGTGCTTGGTGTTGGATGGCGTCTAAAAACGCATCCAGTTCCGGCGATAAGCCGCTGACTTTAATATCCACACCGCTGGCAGAGTTTCTGACCCAGCCGGTCAGCCCAAGGCTTTTGGCCAGGTTGTAAACAAACGGCCGAAAGCCAACGCCCTGGACAATTCCGTTAATGTGAATATGGCGGCTGATGGGTGTCATATGTGATGGTGGTGATTATTACAGCAATTTGGCCTTCAACCAGGTCAGCCAGTTATCCAGGCCTTCCCCGGTTTTACAGGATAAGGCGAAGGTTACCAGGCCAGGATTGAGCATTTCAACCCCCTGGCGAAAGTAGTCCATGTCAAAATCGACATACGGAAGGAGGTCGATCTTATTGATGATCAGCACATCCAGGCCGCGGTAGATATTCGGGTACTTATATGGCTTGTCGTCGCCTTCAGGGACGCTGGAGATGAGCACATTGCTGTGTGTGCCCAGGTTGAAGGCTGCCGGGCAGATCAGGTTGCCTACATTTTCCACGATGATCAGATCCAGTGTTTCCAAAGGCAGCTGATCGAGCGCGTTTTCAACCATGACGGCATCCAGGTGACACTCGCCACCGGTGTTAACCTGCACTGCAGGCATGCCTGCCGCAATGATTTTATCCGCATCGATGGTCACCGGGGCGGTATCGCCTTCAATCACGCCAATTTTTACCTGCTGATCCAGCAGGGCGTTGATGGTTGCCAAAATGAAACTGGTCTTCCCCGCACCGGGTGAGGCCATCAGGTTGATGGCAAAGATATTTTCTAGATCCAACCGCCGTTGATTTTCACTGGCTAACCGGTCGTTCGCGTCCATGATTTTTTCGACAATGGTGATGCGCTTTTCTGTCATCATTCCCTTTCAATTTCGATGCTCTCTAAGTGAAACTCATCGCCTGAAAGCACCCTGATGCGAGCGCTGCTGCAATTGGGGCAGGGTGTGAGCTCATCTACCAGCTGATACTGGTGCTGGCAATCCAGGCAGACCAATTTAGCGGGTGTCCGGGTGAAGTGCAACCGGGCATCCTCGCATAGTGTGTCCTTGCTGATCAAATTCCAGTAAAACTGGATCGAATCATCCACGATGCTGGATAAACGCCCAATCACCAGGTGAATATCCGTCACACGGACTGCCTGCGCTTCCTGTGCGTGTTTGCAGGCGATTTCTAGTACGCTTTCGGTTACAGAGAGTTCGTGCATCGTTTAAGTATAGTACTTATTTGATAAAAATTATAGATTTAGGGTGATTTACTTCTGGCAAGAAATGATTTCTAACAAGTGCAAGCGGTGGGTGAGCAGCTGTGAGGCAATGATATTGGCCAAACGCCGCATGATCACAAAACCCAGTTCGCAATCTGATTCACAGCAGGCCATCAGGGTTTGTGCGTTGAATTTGAGGAGTTTGGTGGGGGCTGTCACTATGGCGGTGCTTGACATTTGGCGAACAACCGGTGTCAGGCTGGACCAGCCAAGCACATCCAAGGCCTCAGCGGTGAAGAGCGGGAGAGACCCGCGACCAGGAACGAAGCTCTCCAGGTGAACTTTCCCCTCCAGTACCACATAGAAATGGGGATGTTGATCGCCTTCACTGAAGATCACCTGGCCGGGTTCCAGAGCGATGACATCTGCAATCGAAATTAAACGGTTAATGCTCTCTTGGGAGAGATCGAAAAACCAGGGGATGGAATTAATTGCAGTTGTGATTTCAGCTTGGTTGTTCATCCGACGCCCTTAAAATAGAGACCCTGAGCAAGGTACAAAATAAAAATACTTGCGAACAGCAGAAAATTGAATGGTCTTATGTCATTTTGCGTGTGTGACAAGAATCACGCGCTGGGCGGGGAGGCAGTGATCCAGTTCCAAATCCGTTGGGTCGCTTCTTCGGCAAGGGCAGCAGTTTTAGGGCTGAGTTCACGCTCAAATTGGAAGCTTAACCCCCGGATTGAGACCAAAACTGCCTCGGGAACATGATCGTAGATGGTGGCTGTGATCGATAAGACGGTCTTGGGTGACATATGATGGGTGAACGGTGATCGCTCATAGGCAGGGGTGAGCTCACTCCAGGCGATCTCATCTTTGATTTCAGCCGTGTGTGCATCAACGAAGCAAACTCGTTTGTACTGGGCGAGGGTTTGCGCCAATTCAGGAAAAATCTGCAGGATGAACAGCAGGTCAACTTGCTCGCTGGAGATTTCGATCGGTGCGCCCGGGTCTTCTGGAATGGTAGAGCCAATTTTTTCAGCCAGGTGCTTTAAAACATGCCAGCCCACGCCATCATCCTGGCGGTCTGCATTGCCATATCCAATCACCAATGTTTCAGCGTTCATTTTTTCATCCTGAAATTATTGAGCTTAATAGGTACTCCCCCCTCAGGTGAGATTGTACAAGGAGGGGGGAGTAGTAATGTGATCTTGTTACGATCAGTCTCGTTTCAAGGTTTGAATGACATCACCCTGAGAATTGAGCACGTCAATCGCGATTGGCATCTGGCCGATGGCATGTGTTGAACAGGAAAGGCAGGGGTCATAGGCGCGGATGGCTGCTTCAACTCGGTTGAGCATGCCTTCCTGAACCTCGGGACCCTTAACATAGGTTTTTGCCACGGAATCGACGGATTCGCTCAT
>DKFH01000157.1:4898-10963 GCA_002452315.1 Anaerolineaceae bacterium UBA6801 | reverse complement strand
GGATCGTCCAAAAGCTCACGCACACGCTCGGCTGCAAATAAAGCCTCGATCAGGCGTGCATAGTGGTAATACAATGTTTGAAAGACCGGCTTGCCATCGTTAATTTGCCGATAGGTCAACCATTCTTCATGGGCAAGAGGTGTGTCGATTTTATCAATGGCATTTAATCGGCCTAATGGGCCTACACGGTAAACGCCATCCGGCCAACCCATCTTTTTGTAATAGGGGAATTTGAGATAAGACCAGTCCAGCACGCGCTCGGCAATGATGTCGAGGTAATTTTGCGCACTGAAGAGTTCTAATTCTTTGCCGTCTTTGTCCACCAGGCGGATATCGCCGTCGTAAAGCTCCAAACCGTTTTCAGGGGTCACCAGACCAAAATAGCCGGTGTGAAAGGCTGCAAATTTTTCAATATCGGCGATGTTGGCATCAGCCCAATCCTTTATCAATTTCAGGCCGATTTGTGTGGTTTCGATGGCTTTATCCAGACCGGCGAGCATGTGATCCCGTTTTTCGGGGGTCAGGGCATGGTTGACGCCGCCAGGTACGGCAAAATTCGGGTGGATACGCCGTCCACCCACCTGGTAGATGATATCCTGCCCGTAGGCACGTAGCTCCACCGCGCGTACCGTCAGCTCGGGGTCTGCGCCGATCAAACCAACTATATTGCGGATGGCGGGATCTTCGTCGAAGCCGAGGATCAAATCCGGCCCTGCCAGCTCGAAAAAGTGCATACCATGGCTCTGGATGATCTGGCCCATGTGCATCAGCTCCCTCAGCAGGGTAGCTGTGCGGGGTGGTTCAACGCCCATGACCTTATCGCCAG
Organism: Anaerolineaceae bacterium UBA6801; assembly: GCA_002452315.1. Lineage (GTDB taxonomy): Bacteria > Chloroflexota > Anaerolineae > Anaerolineales > Anaerolineaceae > Brevifilum. The sequence goes on along the minus strand of DKFH01000157.1, from coordinate 10,137 downwards.
CTTTGGCGGCCGCCAGGAGGTGGCTGACCGGGCAAATGCCGCAGATGCGCGGGGTGATGGATGGCATCTCAAATACCATGCGGCCTTCGCAAAACTTCTCAAAACCTCTAAATTCATTCACATGAAAATAAGCATGGTCCACCGAACCATTGTCATTCATGTGGATGGTCACTTTTGCGTGACCCTCGATGCGGGTCACTGGATCAATTGTAATTTTCTCTGCAACCATTAATTCACCTCCTAATGCCAATGCAGCATATCATCTTTAATTTCGGGGATGCGACCCTCTGCCAGCTCAGCCAGCGCGTAGAAGATGACATCCGCATGTGGTGGGCATCCAGGGATGTGGATATCCACCTTGACCACTTCGTTAACCGCCCTGACCCGGGTCAACTGTGCCAGTTCGGGGCTGCTAGGGATTTTGCCTTCGCTGTCATTGCTTTCAGCGTCAACATAAGCCCGCTGCAAGGCGGCTTCTTCACCGAAGAAGTTGCGCATGGCAGGGACGCCGCCAAACACTGCGCAATCACCCAAAGCCACCAGAATTTTGCATCGTTCACGCATTCGTATAGCCGTATGTTCATTATGGGTGTTGGCAATCCCGCCCTCCAAAATGCCCACAGTCACGCCATCCACATCGGGTGCTTTAAGGTCAGTGATGGGGGTCGCTCGCAGGTCAACCAGTTCAACTATTTTTAAAATCCGTTCGTCGATATCAAGGAATGACATGTGACATCCTGCACATCCGCACAGCCAATCCGAAGCTACTTTGGGTTTTGCCATTCGTTTTGTCCTTTCAATTCATCCATTGAGAATGTTTCAGCAAGCATCAAACTGCTTGAATCTCAACAGTGGGTGTTCGCTTGGTCAGGCTGGCTTTCCAATCGGTATCCGGTTTGACCGCGAGGGTTTCTGCCACTTTCAGTAACGCTTCGTGGGATGTGAGGACGCCCTCTGGGGCATCCAGCGCTTTTTCAAACTTCTGCAAGCGGCCATCCAGGCTCAGGTAGGTGCCAGCTTGCTCAGCCCACATGGTGACCGGCAGGACAACGTCTGCGTTGGCGGTCAATTGGGAGTAGTAAGCTGCTTGGGCAACCACAAAGGGAATCTCTTCCAGCCGTTTGGTCAATTTTTGGGTGGGGTTTTCGTCACCCAGCGCAACAAACGCGGCCTGGTAGCCATTGGGCGTGAAAGGTGCTTCCAATCCCAATTGGGCAGCAGCCATGCTGTTGGCCTCACCTTTGACGCCAATCAGCGCTGCGCCAAGGGCCTCTGCAACGGCCAACAGGTGCTTCAGGGCAGCCTCGTCGGCGTTTGCTGCCAAAGTTTTACCATAAACAATGCAGGGTTTTTCTGCCGATGTGAGCAGTGCACCAGCCTGGTTTATACCCTCATCATCTGCTTTGCCCTCGAGCGCTTTGTGCAGTTCCGCCAGGAATGCACTTTCTTCGCCAGCTGTGAGCGTCAAGCGCACATGCGCCTTTGCGGCCAGCCGGTTATCTTTACCGTCAGCGACGATCAGCTTGATGCCTTCCGGGATTTGACGCTTGATGAAGAAACCGGGCACCTGGTGTTCCTCAACCAGGTCAAGCTCCAACACCAGAACAGCATCCGCATCCTTGAGCGCATCCAGGCTGGATTCGAAGGATTTACTCATTGTTTCTGCTAACTTAGCCACTGAAGCTGTGGATTTACCCTCTTCAAGGCTGGTGACCAATTCGGCCTTCAGGCCATCGGTGAAAATGGACTTGAACAGCACCAGGTCTTCAGCCGGCAGGCGGGTCGAAGCCAGTGCAGCCAATCCCTGGGCTTTGCCAAGGCCGCTGGCGATAGCATCAAGCGCTTCATCCCAGGTGGCGGCCTTGAGCTGGCCGTCTTTTCGCACCAGCGGGGTCAGCAGGCGTGAGCGGTCATCCTCCAGGGGGAGGAAACGGCCTTTGTCGCAGAGCAGGCCATGGGTAAGTTCAGCGTCCCAGTCGCCCTCAATGCGCACCAGGCGGTTATCGCGTGTGAGGACATCCCGTTGGCAGCCAACCGAACACTCCACACATACGCCGATATGGTGATCCACCTCTGTCTCTTTGCCCTGATAGGCACTTTGCCGGTCGATCAGTGCGCCCGTTGGGCAAATCTGCACACAGGTGCCGCAAGAGATACAGGTGCTCTCTCCCAGGGGAACGTTGTAGTCTGCCACAAGCAGGCTGTTTGCACCACGCTCTTCAAACCCAAGGGTGAAGTTGCCGACCAGTTCACCACATGCCCGGGTGCAGCGGCGGCAGAGGATACAGCGGTTGTTATCCAGGATGATAAATTCGTGTGAGGCATCCACCTCAAAGGGCTGCCAGTTGGGCTGTAGATCCCAGTGGGTCATGTCCTCGTCGTAGGCTCGATTCTGCAGTTCGCAATCGCCATCGCTGACCGGGCAGTACATGCAAAAGTGGTTGCGTTCGCTGAAGATCAAGGTCAGCACGAACTTGCGGGCGTCGAGTACCTTGTCGGTGGCTGTGTTGACCACCATGCCGTCCGTGGCTGGCAGCGTGCAGGAGGGTTGCAATGTGCGAGCACCTTCAACCTCCACCATACACAGGCGGCAGCCGCCATAGGGCGTCAATTGCGGGTGGTGGCACAGGGTGGGAACAAAGATATCTGCTGCTTTTGCGGCTTCTAATACCGTGCTGCCTTCCTGTGCTTGAATGGTTTTTCCATCAATTGTGAGTTTGATCATGTTTGTGCCTCTCCATTATTACAATTTTCAGACGATCTGGTATACCCGGCGTCCGCTCATTGGACAGACACCTGTGGGACAGACTTTGAGTTTTACATGGGCTTCGACCTCTGCCCGGAAGTGTGCCAGGATGTCGTACAGAGGTGACCCAGCGGTTTGACCTAAACCGCAGTTTGAAAGTTCGTAAAGCTGCTGGCTCAACATATGCAGGTCATCCAGGTCCTTTAGGGTGCCTACACCCTCTGAAATGTTGACCAAGGTTTCATAGGCCCGCTTATTCCCGATGCGGCAGGGGTTGCATTTACCGCAACTCTCGAAGCGGAAGAAGTTCAACAGCACCTTGGCCAAATCGACCACGCAAACGTTTTCGTCGCCAATCAACAACGCGCCAGAACCCAGGGATACACCGGCTTTACTGAAGGAGTCAAAGTCCATGGGTGTGTCTTGCAGGCTGGCGGGGATGATCGATCCGCTTGACCCGCCGGTTTGGGCCAGTTTGAAGCTGGCGCCGTCCTTCATACCCTTAGCATAGATTGAAATCACTTCCCGCAGGGTGATGCCCATGGGGACTTCAATCAAGCCGGTGACATTGACATTACCCAGGATGGTGTACACCTTTGTGCCCGGGCTGGAGGGTGTTCCGATGGATTTATACCAGTCGGCGCCATTACGGATGATGGCGGGGATGTTAGCCAGTGTTTCAACATTGTTGACAACCGTTGGCTTTTGCCACAGGCCGGCTGTGGTGGGATAGGGGGGGCGGGCGCGGGGTTCGCCGCGGTTGCCCTCGATGGATTCGATCAGGGCGGTTTCCTCGCCGCAGATATAGGCGCCAGCGCCGGCGTGGATGTGCAGGTCGAATGAAAAACCGGTATCGAAAATATTCTCGCCCAGCAGTCCATATGCTCGCGCCTGGTCGATGGCTTTCTGCATGCGGCTGATAGCCAGGCCATACTCGCCGCGGATATACACAAAGCCTTCATCAGCGCCCACAGCGTAGGCTGCGATCATCATTGCTTCAATGATGGCGTGCGGGTCGCCTTCCAGGACCAGGCGGTCTTTGAAGGTGCCGGGTTCGCTTTCATCGGCGTTGCAAATGACATACTTTTTATCGTTTTTGGTTGACGCGACGAATTGCCACTTGAGCCCGGTGGGGAAGCCGGCACCGCCGCGACCCCGCAGGCCTGAATTCATGATGATGGCAATTGTCTCTTGGGGCGTCATCTCCTGAAGCACAGTGCCCAGGGCTTCGTAACCCTGGTTGACGATGTAGTCATCGATGCTTTCAGGGTCAATCAGGCCGACATTTTTCAGCACAATCCGGTTTTCCGCCGGCAAGGTGCCTTTACGGGCGGAAAGCCAGGCGATTTGACCGGTGAGGTCGTAGGGTGAGATTTGCTTTTCTGCGACCACTCGGCCTTTGTAGAGGTGCTCCTCCACGATGTGGGGAATATCTTCCGGTTTAACTGAACCGTAGATGACAGCATCAGGATAGACCAAGACCAGGGGGTTTTGCGTCTTCTTGCTGACATCACTGATCATCGATAAGGAGATTTCCTCTTCGAGCCCAAAGGCAGCAATTTGTTGTTGTAAGGTGTTGAAGACATCAAGGGCACCCATGTCCAAACTTTCAGGATCACTGGATACCAGTACCATCGAACGAGTTGCTTTCATCAGGTCTCTCCTATTCGTAATTGCCTAAAATGCCAGGAATTTGCTCCGGGGTTACGTTGCCGTAAATGTCATGGTCAACGACCAGAACCGGTCCAACCCCGCAGACACCCAGGCAGCTGGTGGTCAGCAGCGTCCATTTTTCATCTTCGCTGGTCTCACCGTTTGAAAGGCCTAATTCCTGTTGCAGCTTCTGCCACACCAAGCGACCACCGGCCACATGGCAGGGGGCACTCTCGCAAAACTGGATCACATGCCGTCCCCGAGGTTCAGTGGATAGCATGCGATAGAAAGTGGCCACAGAATAGATATGGCTGGAGGGGATATTCATGCGCTCGGACAGCTCTTCAATGGCCTCATCGGAAATATAACCCAGGGCACTGTTAATATCGTGGAGGATGGGGATGAGCTCTGCTTTCTCATGCCCTTTCTCCGTGACAAGCGTTCGCACAAGTTGGCGAACGTCTTGTTGTTCTTTGACTTCAACGATCATAACCTTCCTCCTCGGTAATGGATTGGTCGAGTTTGAATTTATCTGATCTCGATGGCATCGTAGGGGCAGAGCTGTTCACAGATGCCGCATTGGATGCAGATATCCGGATCAATGACATGTAATTGTCGTCGTTCGCCGGTGATGGCATCCACCGGGCAATTCCGGGCGCACAGCGTACAGCCGGTGCACAGCCCGTCCATGATTTCAAAGCGGATCAGGGCTTTACAGACCTTGGCCGGACAGCGTTTTTCGTAGATATGGGCTTCGTATTCATCCAAAAAGTGCTCCAAGGTGCTTTTGACAGGATTTGGCGCACCTTTGCCCAGGCCGCACAGGCTGTTTTCGTTGAT
>DKFH01000157.1:0-4886 GCA_002452315.1 Anaerolineaceae bacterium UBA6801 | reverse complement strand
ATGCGGGTGAGGATTTCTAATAGCCGCCGGGTACCGATGCGGCAGGGGGTACATTTGCCGCAGCTCTCTTCCTGGGTGAACTCCATGAAGAAGCGGGCAATATCCACCATGCAGGTGCCTTCGTCCATCACCACCAGGCCACCAGAGCCGAGGATTGAGCCGGCCTGGTCGAGCGCTTCGTAATCCATCGGTAGGTCGAGGTAAGCTTCAGGAAGACAGCCGCCCATCGGGCCGCCAGTTTGCACGGCTTTGAACTTCTTGTCGTCTTTGATTCCACCGCCGACATCGTAAATGATCTCGCGCAGGGTGATCCCAAAGGGCACTTCAATCAGGCCGGTGTTTTTAACATCACCCGCCATGGAGAAGGTTTTGGTGCCGGTGCTCTTCTTATAGCCCAATCCGGCAAACCACTCGGCCCCTTTCAGGATGATTTGGGGGATGATCGAAAAGGTTTCGACGTTGTTGATGTTGGAGGGCTTGCCCCATAAGCCTTTTTGGGCGGGGAAAGGCGGGCGTGGTCTTGGTTCGCCGCGCAATCCCTCGATTGAGGCCATCAGCGCTGTTTCCTCACCGCACACAAAGGCGCCAGCCCCCATGCGGACCTCCAGGTCAAAGGAGAAACCGGTGCCTAGGATGTCATCACCCAGCAGACCGATTTCCCTGGCCTGTTCAATGGCTGTTTTGATAGTCTTGACGGCGATGGGATATTCTGCCCGACAATAGACATAACCCTGGCTGGCCCCGGTAGCGTAGGCACCGATGATCATGCCTTCGACCACAGAGTGGGGGTACCCCTCGAGCACACGCCGGTTGGCAAACGCGCCGGGGTCGCCTTCATCTGCGTTGCAGATCATGTACTTTGGCTCGCCCTCCGCATTGCGCAAAAAACGCCACTTCAGACCGGTGGGAAAACCCGCACCACCGCGCCCGCGCAAGCCGGAATCGAGGACTTCCTGGATGGTTTCCTCCGGCGTCATTTCAGTGAGAACTTTCCCCAGGGCCATGTACCCGTCATGGGCGATGTACTCCTCAATGTTGAGGGGAATAACCGTGCCGATATTCTCCAGGACGATGCGGAGCTCTTTTTCCTGGGCTGCTGATAGTTCTTCATCGGTCGCTTCAGCGATTTCCCGCGCATATTGGGCAGCAACACGGCCTTTGACGAACTGCTCTTCCACCAGGAAGGGGACATCATCAACGGTGAGGTTCGTGTAGTGAACATTGTCCGGATACACGATCAGGTCAGGCCCTTTTGTTTCAGGGTCGCCAATCCGAGGGGTTTCCAGCACTTCAACTTCATCAACCAGTCCCTGCTTGACAATTTCGTCTTGAAGGGCGTCCATCAATGCAAAGGCGCCTTTTTCAATACAGATGGGATCAACAGAAACCAGGACGTGTGAACGAAAGTAAGCCATAAATTACCTTCCAGAACTTTGTAGGTGTGAATTAGCCCCTGATTTGATATTCTGTGACGATGTTTCCACCGACGACATGTTCTTTGATGATCTGCCGGGCCATTTCCGGGTTGACCTTACCGTAGGTGACTTTTTCCTCACCTGGCAGGGCAACCTGTACGATGGGCTCGAAGGAGTCCAGGCCGATGTTGCCGGTCTGTCGGACGATAATATCACCCAGGTTTTCTGTCTCGATCATCTCTAAGATCGCTTTCAGTGTTTCCCGGGCGCCGGCTGCGATGCCAACGGTGCCCATACCGACAATCACCTCTGTTTTGCCGGAAGTCTCTTTTAATTGTTGCTTTTTGAGGGCTTCTTCACGAATTCGTTTGAGATCATCTAATGATTTTACGCTTGCCATGTTTTGCTCCTGTAAGTTTAATGTCCTGATGTGATTGTGTCTGCTACTTGTTGATGTAGTGATTGGATGCCTTCATCCAGCATTTCGCGGATGAACCTCATCACCGCGGGTTCGGATAAGGGAACCCCATCCAGAGTGTCTTTGATGGGCTTATCGTCAAAAACGAAGCTGCCTGCATCCGTGTGGTATTCGAACACCCAATTGACTTCGGGTGTACCGATGATCAGGGTTTGCATTGTGCCAGAGATATCGCCCAGCGGCATGCGGTCGATATGACTGTGTTTGAAAGTTGCCTGAACGGTTGTGCCGTAGCCAACCGAGGATTGAATGTCAAAGGTGCCGTCGCAAGCCTCGGCTGCTGCCTTTAAAAATGGGATACCGAGCCCGACTTTGCGTGTTGTGCGAGAGGTGATAAAGGGGTCGGTAATCCCGGATAAGGTTTCAGGGTCCATGCCTTTGCCGTTATCTTCGATGACAATTTCCAGTATATCGTCATTGACACGCTCACTGACCGAAATTCTGATCTTGTCAGCGCCGGCTGAAATGCTGTTTTCAGCGATATCGAGGATATGCAGGGCAAGTTCTCGCAATTCAGGCTTCCTTGGCTTTGATGTCCTGGATCGTTTTCGGAAAACGGTTGGGTTTGACCCGGCCTTGGAATTCTTCGTCCACAACGATGACAGGTGCCTGACTGCATGCGCCGACACACCGGCATAGTTCAAGGGTGATCAATCCGTCTTCGGTGGTTTCGCCAGGTTCGACACCCAGGATTTGTTTGGCTTTTTCAATAATCTGGTTGATCCCGCTCACATAGCAGGCTGTGCCAACACAGAATTTGATGGTGTGCTTGCCTCGGGGGGTGGTGGTGAAAAAGGAATAAAAAGAGACCACCCCGTGGATGCGGCTGATGGGTTCACCAAGTTTTTCGGCGACATAAACCTGCATGGGGGGCGAAATGAACCCGATGGTTGATTGCAGTTCGTTCAGCACGACCATCGTGGCGCCGGGGATGTCTTTTTGTTCTTCTAAAATCCGATCGATGATCGCAAGTTGCTCAGGATTATTGAGGGGGTCTTCGGCGGGGATCGTCTCTAATGTCTTTAACATCGGTGTGTTTTCTCCAAACTTTTATCAATAAACTTGCGCGGGTTAATATCGATTGTGAAATTAACCACAAGTCAGTGTAATCCGCCTTTGATTTCTGGTCAATACACAAATGTCATATTTAAGGTTGAGAATTGTCAAAAGGGGATTGGATGGAAAAATGTCTGCCCTGTTCGCCCTTCAGAGCCATCTTAATCTCCGCGATGGTTGGTTTAACAAGCAGGAATTGGTTTACACCCAGGAAATCATCCAGGTAATGTACATCGCCGCTCTGAATCAGCGGGTAGCCAGCTATTTGTGGAAAATCTTTCAATGCTTGCTCAACAGTAATGTGCTGGGAGATTTCCAGAACCTCAATAGGTAGATCAGGAGGCACGAAACCCAAATGGTAGATCAGGCCGAACACCTGGCGATTGACATGGGCTGGAATAAACAAGCCACCCAAGTCTGTGACAGCTTGAAAGGCCTGTTCAAAGCTTAATTGGGTGGCTGTGATCAGCAATTGTTTTTTTCGCGCCAGGAATTCACCTGAATGATCGACGATGAATTGTTCCCCAAAGTATTCCACTTCATTTTTGATGTCCGGAAGGTTTTCGTCGACCAGGGTTTGGAGTGCCAGCAATTGTTCCAGCCTGTCAAATAAGCACAGGACGTGCACATCCTCCTGCGTTTGCAGTTCTATACCGGGGAGCACTGTCAATCCAGTGCCGTGTGCGGCCTTCATGACCGCGGAGACATTGTCGCTGGCGTTATGATCGGTAATGGCGATCAAATTCAGTCCGCATTCCAACGCAGATTGCACGATCAGCGGGGGAATCATTTCCACACCGGCACATGGTGACAGCACGGTGTGGATGTGCAGTTCAGCCTGAAAGATCTTCAAGGAGCGTGTTTCTTGCCGGTCAGGCTTGATCTGCACGCAGGCCAAGCTCCCAAAGCTGCCCGATGGCAGTGAAATTTGGTACGGGTGTGGAAAGCAGTGTGACGCCTTTTTCGTTGGCTTTGCTGATTGTATCGGCGTCGGGTTGGGCATCTTCGGTGATGATGATGGCCGATAAGTCAAGCAAGGCTGCAACCGCAACGATGTTACCATGAGCCATCAAGGTAATCCATACACCTTCGGGTTGTGCACCGGTCATGACGCAGCTGAGCAAGTCTGAACAATAGCCGCTGGTTACCGGCACTTCTGAAAAATCTTTGGCTTCAGTGAGGACCTTCAGGTCCAATTTTTGAATGATTTCACTTAATTGCATGGGTTTCTCATTTCTTTTGGTTTTCTAAAGGCTTTTTCTTTTCAATCAGCTAGAGTGATTGGTGTTGTTTAAATAAATGATCATATATAGGTTCGTGCCGCGGTCTTTTGAGGAGATCAGGCGCATTTCGTCCACACAGCGCTTGATGTTGACCAATCCCATCCCTGCGCCAAACCCCATTTCGCGAATCTCGTGTGTGGCCGTGGACCAGCCCGCTTGCATAGCCAGTTCCACATCTTCGATGCCTGGCCCATCATCATAAGCTTCCATGGTGATCTTATGGGGTTCGATCTCAACCCGTAGGGTCCCGCCGTGGTTTGTGTGGATGATCAGGTTCATCTCGGCCTCATACACCGCGATACCGCAACGCCTGGCGATTTGCGGCGAGGCACCCAAGCGCAACAGCGCTCGTTTGATCTTGTTGGAGGCCGTTCCCCCATGGACAAAGTCACCTTTGCGGATGTCGTAGCGCAAGATCAGGCTGGTGCGCCCTGAGACGATATCCTCAAACAGGTGGCTGGCGCGATAGCGGATGAGCTCTTCGGCATGATAATCGCGTTGTAAGGCTTCCAAAAGGCCGTTGGAAATGTCCCCTTTAGTGAGGATGCCGACCAATTCACCGGCTTTGTTTAACACAGGAAGGCGTCCAAAGTTCGTCCGGGAAAAGGTTTTGAGTGCTTCTACCACTGGATCGTGCTCGTTGACTGTTGTGGG
>DKFH01000102.1:2057-3547 GCA_002452315.1 Anaerolineaceae bacterium UBA6801 | reverse complement strand
GTGCTGTGCACGTAAATCTTCAGGGTAATCAACCCGGGTTCAACGTCCTCAAGATCCCATTCATACAGGAGGCCTGGCGTCTCTTGGGGCGAACGCACTTCATCGACCAGCACTTCCCATTCCGATGGGTCGGATCCGCGCCCCCACTCAATCCGGTAATACTCAAAATGCTGCGTTGCGGTGATCATCCCGTGGATTTCCAATGGTCCTTCGGTGATACTTTGCCCATCAGCGATGCCCGTCAAAGTGATGATCGGGCGCGGGTCATCCGCCCGGCAGGCCCGTTCAGGCACAAAGAACAGCGGCGTAGGGAAGCCCAGGTTGGTTGCCCAGGCACGTCCCTCGGGCTCACTCTTCAACCAGCGCTGCGCCCAGACGTCAGTCACATTGGCAGCAAATTGTTCCTCAGAAAATTCCATGCATGCCTCTGAAGCCGCCAGTCCCGTCCAGGTATCCACAATCACTTTTTGCCACAGGTCACTCGTCCTGGGCTGTGGAGGCTGATCAGCGGCGAAGATTTCACTGCGCTGCTGCGGGCACCATTCGGAGGGCTCGGTGCCGGAGACGGTGCAAATTACCCGATCGACGATCCCGGGCGGGCGCACAAAGGGCGACGGCGTGCCGCCCATCAGATCATTAATGGCAAAGGTCATAAACTGTGCCCATATCGGGCCTGCGCCGGTCAACCCAGAGGTATTAACCATGGGCGTGTAATCCGCATTGCCTACCCAGGCGCCTACCACCAGGTCCGGGGTGTAACCAATGGTCCAGTTATCTCGAAAATCATTGGTTGTTCCGGTTTTAACGGCGGCCGGGAAGGGCAGGTTGATGACCGGGTTGGTGCCGAACATCGGGATGCGGGCATTTTTGTCCGCCAGGATGTCCGAGATCAGGTAGGCGTGTTCCGCCCTCACGACCTGCGACCCGACTGGCGGTTCATATTCATAGATCACATTGCCAGCATGATCCACGATTTTCGAGATGGCCACCATCGGCATCATGCGCCCTTCGTTGGCAAAGGTTGCAAAGGCAGAGGTTAACTCCAGCAAGCTGACCTCGCCGCCCCCCAAGGTCAGCGACAAGCCGTAATCCGGCCGTGTCAGGCTGGTGATCCCCAACCGGCGGGCAAAGTTGATCAGACCGTCCTCGATGGGCGTTTCGGGGTCATTGTAAATGCCCACAAACTCCAATGTTTTCACCGCGGGAATGTTGTAGGAATTGGCCAAAGCAGATCTCACGGTAACAGGTCCATGAAATCTGCCATCATAATTTACTGGTTTGTAGACCGGGCCGGTGTCAAAGGGATCCGTTGATGGGGGAAACTCTGTGGGTACATCCCAAATTAATGTCGCTGGTGTCCAACCGCGTTCAAAGGCAGCCACATAGGTGAGGGGTTTGATGGCGGAACCCGGCTGGCGGGTTTGCGACAGGACCATATTGACCTGGCCTGAAATGGCATCATTATTGAAATCCGCCGACCCGACCATGGC
>DKFH01000102.1:0-2035 GCA_002452315.1 Anaerolineaceae bacterium UBA6801 | reverse complement strand
ACCAAGGCGGCCACCTGGTTGGCCACAATGCGCTGCGCTTCATCCTGAAGTTTGGGGTCCAGCGTGGTATGTACCGTGAACCCGCTGCGATAGATGGTTTGCGGGTCAAACTGCTTCTCCAGCAACGAGCGAACGTACACCACCCAGTGGGGGTAGCGCATACTGAAGGACAGCTCAGGAAATTGGTAATTTTCGAGGTCAATCCCGGCCTGGGTGGCATCGGGATACGACACACACACCGGTGGCCTCCCGGAGCCAATCTCAATGCAGTTTCGCTCCCGGCTTAACTCGTACATCAATACCAGCACCGAGCGCTGCCGGTACAGCGTGGCGTCACGGTTGTTATAAATATCGTACACAGAAGGCGCCTGGGGCAGCCCGGCCAGGAAGGCAGACTGCCACAAATTAAGCGATCCGGCATCACTGTTGAAGTAGGTTTCAGCGGCGGCCTGGACGCCATAAGCCATATTGCCGTAATAGTTTTCATTCAAATACAGCTCGAGGATCTCTTCTTTTGAATACTGGTTGGTGATCTCATATGCCAGGACGATCTCTCGTGCTTTGCGCTCATAGGATTGGTCGTAACGTTCCGTCGGATCAAGCAGCAGGGCGCGGGCCAATTGCTGTGTGATGGTCGACGCACCAGACTGGATCTCACCGGCGGTGTAGTTCTGCCACAGCGCGCGGGTCATGGCCAGTAAATCAAAGCCCGGGTGGTCGTAAAAATCCTTGTCCTCGGTTGCAATGGTGGCCGCGATCAAAGCCGGCGAAATATCCTCCAGCGGGACATAAGTCCGCCTGCCCGCGCTGGGATCGAGGATCTCATACAGCACGTTTCCGTCCCGGTCCAAGATGCGGGTGGTCTCAAATTTTGCCGCCCGATCCCGCAGTTCGGAGACGTTGGGGAGCGACGACTTAATCCGAAAATACTGGTAAATCCCAAACGACCCCGCCACCAACCCTGCCAGGATGATAAGAAAAACAAAAACGAGGAAAAACCTGAGCAAACGGGCGCCAAATGACTTCTTCTTACCTGGTTTTTGGGGCCGGGTTGTCTCGGATGGGCGCCGTCCCTGGCGCTGGCTGGGTTGGGGCGGCCGGGCGGGTTCCCGCGGGGTGCTGGCGCGTTGGTATGCGGCCGGCGTCACCCGAGTGGCACCCTGGTCCACTTCGCTGACCTGCCTGGGCAGGCTGGTCCGCCTGGGTGTCCAATCCGAAGGAACGTCCGTGGGCGGGATGGTCGGGATGTCATCCGAATGCCGGGGCGGTCTGGGGCCCCGGGTGGCATCAGACGCATTCGCTTGACGGTTCAGGGGGATCGCACGTGTGTCCTTATCCGCCTGTGCAGGGGGCCTGACCGGGGTCACCCGCGTTTCCCCGGTGGATTGTGTCGACCGCTCTGGGGGAATTGCGCGTGTATCCATACTGCTGTCTGGGACCAGGTGAACCGGCTGGGTATCCTCTTCGTCCAGCGCTTCGATCGGGGTAAAGGGTGCATCACCCCACCATTCCACCGCCCCGGTATCCCCCTCATCCGGTGAGCGGGGTTCATCAAGCGTGTGCTGGTCGCCATCAATATCCACTTCCGCGACCCACTCGGACCCTTCCACCTCATCGTCGGATGATGGTTCGTCTGCATCCACGAAACCCTGGCTATCTTCACCCTCCTGGGACGATTCAACTTGGATCTCCTGCGTATCCTCACCAAGCGAAGATTCTGCAGGGGTCTGCTCCCCCTGCACGGGCTCTTCGGCCGGGAGTTCGTTATTTTCGTTGGTTCGATCGTTGTTATCAGACATAATTTTATTTTAGCATAACTGATTTTGAATAAATAGACGCTGAGCCAGCTCCACCTGTTCCAAATGGCGATAATCATGGGCTGTTAAGAAGGATTATACGCAATCTTATCGTAAAGTGGAACCTCATACCCAGGAGCCTTCTCATCGTCAACCCGATCACCAGTGGCTTTCATGATGATGTCCTCAACGTTCAACAAAAAACATCGGCCAACACAACATAAAATTTCATTTTGTTT
>DKFH01000124.1 GCA_002452315.1 Anaerolineaceae bacterium UBA6801 | reverse complement strand
TTCCCATTTTCAACACCCTCAACAAGCCGAAGAACTTATTAATTAGGCATGTCCGTTCACCCTCAACCTCCGTGTGGGCGAGTTAGGTTAGGATTCGCCAAGAAAAATGGGGTCAGTCTTTACGCCAGTTTGCACTCACACGAGAGTGTTGAACAATTTTATGCAGCCACTATAAATTCAACGCTTCAGAGATCAAAATAAAGCTCAATTTCATATGGGTGGGGGCGTGAGCGAACGGCCTGGTCTTCCTGGCGCTTGGCCGAGATCCACTGGTCAATCAGTTCATCAGGGAAAATGCCATCGGCGGTGAGGTATTGGTGGTCTGCTTCCAGGGCGGATAATGCTTCCCCCAGAGAAGTGGGTAAGCTGGTGATGGATTTACGACGCTCCGGGCTCCAGGAGAAGATATCTTCATTGATTGGGCCATAACCTGCGGCAACCGGGTCGATCTGCTGCGCAATGCCATCCAGCCCAGCCATCAGCATGGCCGCCATGGCCAGGTAGGGATTGCAGGTAGCATCTGGCGGGCGGAATTCAAAACGCACCTCGCTGGGCAGAGTGGCATAGGCCGGGATGCGAATGGCTGCACTGCGGTTGCCTATCGAAAAGAAAGCATTGACCGGCGCTTCGTATCCTGGTACTAACCGCCGGTAGGAGTTGGTGCTGGGATTGGTGAATGCCAGTAGCGATGGAGCGTGATGCAGCAGTCCGCCAATATAGTAAAGCGCGGTTTGTGACAATTGATGGGCGCCCTCAGGGTCGTAAAAGGCGTTATCAGTGCCCAACAGGAGTTGTTGGTGAAAGTGCATCCCGTTTCCCGCCTCGCCGTAGAGCGGTTTGGGTAAAAAGGTGGCAATCTGCCCGTGTGAGATGGCGATCATCTTGGTGAAATACTTGATCATCATCACTGCATCGGCTGCTTTTCGCATAGCAAGCAGCGGTGTTTCAATTTCGCATTGGCCTGGGCCACCCACTTCATGGTGGTGATACTTGACCGGAATGCCTGCTTTTATCAGTTCCTGGGAGATCTCACTGCGCAGGTTAAAGAGCTGATCGTTGGGTGGAATGGCATGGTAACCGCCATGCAGTGGAATGGTGTAAGAAAGGTCTCGGTCACTACCGCGCCAGCTCGCTTCGGACGAATCCACTTTATAGCCAGCGGTGTTGATGTCATTGGTAAAGGTCAGGTGATCAAAAACGTAAAACTCAAATTCAGGACCCCACAGGCTGGCATCAGCGCTGCCCATTTTCTGGAGTTGTTGATCTGCATGAAACAAAACCTGCCGGGGATCACCAGCAAAGCTGGCTTTTGAACGGGCATCGAGCGTATTGCAAATAAAACTCAGCGTCTTTTGATCCCAAAACGGGTCAATAAAGCCGGTTTCTAAGTCCGGCACCAGCGCCATATCGCCGGAATGAACGCTCTTAAAGCCCACACTGGAACCATCAAACCCGATCCCCTCGGTGAGGACCTCTTGATGAAAGGCGGAGGCGGGTAAGGTGACATGGTGCCAGCGCCCCCATAGATCGCTAAATTTTAAGTCGATCATATGTACCTGCTGCTCGCTCAAATAACGTGATACATCTGAAAATTGTGTAAACATAGATGATGATCTCCCTGATGAGACCCTAATTAACCCGGGTTTGACCGATGCTGAGATTATACTATGGTCTTCATCTCTGCATTAAAGTTTACGGTTAATTTCAAACAGCTGAATGCGTATAGAATACCTGATTTTAATACACTAAGTGGGTAGGAGGGATGTGCCAAACGGCAAGCCACGTATTTTGGTCGGTAAACGACCAATTAAGCCAAATTCCAGTATACTTTGACCATGGTCAGCATTACCGGCTCCGTAGAGCGAATCACTTATTACAACCCAGACAACGGTTATACCGTCCTTAGGCTGCGACCAGATCACACCCAGGGAAAGCAAATTGTGGGATTGAACCTGGAAGGATTTCTGACGGTAATCGGCAACTTTCCCGAGCTCTCTCCGGGGGAGCACGTCAGGTTTGACGGTGATTACACCACACATGCCAAACATGGGCTGCAGTTTAAGGGCGAAAAATGTGAAAAGCTGCTACCTGTCACAGAAATTGGTATTGAGCGTTATTTGGGGTCGGGTTTGATCAAAGGCATTGGGCCGCAACTGGCAAAACGGATTGTCAAGCATTTCAAAGAGGACACCCTCGACATCATAGAACAGGACCCCCAACGCCTGCGTGAAGTCCCGGGGATTGGCGATGATCGAACCGAGAAAATTATCTCGGCCTGGGAAGAACAGAAGTCGGTCAAAGAGATCATGCTTTTTTTGCACGAACACCAGGTCAGCACCAACCTGGCTGTTAAGATCTATAAAGCCTATGGGGACAACTCACTGGCGGTTGTTAGGGAGAACCCTTATCAGCTTGAACAGGATATTCATGGGGTGGGCTTTAAGACCGCTGACCGGATTGCGCAAAACCTGGGCTTGCCGACTGATCATCCCGCCCGGATTGAAGCAGGCGTGATTTATGCCATTAACGAGATGGTCAATGAAGGGCATGTATATTCACCCATGGGACAGCTTGTTGAACGGGCCGAAGGACTGCTCGAATTGGAAAAAGATCTGGTTTCAGCAGGTGTTGAGAGGCTGCGGATTGCGGATCGCGTCCGTCAGGAGCAAACTTATAATAATCAAACGCTGCTGGATGCACAGGGTCATAAGGTGGCGGAAACGGCCTCAACCTACGGTGATCCCGTCATCTATCTAACGCCTTTTTATCATGGCGAGAAGGGCGTGGCGGACAAATTACTCGATTTACTCGCCTGCCCGGTAGCAGCATGGCAGGCGTCGCTCGGATTTGAGTCAGCAAAGCTATCGGAAGAACAAAAGGCTGCGCTTAAGACCGCCATGTCAAGCCCGGTCAGCATCCTGACGGGTGGTCCGGGTACAGGAAAAACAACGTGTTTAAAAGCGTTGATCGAATTGCTCGAAGCTAAAAATCTGTCGTATGCCTTGTCCTCACCTACAGGCCGAGCAGCCAAGCGCCTCTCCGAGGCAACTTCACGGCCTGCCGCCACCATTCACCGCTTGTTAGGGTACTCGCCCGCAAAGGGTTTTCAGTATAACGAAAACAAACCGCTAAAAATTAATTTTTTGATCGTTGATGAAGCTTCGATGCTTGATCTGCTGCTAACCTATCATCTTTTGCGCGCGTTACGGCCTGGCACGCAGGTTTTATTTGTGGGAGATGTGGACCAACTCCCGTCTGTTGGCGCAGGTGATGTCCTGCGGGATATGATC
>DKFH01000054.1:5467-13686 GCA_002452315.1 Anaerolineaceae bacterium UBA6801 | reverse complement strand
CATTATTATAGACACAGAGGGATATGGACGTAAGAGCACACAGCCGCACCCAATAATGACATCGGCTTTCGAAACCACAATTTCAAGGATTTCCAGGTTCTATGCAGAAAAGCCATTAGGCGTTGCCAATGGTGTGTAAAAAAATGACCTGGCGCGCCAGCAGTGATCATACTGACTGAGGGGGGCAGATGAATGATTCGCACGATGCCAAACGGTAGAAACGTGGCCATGGTGGCCATTCCCACCAACCGGTCAATCACCAGTGAAGCTGCAACGCCTGCAGAATCCCATCCTACCTGCCGGCCTGCGCCTAACTTGACAACATCACCGCCAATCGTACTCGGCAGCACATTGGTTGAAAACAAACCCACAAAAGAGAGCTTAAACACATTTCCAAGGGTGACCTGTGGTTCAACAACCCTCAACAGAATATACCAGCGCACCGTGACCATAACACGCGATAGAAAGGCCAAACCGATGACCAAAAGCAAATTTAATGCGGGCAGTCCTCGGATAGCACCGATAAAATCTGACCAGTTTCGCCAAATGAGGTAAATCACGACCCCAATAGCAATCAACGTACCCAGCCATCGAAAAATGGACTCGCGTAATGGCTTCTTTGGAATTTCCGAAGCCATACTTATCTTGCCGCCTCCCCCGTATTACCAGGAGCATCAACACCGAAACGTTGCCGGACAGTGTAGGTTGGTTTCATTTGAGATTCGTGATAGGTGCGTGCCAGAAGTTCAGCAATCAAGCCCATCAGGATCGACTGAAAACCAAAGGAAAGCATCACAATTGCGACCATGAAAAAAGGCGATGTCAAAACATCCGTACCCAGGGTTAATCTGCGGACTGCCAGGAAGATCAGCATAATCGCGCTGGTTAATACAAAGAAACCGCCAACCCCGCCAAACAGATAACTGGGCTTGCCGCTGTATGCACTGAGAAATTTTACCGTGAACAAATCCAGAATTACCTTGGTGATCCGTTCGAGTCCATACTTTGCCTTCCCCCAACGCCTTGGGTGATGCTGAACGGGTATTTCAACGATGCGAGCGCCTATTGAATTCGCGTACACAGGAATAAAGCGATGCATCTCACCATACAAGCGAAAATCAGTGATCACTTCACGCCGATAGGCTTTGAGCGTGCAGCCATAATCATGTAATTTTACGCCTGTAACCCAGGAAATCAGCCCATTGGCAAGACGTGAGGGCAAAACCCGGGTTAAAAAAGCATCCTGACGGTCCTTGCGCCACCCACTGACCACATCATAGCCTTCCTCCAATTTATCCACCATCAACGGGATATCTGCAGGGTCATTTTGCAGATCTGCATCCATCAGGATGATTACATCACCGTGTGAGTGGTCAATCCCCGCGGCAATAGCCGTTGTTTGCCCAAAATTACGACGCAGGATAACAGCCCGTGTATGTTCAGGGTCCTCGTGAACGAATTGTTGGAGAATTTCCGCACTCCCATCATTACTGCCGTCATCTACAAAAATTACTTCCCAATCTCGTGAAAACACTGACAAAGCTTGATCGACAGCTTGTTTCAAGATGGGTAAACCCTCTTCTTCATTCAACACTGGAACCACAATAGATAAAAACACCAAATCTTCCTTTAATAATCCGTATTTGAATTATAATGATTCCCCATCTTGCGTCAAGGAGTGTTGATTCCGCCTGGAATCTAACACCCAACCCACAACCACCACCCCAAGGCTTAATAAAACAATCAATCCAACCATTACCCATAAATCCAGCCGTGGAAAGTACGGATAATACCGGCTGATATACCACTGGGTGAAAAATAGCAGAAAAATGCCCTCAATCAAAAAGATCCGTTTCAACCAGCGGTCCTGGGTCTGCCTGGCTGTGGCAACCCCCCATCCGGCCACAATGGCTATCCACGGCAGGAAGACCGTCCGGTAGCGCGGGTTATCCCACTGGTCACCACCTGCGCGGGCAGATGCCACCAGGACCCACACCCACACAATAATCACGAACACCAGGATAAATTTCCGCTGCTGGGAAGGCGCCAAACGCCACACGCGAACAAGAGTGTAGGCCAGCAGTGGAAACAATAAATACCAGCCTAAAGCCCTGAAGATCGCCAAACTCTGCCAGATCCAGGGGGCAGGCGCAGCAATGGCGGCCGGAAGCACCGGCTGTAAGATGCCGTAAGTGAGGATGAAGGGGAAGTGCAGCCAGCCTGGTAACCCGTCCAGGTGAAATTGAACCCGGCCCGACCGCGAAATGGTTTGCAGCGTATCCCAATGCAGGACAGCTACCAACCAATCTTGCATTAGCCACAAGCCAACCAATACAGTCAGCAGAATCAGCAGCCACCCCAGGATTTTCATCCAGGTTTTCGGCAGCAGGACTGATTTGACCACCCAAACCCACAAAATCACCACCCCAATCATTGGCAAGGCCACCCTGGAAGAAAACAGCAACAGGCCTGCAGCGCTCAGTCCCAGCATGCTCATAGAGAGCCCATTCGCCTTGCGGTCCAGCCAACGGGAAGCTGCCCAGAACATCATGGTGAAAAACAGGATCAAAAACGGTTCACGCATCTGCGAGGCGCCCAGCAAAACACCATCCGGGTAAAGCACCAAAATCCAGCCTGCCCACAAGGACGCCTGCAGACTGACCCTGTTCTTCAGTCCCCCCATCAGGAAGGGCACACTGAGCGCCATAGCCCCTGCGGCTAAAATGACCATCAAAATCGGGCGGTGCACATCCGGGCTGATGTAACGGTAAACCAGCCCGCTCAGCGCCATCAATCCGCCATATTGGTCCTCCTCGTAGTCATCGCTGAAGGCCCTGGTCAGCGGCTGGTCACTGCGAGATAACGTCCAGGCATTGCGATCCCGGCGATAAGCATCTTCAAACACATAACCGGCTTGCTGAGGCCGTTCGTCATACCCATAGCGGGGTAAGCCCCAGCCCAGCAGAACACCGTAACCTAGGCGGATGATAAAGGCCACGACCATCATCCATGCCAGCGCTTTACCAGCGCCAGCCTGCTTCCAGGCAAGGTACAGGCCGCAGCTAACCAGGAACAGCAGCAGCGCAATCGAGAACAACCCCGCCCAGAAGCGCTCATACCCCAAGACGCCTTGGATGAGCGCACCGGCCCCCAGGCTGGCACCCAGGATCGCCCCAAGATGGATTAGCAGGGTTTTACTGATAATTCGCTCACGCATTTTCTGCCCTCGCTTTTTGCCGCTTGGGCACAATCCAAACCTCCCAGGACCGATAAACCATCCACAGCACCAGAAAGACCACAACCGTTTGCAACGGCACCAGGAAGCGTGGGTTATCGCCATGATCCATCAGCGAAGAGGCCACGGAAGACGCCCACACAGACCCCGCTAGCAGCACATGGAAGGGGGTGATAGCCCAGGCCTCTCGCAGGCGTTTTGAGATCAAAACAGCCAGGCTGGCGACCACAAAGATCAGGTTGACCGCCACCAGCACACCACGGGCGCCGAGGATCCCAACCGATAGCACAGCAACCAATCTCTGGGAGGTTATGCCGCCCGCATCCCAGTAAACCGGGGCCCGCCAAAACAGCCACCAACCCCTCAACACCCGTGAGAGATATTCACCGGGGTGAGACAAGATCAGGTCGATTGAAATGCTTTGCAAGGTGCGAGAGAGCTGGTAAAAGCTCAAACCGCTCACGGCTTGCATGGCAGGGATCGCATCCCAGATCGTGTTGCCCTGGGTGCCCGTCTCGGCCATGCGGGCATCACGATAGTCCAGGTAAACCTCCCGCAAATCTGCGTATTCATCCGGTACAGCTTCAAAGTAATAGCCGGTGTGCTGTACCAGGTGATACCCGGTCATGGTGGTCAGGCTGAACGTATGGTAATTGTTCTGGATCCAGCGCATCCAGCCCCCCACCAGCAGGATCGCCGGTAATAGAATCGCTGCCAGAGGTTTCCAATCCAGGCGCAGTTTGCGCACATCAACAGAGAAGGCCAAACACAACGCCAACCAAATGGGCATAAAGATGAACAGCGGACGGGTGAGGGCGGCCAGGGACGCTGTCAACCCAATGGCTAATCCCAGCCACCATCTGCGGCAATTTTGGTTTTCAAGCCATACAAACGCGCCTAAAAAGGCCAGCATTAACCAAAACGTGGATAGTGTTTCGGTAAGCAGGTTGGCCTCAAAGAAGAGCTGGCCAGGATTTAACGTGTGGGCCAGGGCTGCCAACCCGCCCATAAAGGGTTTGCCTGTGGACCGGTACCCAATGTAAAACCACACCAGGGTGATCCCCAGCCCCAGCACCAGCTGTGACGCATACACGACGCGGTCCGGCCCCAGCAGGGCCATCCAAACGGGGTAGCCGGGTGTGCGGGTACCGTCATAAGCCTCAAACCCACCCAGAACGGCCTCAGCAGACCGCCGGTAACTGGCGGTATCACTGTAAGCCACTGGCGGGTAGCTGGTCCATAACCAAACCCTCAGGCCAATCGCCAGAATCAGAACAATGGCCAGCCATATGACTAAACTTCTTTTCGATTCACCAAACATGATCACAATTTCACCACAAAACCCAATTAAATCAAGCCTGAAAGCGCTCTTTCCGCCCGCGCGGTCCAGGTGTAGCCTTCTACCGCCGAGCGGGCAGCCTCGCCCAAAGCCTGGCAGGCAGATGGCTGTGCCCTTAGCGTTGATAACGCGTCTACCCAGGCGGGCAGGTCATCAGGCGGACAAAATACCGCCATCTCAGCGTTCAACACCTCGTGGATCACAGGCAGGTCACTGCTGATAATCGCCCGTCCCGCAGCCATGTATTCAAACATCTTCATCGGGCTGGCAATTTTGGCCGAATCCCCGCCCCCGCTGCCCGCGATCTGGCGGCCATAGGGCATCAAAAGGACGTCAGCAGCCGCCTGGTAGTGGGGTAAGGCTTCATTGGGCACAAACCCCGTCAGGGTGAGGTTGTTCAGGCCGGTAGATGTCAGCCTGCCCTTCCAATAGGCCACTGAGTCATCCTCGCCGCCGACCCACAGGAAATGAATCTCGGGCAGGGCCTTTGCTAATTCAAACATCAAATCCATCCCTCTACCGGCATAAAAGTGGCCAGTGTACCCCGCTGTGAACCGATCGGGTAAGCCCAGTGCCTGGCGGGCTGTTACGGGAGCAGGCAGGCCCTGGTAACGCTCTAAATCCACCCCATTAGGGGCCGTCAAAATATCCACTGCATTTGGTTCCAGCTGGAAGTCAGCCATCAGCATGCGTTTAAGCGCGTCTGTATTGGTCAACACCCGCTGGCAGGTTTTCGAAGCACAAAACTGCCGAAAGAGCCACGGGCCCACCCTGCCCGTCACCCGGTCATGAAGCTCAAGGATCGTGGGCAATCCCCTCCACAACGCCAGCACCCCGGCTTGCAGCATCCAGGTGTAGACCAGATCTGCGCCCAGCTGACGCGCCCTTTGTACCGCTTTGATGGCAAAGTCATAGCGTTTGAAGGCCAGATTTTCAGGAATCCAGATGATCTCCAAAGCATGCTGCAGACCGTAATGCGCCTGCAAATCCGCCCAGGGCGTGGCTGTGGTTCCCGGCACCAGTAAAGTCACCCGGTGCCCCAACCCCGCCAGCGCTTGTGTCGCCTTGAGGACCTGGATGCTGTTGGCGGTATTGGCTGGGATAAACGATGCGCTGATACTGACAATATTCATGGCTAACTCGTCTACGGACCGTTTGGATTGCCATCCAGTCAATTGAGACTGAAGGCTTTGATGACTCCGTTGAATGAAAATATACCACATGTAAGCATATTTAATCGCAGATGGTTTGGCCAGGGCAATCGCAAAGTCAAACATTCTTATTGTCTCAACGATCTTCACTCTGTAAACACCCCTTCCCGCCCTCCAGGCACCCTTCCCCTCCCGAGGGGAGCCCACTTCCGCTTCGCTACAGGGGTTTTACTTCGTTCAAGGCTGGGGATGGGGTCAAATAACTCACGAAAAATGATATTACAGACATATCCCCACTTTGCGATTGCCCTACAAAGAATGCAGATTTGAAGTAAAATGGTTAGTTCAACAGTGGTATGGTAACATTGCTGTTGAAATCAACTATCATTTTTCTAGTCATATCCGTATCCCAAGATGAATTTACGCGAGTTTAAACATCTGCCAGTTCCTTTTCAATTCCTGATCCTGCTGGGCAAGGTCCTGCCCCGGAAAGTCGGTTTATTGATCGCCAGCCTGATTGGGACCGTTGTGGGCAGCCTTAGGAAATTACCCCTGATCCAGGCGATCCGCGCCAACCAATGGGTGCTCCACAACCAGCAGTTGACCCGGAAAGAATTAAACCGCTTCCCCCGGCTTGTATTTCGCTCGGCTGCCAAGTGCTTCTTTGATTATTTATACTTCCTCTCCCGGCCAGAAAAACTAGAGGAGATCATCCGCTTCAGCCCAGAAGCTGAAGCCGCCATCACGCGCATCGCAAATAACGAGCCTTGCGTGGTGGTCTGCCCGCATTTAAGCAACTTTGACCTGATGGGCTATGCACTGGCCCTCAATGATATCAATGTGCAAGTCTTATCCTATCCAGACCCGGTGGCCACCTACCGGTGGCAAAATGAACTCCGGCAACGGCGGAGCGTCACCGTCACACCAATGAGCCTGAGCGCGTTCAGACAAGCCCGGCAACGCCTGCGGGAAGGCGGTAGCGTTCTCACCGGCCTAGACCGGCCCTTGGAAAAAGGTTTTCATGAAAAGTATCAGCCGCATTTTTTTGGCCACCCCGCGCATCTACCAGTGACTTACGTGCGCATGGCACTGGAAGCTGAAGTACCGGTGTTTGTGTTTGCTGCGGTTTACCTGCCCGACGGCATCTATTATTTAGAAGGTTCAGCGCCAATTTGGTTAGAGCGTTATGATGACCTCGAAACTGAAATCCTCACCAATACCCATAAAGTTTTAGGGGAAGCAGAGAAAATTATTAAAAAATATCCCCAGCAATGGGCGATGTTCTACCCGGTGTGGCCGCAATTTTTAGGCATATAATTAAAGCAAGTAGAAAGGGCAAAATGACAAACGTAGAAGAACATAAAAGGGAGAACAAAATCCTGCTTGGCTTTTTGGAGCGGCCTGCCCTGCAGTGGCTGGCTGCTCACATGCCAGCCTGGATCACCCCCGATATCCTGACCTGGATCGGGATTGGCGCATCTGTGCTGATCTTCGTCAGCTATATCCTCACCAACGCCAGTCCCAACTATCTATGGTTAGCCAGCCTGGGTTTTGTGCTCAACTGGTTCGGCGACAGCCTGGATGGCACTGTGGCCCGCTACCGAAAAATCGAACGGCCGCGTTATGGCTTCCTGATCGATCACTGGGTGGATGCCCTCAGCGCGGTGTTGATCTTCATCGGTTTGGGGCTCTCACCCTATGTCAATTTGGTGGTGGCTTGCATGCTATTGATCAGCTATCTGCTGGTTTCTATCATGGTTTACCTGATCACCTATGTGACCGGTGTATTCACCATCACCAGTGTGTTGATCGGCCCGACAGAGATCCGCTTGCTGGCCATCATCGTCAACATCGTGATCTTCTTTCTCGGTGAAGTGACCTTTAACTTGCCGCTGGTAGGCGTGACCAGCTTGTACAATCTGGTCGCAGGCACGCTGGCCCTGGTCTTGTTCCTGTACTTTATGGTCAACACATCCATCCAAGCGCGCAAACTCAGGCTGCTGGATGAAAAACGCCTTGAACGCAGGCTGGCCAAAGAGCGTAAAACGCAGAACCAAAACGAATAAAGCCCGTCAACAAGCCGTGCGCTTAAGGCCATCGCTGACCCAGGATGACCATCCGGTCCAGCTTCTGCCGGCTTTGTCGCGTATTTAATAAACTACACCTTAACCAGATTAGAAAAGGTGATCTTAGACATGGTTAAAATCCTTCACTTTGCTGATGCCCATATAGACATGGCCAACTTTGGGCGGCACGACCCGGAATCAGGCCTGCCCTTGCGGGTGATGGATTTTCTCAAATCCCTGGATGAGATTGTGCAAACTGCCATCTCAGAAAGCGTTGATCTGGTCATTTTCGCGGGTGACACCTACAAGGATCGCTCACCGGCACCGACCTTTCAGCGCGAATGGGGAAAACGGATCATGCAGCTCTCACGGGCGGGTATCCTGACGCTTTTGCTGACCGGCAATCACGATATGTCACCGGCAACCGG
>DKFH01000054.1:2768-5333 GCA_002452315.1 Anaerolineaceae bacterium UBA6801 | reverse complement strand
GACCAGATCTACGAAAAATTGAGCAGCCGTCTGGGTGAATTGGTGAACAATTGGCTGGACGACGCTGATCCCCACCTGCCCACCATCCTGACCGCCCATGCCTCCGTGGAGGGCGCTCTGTATGGCGCAGAGCGCATGGTCATGCTGGGTAAGGACCTGGTCTTACCGCCAGCGCTGGTCAAGGATCCCCGTTTTGATTACGTCGCCCTCGGTCATATCCACAAATCTCAAAACCTGAACGAAGGGGTGCATCCCCCGGTCATCTACCCGGGTTCGATCGAACGGGTTGATTTTGGTGAAGCGGCTGATCGCAAGTATTTCGTCCTTGCTGAAGTGGCTCAGCAAGACACCCAGGTCACTTGGCGAGAGCTGAAAAACATCCGCCCCTTTATCGACATGCATGTCAAGCTGGAATCAGACCAGGGCATCAACCAAACCCTGCAGTCCCACCTTCCACCTCCGGATAAATTACAAGACGCCATCCTGCGCATGGTGATCGAATACCCGCGCGAATGGGAGCCCCTGATAGACGAAGCTGAATTGCGGAATTTAACCGCATCAGCCTTTGAATTCCACCTGGTCAAACGCCCGCACATGGAAGCCAGGGTCCGCCTGCCCGAAGGGCGCGCCGCCAGCAGCCTGGGGGTGACTGAATTGCTCGATATCTTTTGGGATGCCAGCCACAGCAGCATGGCACAGGAAAAAAAACAGGCCCTAAACGCCCTGGCGAAATCAATCATTGATCAGGTCAACAGCGGGGAATAACCAGGGCTAACATAGGGGGAATTTACCTTAAGACGAGTAGATAGACCGCTTCGTTACGATTCATCTGATTGAACCCACCAGGCCACGCCTAAAAGCCCCGGGCCAGCATGGGCGCCGATGATAGGGGGCAGCTCAGTCACGAAAAGATCCACCGGGTGAAAAACGGTACTAAGCTGTTTTGCGAACTGATCCGCCTCATCAGCAGCGTCAGTATGGCAAACAGCCAGCGCGATCTGACCTTTTGGCAGCGTCTTTTTAAGCCAGTCCAGCAGGCGCGTGCGGGCTTTTTCTTTGGATCTGGCCAATCCCAGCAGGCGGATCTGACTATCGTTGATGGCCAGCACGGGAAACACCCGCAACCTGGATTTGGCCCAATACTGTGCATCGCGAACCCGTCCGCCTTTGATCAAAAGCTCAAGCGTATCCAAAACGCCCGCGAACCCCACGCGTTTCATCACCGTTTCAAGCGCTTCCAGGATTTGTTCAGGCTCATCAAATGTCTGCCCCAAGCGCGCGGCCGCCAGGGCAATGAACCCTTGAGCAGGCCCAGCGGTGCGGCTGTCAACCGCAAAGACCGGGAAATCCTCCCCGATCTCCTGAGCTGCCAGGTGCGCAGAACTCCAGGTATGGGTCAGCTCTTTGGGTGGTGAGATCACAATCGCCGCTTCATGATCCTGAGATAATTTCCAGAAAAGGTCTAAGAACTCTCCCGGGGAGGGCGCAGACGTTTTAACATCAAGGTTGCCCGCCCGCAGGTCCTGATAGAACTGACGCGTATCCACATCAACCCCATCATGACACACGCCACCGGGCAATATCAGGGCCAGGGGGACAATATGGATATGCTCGCGTTCGCGTAAATCCACGGGGAGCGATGCAATACTATCCGTGATGATGGCCACCGGTTGTGCTTTTTTTACCCGACCCTTAGGTCGCAGCCATTCGGTGAACACCTTGCGTTTATCCCCACGGGTGCTTAATTCTCGGATGAAGCGTGGCAGCAACACTGACGCCATCGTCAGCAAGAAAACCAGCGGGGCCAGGATGAGGAGCAGGGGTTTATTCTGCAGGTAGTAGACACCTGACAGCGCCAGCAAACTGACGATCGACGCGATGATCGCGCTTCCGGTGATCACCAGGTATATCAATCCAAATAACAGCAATATTAAAAAGCTTTCCACAGGAGTCAAGGCCAGCAACCCGCCTAAAACCGTTGAAAGCCCCCTGCCGCCCCGAAAACCAAAATAGATTGGATAACTATGCCCTAAAACCGCCACAATAATCCCGGCCAGGGCACAGATCTCACCCAGCCCTAACATCCTGGCTACCAAAACCGGGAGGGCGCCTTTAGCAAAATCCATCACAGCCACAATCGCGCCTGGCAGGAGGCCCACACAGCGACCCACATTCGCCGCCCCGGCATTCAGGTTGCCGATTTCGCGGATATCTTCTCCGGTCCACGCCTTGGTGACGAGAATGGCAAAGGAAATTGAGCCAAACAGGTAAGAGCTAACCAGCAAAATCAGACAATTCACATCGAATGTCATCATGCACCTGCCTCTCGCAAATCCTCATGGACGGTTAAAGCACTCGATCCCTGTTCCTATTCAATTGCCAAACACATTTTACAATCAGGCCGCGTATTGCGCCGTGAATTTGCATATTCCCGGGAGTGTTCACATCCGTGCTGAAACACTTCGCTTTCTTTGAACACCCCATTTATCAATTGAATCATACCCTAGGAAAAAGGATATTCAAACAACACGCGTCTCTCAGATATGAGGGTGTTGAAAATGGGAA
>DKFH01000054.1:2255-2741 GCA_002452315.1 Anaerolineaceae bacterium UBA6801 | reverse complement strand
ACAAATGATGAGCAATCATTGTTCGTTTTTCAACACCCTCAGATATAATATTTGGAAAAAGCTCATCCAGAAGCTATAATTTACTTACCAATTTTTTCTTCCGTGATTCAGGGAAGGTAAGGGCAAGATGTGGATCGTATCCCTGCTGTTAATCCTCACAGCATATCTGCTGGGCTCAATACCCTCCGCTTACCTGGCTGGCAAATGGATCAAAGGCATCGATCTGCGCCAATACGGGAGCGGAACCATCAGCGGGTCAATGGTTTGGGAGCATGTCACGCGTTGGGCTATTTTGCCAGTCGGCTTATTTGACCTGGTAAAAGCCGCCCTGCCCGCCTGGGCTTCTCTCCAGTTAGGTTTGGGTGAACCCACAGCGGTCGCCGCGGGGTTAGCTGCAATTATCGGTCATAATTGGCCTGTTTACCTGGGTTTTACCGGCGGACGTGGGTTAAGCCCGTTTCTTGGTCTGTTACTGGTCATTTTCCC
>DKFH01000054.1:0-2162 GCA_002452315.1 Anaerolineaceae bacterium UBA6801 | reverse complement strand
GCATGGTCCTGGTGACCATCGCCAAGCGCCTTGAGGCAAACCGCAGACCGCTCCC
This sequence comes from Anaerolineaceae bacterium UBA6801, assembly GCA_002452315.1. GTDB lineage: Bacteria > Chloroflexota > Anaerolineae > Anaerolineales > Anaerolineaceae > Brevifilum. The sequence goes on along the minus strand of DKFH01000054.1, from coordinate 2,107 downwards.
CCACAACAAGCAAGACCGGCGCGCGGTACTGCTGCGCCGGATATTCCTGGACCGTGATATCCAATCCCATCAGGACTGGATCAGGCGCCAACCTTGAGGATGCGCCTGCCTGTCAATAGACGGCCTGCCCTGCCAAATGCCCCCTCAAAAAAGGCGATGATCTGGTCGATCTGCTCAGTCAGCACCACCGTGCCAACCTCACCGTGGCTGGCGCCCTTAACCAGCCAGAGGGAAACCGGTCTTTTGGCTGCAAGGAATAGATCTTTTGCCTGTTGCGTCGAGACACGCTGATCATCCTCACCGTGGATCAACAGGATGGGGCGCGGTGATATTTGGCTGATCACATCCTGGGGACGCACCGCATGTCTTGAAAACCCTTTCCGCCATTCAACCAGCCTTAAGGTGAATTTAAAAATACAGGAAGGTAAAAACTTCGGTCGGTTGTTATTCCAGATCGCTTCCATCGATGAAAATGGAGAGGCAGCCACGACAGCTCCAACCCTGGGGTTGCGGGCTGCACTCAACAAGGCCGATACAGCCCCCGCAGAGTGACCGATCAATCCGATCTTTGTAATCCCTTTTGCTTTAGCAAGAAAATTAACCGCTGCGTCAATATCCTTACTTTCCCTGGCACCATAGGAGAATCCAAAGGCATTCCCATCGCTTTGACCATGGCCGCGGTAGCTAAACAACAACACATGATACCCAGCGCGATGGAGGGGCTGAACCAGGGAAAGACCTGAACACTGATCGTGAGAGGTTGCCGGTGCACTGATCACAGCTGGCGCGTGTGGATCTTCAGCCGGGTAAAACCAGCCGCGTAGAATCAGGCCATCACCCGAGTAGAAGGAGACCTCCTCATAGGCGAGGTTCATTTTTTCGTTGGCCAAAAGTGCCTTTTTATTGCGAAAAATGGGTGGCTTGGTGGCGAATAGTTCGCCAAAGGCAGGACCTGCAACCAATAAAAAACCGAATCCAGCAATTAGGCTGGATGAAAAGATGAGAGGAGTGATTTGCATGATAATTTAACAGAGAGAAGTGTACCCATCTAAATTGGATCTGTCAATAGGTGGTTTCGCGATGTCATTTAAACTTGAAAAGTGAACTGTTTAAACTTGAAAAGTGAACCGTTGAAATCATCACAAAAGACACATGATTGGGTATATTCCTCAGAAACTGGAGGAATCGATGTCTCAACGATCTTCACATTGTAAACACCCCTTCCCGCCCTCCGGGCTCCCTGATCCTGAAGCACCATCAAGGCGCATCAGGTGAATGCTCGCTTTACGAAAAGCGAGTTCCTCCTCTTCGAGGAAAGCCCACTTCCGCTTCGCTACAGGGGTTTTACTTCGTTCAAGGCCGGGGATGGGGTCTGTTAATTCAATAACAACAAGATTGCAGACATTTCTCCCACTTTGCGATTGCCCTGTTTAAGAGCGCTTTCTGCTTGACACTTTTAGTGCTTTTCCGTATAATACTTTAGCCTTCCTCGATAGCTCAATTGGCAGAGCGAGCGGCTGTTAACCGTTAGGTTCCAGGTTCGAGTCCTGGTCGAGGAGCTCATCATTTAATCATCACACAGACGTGAAAATCAGCCGATGTCATTCACGAAAGCTTGTATTTCTTAATATCATGTTAGCGTATCGAAAATGAGGTTACTGGGGGTCAACTTGTGTTATAATCTTTTTGGTCATGGAGAACCCTCCTGACCCTCAGAAGTTCGACATCTTCCTCCACCCCTGGTAACGCCGGCCGGGGGTCTTTTTATTAATCCGCCAACGCAATTAAATCCCCTAACAGTTATAATCAGAGTAGCCAAACAAGGGTATTCATCGTTTATTACCCTCGAGCGATTGGAGCGCCTCATGAACAAACCTATGCGAAAACTTTTCTTGGTATTATCCCTCTGTGCAATGATTATAGGGGGCTGTACCCAGCAATCAACACCTGAGCCGGTCCCGACCGCCACAGTAACACGCCCAGCGCCCACCTACACCCCTACACCGGAGCCCGAACCGCAAACTTGGTGGCAGGAGATTGTCTTTTATGAGATCTTCGTGCGCAGCTTTAAAGACAGCGACGGGGATGGCATCGGTGATTTCCAGGG
>DKFH01000162.1 GCA_002452315.1 Anaerolineaceae bacterium UBA6801 | reverse complement strand
CGCTGGTTCAGACGCGCCGTGAGAGAATAGACGGGGACGATGCGCTTGGTATGGAGCTGTTCCTGATCGATTTTTTCATAATCCGGGTGATACATGACCAGCCGACCCATGTATTGCTCGATCTTGCCGGAGATTGAGAGGAACATGTTCTTGCGCAGGTGGCGCAGGTGATAGGTTTGGTTGAACCACATCAACTGGATGCTGCCCGTATCATCTGAAACGAGGGCTTGAATGATCTTGCGGTTTTTATTACGTGAGGTAAAGGAGCTTACGCGGTCAACGCAGGCGATGATGGTCACTTCTTCGCCGTATGTAAGGTCTTTGATCAATTTTAATTGTGAATAATCATCATAGCGGCGGGGGAAGTAATAAATGAGATCTTCGATGGTATACAAGCCCAGTTTGCTGAGCAGATCAGCTTGTTTTTGGCCGATCCCATGGACCACGCTGGTCGGTGCGCTCAGGGCTTCAGGGAGCGAGTTGCTGGGGATGGGTGCAGGGCTTGCGCTTGATTTTTGGGTTGATATGCGTCTTCTGGCCGGGGAGGGTTTTGGGGGAGTGCTGGTTGGATTACCCACAGGCTTTTGACTTTCTCGCTGTTCCATTATTTGAAGGGGTTGTTCTGTTTGTAGCTCAGCAGCTGAGAGATGCTTGATGCCCGGGTTGTCCAGGATATAACCGATTTTTCTCAATGCCTGAGGTCGTTCTGCGGTGGAAAGATCTGCATACCCCTTAAGGATGGTGACAACCTGTTGAATGTCCTCTTCTGCCAATGCTTCAGCCCGAGCGTCGCCCTGCCAGGAGTCGATCAGTTTTTCCAGCCCGCCTACCACGGCCCTGTTGGTGTAATTGAGTTCTGCTTCTAATTTGAATATTTTGTACAGTTTCTCAGTGGATCGTTGCATTGTAGGTCAAAGCCTTCTATTGGAATGATGGTTTAATTTTATCGTGAATCTCGCATTAATCATAACGCATCATCAAGGTTATTTGAAGTCGGTCCGAATATTCTCGAATGTACATCGTGCTAGGGCGAGGTGCCAGCGTGTGGAAAAAACAAAAACCCCTCCAACGGGGGGTTTTTGTTGATGATACGGGCAACCACCAGGATTATTCGATTGCGATAATCAATTGATAATGCGGCTGGCCGCCGTTGTGGACCTCAATTTCGTGGTCGGGGTAGATGGAACGGATCTTATCGGCCAGATCGTTGACTTGTGGCTGCTGGATATCCTCGCCGTAGAACAGGGTGATCCGTTCGTAGTCTTGGGCATCTGCAGCCACCAGCAAGGCTTCACAAGCTTCATCAATGGATTTCGACGACGACACCAGTTTCCCGTTGTGGAGGGCAATTACCTCACCTTTTTCCACCTGGACGCCGTCAATTTCCACACTGCGGGTGGCGATGGTGATTTCTCCCGTTTCCACATCATCGATCGCCTCGGTCATTCCTTCGACATTGTCTTCGAATTCAGCATCCGGGATCAGGCGAAACATGGCAGAAAGTCCCTGGGGTACGCTGATCGTTGGGATGACAGCTACATTCTTGACCGTCATGGACGCGGATTCCTTCGCAGCCAGGATGATGTTTTTGTTATTCGGCAGGATGATCACTTTGTCCGTGGGCAGGTTTTCGAAGGAAGCCAGCAACTCTTTGATGCTGGGATTCATCGTCTGTCCGCCCTGGACGATGGCAGCAACACCCAGGCTGGCAAATATCCGGCTGATGCCGGGCCCCGGGGATACCGCGACCACAGCTGTTTCACCGGGTTGCACTTTGGTTAACATCAACTTGGGATTTTTCGAATTGTTGATGTCTTCCATCTGCGCGACCAGGTTTTCAATCATCACTTTCTTAATCGTGCCGAGGGTCATGGTGTGGTCAATGGCCTGGTAGCGGTTTTCCTCCGGGACATGGATATGCATTCTGTAAATGCCTTCGCCCTCACCGACCTGGATGGATGAGCCGATTTTTGATAATTCATCGTAATAAACTTCGAGGCTAAAGGTTGGTTTTGGGGCAAAATCGATCACAACCTCATAATCCTGGCCAGGCTCAATTGTTTCCATGGCATTTTCCAAATTCATATCTGAGAGAGGCAGGACTTCCGTGAGGGGTTTATCGAGGGGATCCCCATTGATGAAGCGCCACATGCCTTCAAAGATGTAAAAAAGCCCTTTGCCGCCTGAGTCAACCACGCCGGCTTGTTTCAGGATGGGTAAGAGCTCAGGTGTGCGCTCGACAGACGCCTCTGCGGCCTGAACGATATCTGCTAATACTTCTGAGAAACTGGAGGTTCGTTGGACAGAGACCTCTGCCTGGGTGGCAATATCTTTTATCACGGTCAGGATGGTCCCCTCAACCGGGCGGACAACGCCTTTGTAGGCAGTGTCTTTTGCTTCGTTTAAGGCATGGGCAAGGTTCTCCACCGTCATGGTGGGTTGGTCGTCCAAAGCACGGGCAAAACCACGCCAGATCTGCGATAAAATCACACCGGAGTTGCCGCGTGCGCCCATCAGCGCGCCGCGGGCAACAGCATGGGCCAGCTGCCCGACATTGTCAACGCCGGAGGTTTCCACTTCATCGAAGGCTGCTTGCATAGTCAACACCATATTGGTCCCGGTGTCGCCATCGGGAACAGGGAAGACATTCAAACTGTTGACAATTTGCTGATTGGTTTTGAGCCAAACCATCCCTGATTCGAGCAGAGTCTTAAGACCTCGGCCATCGATAGGTTTAGAAACCAATTTATGGCGTTCGGCAGGGCTTAATTTTGTTAGTTCCGCAGCACTCATAATTCTCCAAAAGATAATAAACGCGATAATTTCATGGTTGCTTCATGAACGAAGCAGATTAATCCATGTTGCTGATTCGCAAACCACGCACATGCACGTTGATTCGTCGCACCGGAAGGCCGACGGTTTTTTCAACGTTGTATTTGACACTGTTGGCAATACTGGAGGTGATTGTTTTTATCCGCAGACCGTACTCAACCACGATGTATAAGTCAATCACCAGACCATCGTGATCATAAGCCACATCCACGCCAAATTTTGCATCCTTCCTGAAGAGCTGGCGCAAGTTTTCGGCCAGGTTTTTGGGAGCTAAGCCGACAACACCATAGGATTGCAGGGTAGATTGGCATGCAATCGATGCGATCGCATCCCTTTGGATCTGGATGCTGCCTAATTCGTTGTGTATGTTTTCAGTTTCAGACATTTTTTCACCTTACTTACTTGTTGCTTTTGATAGAGTATGGTAAAATAATCAGCTGTTTGGTTGAAGCATAACCAAACCAGGTAATTATATCTTAAAGTTGTGAAAGGACGACATCATGGCGATCTGTGAAAAATGTGGAAAAAAGACCACCTTCGGCCATAATCGAAGCCACTCGATGAGGGCGACCAAACGACAATTTAAACCCAACCTGCAGAAGGTCACTGTTTACGAAAACGGACGCTCGGTTCGTAAGACGATGTGCACCCGCTGCATCCGCACGCTGGTCAAATCCTCTAAATAGGTTTAACACCCAGCCAGAGCATAAGTCGCGGCCCAAGGCCGCGATTTTTGCTTTAAGTTGCTTATTCGTCGAGGGCCTCCCGAAGCGCTTTAATCCCGGCCGCAATGCCATCCTCGTGACCAAACACAGCCGATCCGGCGACAAAATTCCTTGCGCCGACCTGGTAACAAGCTTTGATCGTTTTACTATCGACGCCGCCATCTACCTGGATGTGCGCCTGTGAACCCGTTTCGTCCAGTAGGGTTTTCATCCGCTGGATTTTCTCGAGCATGCCCG
>DKFH01000023.1:8242-12754 GCA_002452315.1 Anaerolineaceae bacterium UBA6801 | reverse complement strand
GCTGGCAGTCCTTTTATGCCCACCTGCTGGATGGCTCCCTGCTGCCATGCGGATCCAATGTGCAAAAAGGGCAGTTAATTGGCGCTATGGGCAGCACCGGGATGTCAACCGGGCCCCACCTGCATTTTGAATTGCGTCTAAATGGCTATCCGGTCAACCCCTGGCAATTCCTCAATTAGCAGCCCCAACCAAACAAAGCAATCAGCCCCCAGTTGTCGAATGAAAAATGTGACCTACTCCTGGGGGCTTTTCTTTTAAGCCGAAAATTTTATAAACCTAAAGGGGCGTTATGACCTGGAACAAAGTTAAAGTCTTTGTAATGTAATTGTTAGGACAACCCGCTCCCCCATCAACGATCACCTGAGGCTGAGCACGTTAATCCAATTCAACCGGGATCATGCTGCGCCCATCCGGGTTCTCACTGGCCACGACCATCACGTCTCCCTTGACCAGCCAGCCCTGGTAAGGCCTTTCGCCCCTGACCGGCCGCCACCCCGACATCACAAACGGCAAAGGGCCATCCGCCTCAACCCACTCGCCATTATATTTACGGGCAATATGAATATGCGTGCCCGTCGACCGCCCACCTTCACAGGACGGAAATCCCAACGGGTCACCTGCATCGACATGAGTCCCCACCGGAACACGACCATCCTTAGCAATATGCAAATAAAACACCACCCAGCCGGTGCGTTCATCCCCGTCGCCATCCAAATCCAGCACCAGCAAGCCCGGTCCATCCCGCACGACCACACCATCAGCAACTGCCGTCGTGTGCACAGAAGATGGAATACAACCCCTCGCTTCTATTGGAGGAGCAAAATCAAGCGCCGCCATGGGCGCCAGGCTGCCCCAGCCGGTATGTGGTCCCCCGGTGAACGCCCACACTTTATCCGTGGCATAAGGCAGCAGCAAATCGGGTTGCCGTAACGAGCCGGGGATATGCGGTTCCGTCTCCCAGGGGTCGCCAAACAAGTCTGCATAGGTGCGTTCGAACCCATCAGGGCCAATCGCCAGGTGAAAATCTGTCACCGTCATCGTCTGCGAAAAGAAGTGCTGCAGCGCCACTGTGGCGGCATTTTGCCACGGGTCTGGCCGCACCAAAGAGCCATCGGCCAGCTCAAACTCCAGCAAGTCCCCGTTTCGCCAGCGGTAATAGCCATCATTCAATAAATTGGCTGCATAAGAAAGCTGCAGGTAAACGCCAGTCCAATAATTCGAGTCCAGGCCCAGGATATTGCGTTCAGAGAGGGGGTTGAGTTCGGGTTCAGAGAAGGCGCCCCCCATAAATTCGAGCAAAGCCAGCAGCACCTTGGGGCTGACTGAATAGTTACTGGCCACATAGTCAACGATCTCACCGCTCGTCCGGGTGCCGCTGAAAGCCCATGCAGAATAGGCATTGATCCACCCGTCCGATTGGGCAATGAAAGCCGAGGAATCAAACGCCGCCGCATCAGGCCCGTTGATAAAAACGGCATCCGGGATGATCTGGAAGGGTGTGCCCCATAATGGCCGGTAATAAATGGGGATTTGCATCGGCATACCGGGCGGCATGGTGGTTGCATCGCCCGGGATGATTGGGTTTGTCCTGCGGATCTCAGCCTCAGTCGTGTTGAAGCGTGCCGCCAGCGCCGGCAGCGTATCACCGGTTTGGGCAGTGTAATCGACCAATTCGCCCGGTGCGTAAGCTGGCCGGGTCGGAAATGGCGTGATCTCCATCACCGGTTCCGGTTCGCCTTCGCCCGCCGGGGTTGGATAGATCAACGTTGGCTGGGTTGCAGGCGCACAGGCAGCCAACAGGGTTAATATCAGGATAAGGATCGAAAGGGTTTTCCGTAACTTCATCATAGGGGGATTTAAAACCAGTAAGATATATCAAAGGTCAGAAAAACGTTGCCAAGCATATTGCGCTAAAAGCATACTCCGTAGGCTTGTTTTTGTCTAGATGAACATCAGCGCCCTATCAAAGCGATGGTCAACCCCATTAATTACATCTGGTTCACCCATCACTCGTCTCGAGCGATGTGGGTTTCATATGTGGCGGCCGTATTGGCATAGATAATTTCCGTCTCCCTTGTCAGCCACCCCTTATAAGCAAGACTGGCCGCGCGTGCTGTCCAGCCGCTGAGCACAAAGGGCAGTGGACCGTCAGCAGGGACCCACTCGCCGTTGTAACGTCGGGCAATGTGCACATGCGTCCCGGTCGAACGTCCGCCCTCGCATGAGGGATGCCCAATCCGGTCTCCCACTTCAACCCAGGTGCCCACCGGCACCCGATCCTTGGTGGCAATGTGCAAATACAGCAGGGTCCAGCCGGTTTGTTCGTAACCATCCCCGTCCATATCAATGACCACCACGCCGTTATCAGAACGCACCACCAGTCCCGGAACCGAAGCAACCACCCACACAGGGGATTCATGGCAACCTGGTTCTGAACTTGGTGGCGCAAAGTCAAGCGCTGCCCACACATCTGCTGCGCTCCAGGCAGCATGCGGCCCGCCTGTAAAAGCCCACTTGATATGCTTCTCAAAGGGCAGAATCATATCCGGCTGAACCACATCAGCCGGGATCAAAGGCTCAACGTTTTGGGCTCTGATCCAGGGGTTTCCAAACATCTGCTCGTAAAAAGTGAAGAAATTTTCCTCTGCGTACAGAACATGCGCCCAATCTTCGTAGGGATACAAGTAGGTGAAGGCATTCATCAAGCCCACTGAGCCGGCATTCAGTTCCGGCGCCAATCGCAAAATTTGGCCATCGTTGAAACTGACCACCAAACGCCGGCCTTCCTTCCACCCATAATAGCCATCCATCACACGGCTGGCAAACCAGGCAGCCTGCAAGTAGAGATCCTTTTTTGCTTCGTCCTGATGGCCCATGGGGTAATCAATGGCAAATTGATCTTGTGGTGTGCCATACACCCAGCCGGATTGATATTCCAAAAACGCCAGCAGCAGCCGCGGGTTGACCGAATATTCCTGGGCAATCCGGTCGATCACGTCTGCACCTGAGGTGACCCCAGTTGTCGCCAGCCACTGAGAATAAGTCGCCAGGTACCCCCCAGCAGCCTCAACAAAGCCATGTATGTCAAAATCAATCGTAGAGGGCGAAAAGGTGACTTCACTGTCCGGCAACAGTTTGCTGTCGGAACTGGTCTCCCCGAGCCGGTTGGGAATGATCAAAAGCTGACCCGGAGGGATCAATCCTCTTCGCTCAATAGGAGCTGGGGATTTGATCTCATCGATATTGACACCAAACCGCAAGCTAACCACCGCCAGGCTGTCTCCCGCTGTGGTGTAGTAGAGAATATTGGGGTCTTCACTGGGTGGAACAATTTGCCCCTGGGTTGGCAGCGGCAACGAAGGGCGTTGTTCAGTCGGTGTGGGGTCCAGCACCGGTTCCCCCACTTCTTCTACAGGCGGATCAGCAGTGGGCAAAACCGTCTCGGGCGCTGAAACCATGACCGGAGCCACATCCGGTGCTGAGGTGGGCGTCGTCGCACCCCTGACAAACAGGTCTGAATCCGGGGCTAACACGGGATAGGCAAAACTGCCACCAATGATCCCGGCCAAAATCCCCGCCGTGATCAACAACACCACCATGCGCTTCATTCGGCGCTGATAATAGCGTTTTCTAGCGCTGGATTGCGTTGCGCGGTGTGCGCCCATTCCATGCCTCCACAACAATCTCCCCTTTGGTCAGGTAACCGTTATATTCCACGCCATAACCTGATGATACCCATCCATCCATGACAAAAGGCAAATCGCCGTCTGCTGCGATCCATTCTCCATTATACCGCCTGGCAATGTGCAGATGGGTTCCGGTTGAAAACCCTCCCTCACAGGAGGGATGACCAACCCTGTCCCCAGCTTCTAAATAGGTCCCCACACTCACACGATCCCGGGACTCGATGTGCATGTAAAGGACGGACCACCCCGTTTGCCAGCGGCCATCCCCATCCAGGTCCTGGATCACCGCGCCATGATCAGAATAGACAACCTCACCAGGAGCAACAGCCACCACCCAGGCATCGCTGGGCACACATCCCAGGGCTTCGCCTGGCGGCGCAAAATCCAAACCCGCCCAGGCAGATCCCGAATCCCAACCACCGTGCGGCCCGCTTGTATACGACCACACATCACCCACTTCAAAGGGCAGCTGCATTACAGGCTGAGCCAGATCCCTCGGTATCAGCGGTTCAAACGCATCATCGAAGGGGTAGCCGAAAAACCGGTAGTAAGTTGCAAAAATCCCCTGTTCAGAAACCGCCCATTCCCAATCGGAGAGGGTGGTCAGGTAGCGCATCAGGTTCAGCACGCCCGCCGTACCCGGATTGATGGTCGGGTCGACTTCGATCATACTGGTATCTGAAAGCATCCACACGCTGATGGCTTCGACCTTCCAGAGATAATAGCCTTCGTTCAACAGGTTGGCTGCCCAGGCTAATTGTGCATACAGCCCGCTGCGCCAGGCGTCATAATACCGCATGGGATAATCCAGCGTCTCTGCTGGCGG
>DKFH01000023.1:0-8204 GCA_002452315.1 Anaerolineaceae bacterium UBA6801 | reverse complement strand
CGCCACCCGTTCCACGATCTCTGCGCCGCCCAGTAGAACACCCTCAACCTCTTCGCTGTAAACCGAGAGGTACCCACCCTGGGCAGCCACAAATGCTTTTACATCAAAATCCATATTGCCCGGGCTGTTGACCAGCTCAGAATCCGGCAGGATCTTGAACGGGGGCGAGACAGAGTCAAAGGAGGGCGGCGGGATCAATAAAACCTGACCCACTTCGATCAGGTTGGGGTTGGTGATGTCATTTGCCTCCACAAGTTTTGCAATCGAAACCTGGTGCTGCAGAGCGATCTTTCGCAGGTAATCCCCCTGCTGCACCACATAAGTCACGCTCTCGCTGCGGGGTGTGGGTAAAATGATCGGAGCATTGGGTGTGGGAGTATGCGCGACAATGATAGGTGTGAAACTCTCATCAGGTTCAGTTTCAGGGTGAGCAGGTATAAAGATTTCTCTCCCCCCGCCATCTGCCCGGGAAGCCTGCCAGGGTGTGGAACCCGGTCCGGGTTTATAGCATCCGCTCAGGAAAGCCAGGCTGATCAGTGCAAAAAAGAGCCATCGTTTATACGACATCTGATTACTCACTTCCGTCAGGACGGCAATAGTACGCATAATAAGCCTGCTCTTCTTGCTCACTGTCACGGGCATAAGCTTTGGCTGCTTCGCTGATATTCACGGCTTCTTCCAGCGCCCGCACTGCCGCGGTTGACCAAAACCTGGGCAGCACCATCAAAGGTGCCTCCATCGCCATCTCTGGCTCACCGAGCGGAATCCAATTGAATAAAATCGGGCCCCTGGAATAGGCGGTGAACCCGATTTGGTAACCTGCCTCCCCGGCCAAAGCAATCGCGCCGGCATTGAAATTCCCTCCCGGCCATACGTGCGCTATTGGTGAAGTGCCGAACCGCGCTTCAATTACCTCAATCGGTTTAAACAACTCCTCTTCAACCTGTTCTGGCTCTAAATAGTCCTGGATATAGAGATGGTTAAACCCATGGGACTGCACGTCCAGCCTGCCTGTGGCAGCCAAGGTTGTCATCGTCTCCCACACTGCATCACGAGTGCTATCGGCAGCAATCCACCCCAAGGTGAGCGTCCAATCGTTTTCCTCCAGGTACGGCATGAACAACTCTGCCACACCAGGCCGACGGTCATCCAAAATCAGAATCATTGAGCGCTCGGGGATCGCTTGATTGTGCTCAAGAAACCCAACCAGTTCTTGCGATGTGATGGTCGAGAAGCCTAAATCCTTGGCGGTATCCATAAAATACTCAAAATATTCCATAGAAATTGATGTTGTGTCATTGATCACCCGGCCGGGTTGCACCACCGAGTGGAACATGATAGGTACAACTATCGTGCCAGGAGCGCTTTTACCCGGCCCCCAACGGTTTTCAAGGTACAGGCAGGTATTGGGCAGGTAATCAACGGGCGTGACCCCGGGCTTCATCAAATCGGGGAAAAATTGGGCTGGCAATTCTGGCGCAGGTTCATGATTGGCCTTGCTGACAACGGTGGCTGTGGGGGTATTGGACGCTGTTGGAAGCGGCGCGTTCCCGGACCCTGACCCCGGGTTGGGGTTCACCTCCGGTTCATCGATCGCCACAACCGTTTCAGGCGTTGACGTCTCCACAGGGTGATCGGCTACAACAGGCTCTGGCATAATCCTCGGTGCAGCGGCGCAGGAGGCCAGCCAAATGCCAGCCAACAGCCCGGCAACGATTACGATATATTTTAACGAGTCCTTTAGAAAGCTGACCATATTACTCTGATTATACCGAAACTTTTTGATGAAATTCGTTCAGAAATCAGAGAAAAATCAGGTAAAATAGAAACAGTAATAATGACACAGTGTACATAATTGGGAGAAATTATCATGAGAAAAAACATTTGGCCTTTACTTTTAATCTTCTTCTTGTTGGGCGGTCTTGTCGTCCTCCTGATTGGACAGGTGGTTTTACCACCAGACCCCCGGCCTGAAACCGTTCAGGCGATCAGCCTGAACTGGTCTTCCTCCGGCCACTCGGATCGCGAATCCTTCTCCTTTACCTACTGGGATCAAAGGGAACCGCCAGAAATACCCGCAAACTGCGCCAAATGCCACAGCACATATGGCTACCTTGATTACCTCGGCGAGGATGGCACTGAAGCCTATGTTGTGGACAACGCCGTACCGATCGGTTCTGTGGTCAACTGCCTGGTATGCCACAACCCCGTTGCCCATGAAAAGGATCTGACCCTGTTTCCCTCCGGGGCAGAAATTGACGGTTTAGGCATGAGCGCCAACTGTGCTGAATGTCACCAGGGTCGCAGTTCGAATGTTGATGTCACAGCGGCGATCTCAGGCTTGCCTGAAGATGAGGTCAATGAAGACCTTGATTTCATCAACATCCATTATAAAGTCGGCGGCGCCACTCGCTTCGGGGATGACGCCCAGGCTGGCTACCAATACCCTGGTAAGACCTATGACGGCTTTTACCCCCATGTTGCCAGATTCCAGGCTTGCACCGATTGCCATGACCCGCACACCCTGTTGGTCACACCCACCGAATGTGCGGCCTGTCACCCTGCGGCCTCGAGTTTTGCCACACTGCGCGATATTCGTGACCCCAGCACACCCGATTACGACGGCGACGGGGACACCACCGAGGGCGTCGCCTACGAGATCGCCACACTGCACGATCTGCTTCACGAAACCATTCAGACGTATGCTGTTGAGGTGATCGGCCAGCCCATTGCTTACACCTACAGCAACCCCAAATGGGTCATCGACACCAACAACAACGGCATCGCAGATGAAGGCGAGATCTCTCGTGACAACGCCTACCCCGAATGGACACCCCGTCTGGTGAAAGCGACCTACAATTACCACCTGGTGGTCCAATCCTCCGGCGCCTTTGTGCATAACCCCCGGTATGCCGTCCAGTTGCTCTTCGATACCATTGAAGACCTGGCCAATGTGGTCCATGTGGATATGACAAATATGGTCAGGCCTGAATAGCAAACTCTCTTACATAAGCACAAACAAAAAGGCTGCTGGTTGTGGTTGTATCCAGCAGCCTTTTTTGTAAACCAATGTTTTTTTACGCCATCTCATACTTCTCTGAGAAAATTTGGGTTTGTTTAATTTCCAAACCCATCAGGGCGCCTTCTACCGCTTCGATCATCAGCATGGGACCGCACAGGAAGAAAATGAATTCCCATTGCTTGTAGTCTGCAGGTAAGTGTCGGGCAAGGACGTACGCAGAGATGTAACCCTTTTCGCCTTCCCAATCTTCGGGTGGCTGCTCCAGGACATGCACCACCGTCAGCCAGTCCATTTCTTTTTCCAACTCCTCAAGCTCATCCCTGAAGATAATTGTATCCCAGGTGGGGTTGCCATAGAAGAACATCACGGGAGATTTCCGTCCGCGGTCACGCATCGTTCGCAGAATGCTCAAAACCGGCGCAGAGCCAATCCCGCCAGCGATCAACACCAGGTTTTCATCATAGTGCTCATCCAGGTTAAAGGTGCCGTAAGGGCCATCCACATAAATTGGGTCACCGGGTTTCAGATCTTTGATCGTGCTCGTGAAATCACCCAGCTCTTTGATCGTGAAACCGATCAGGTTATCCTCGCGGTCAGAGCTGGTGGAAAACGAGAAGGGGTTTTCTCGGAAGATAAAGGGTGATTCAACGGTGATCCAGGCAAATTGTCCGGCCTGAAACTTGAAACCCTGATGGCCTTCTGGGCGCACATACAAAGACCACGAGTCCCCAAATTCTTCTTTGACATGGTCGACTACCCAGGGGTTTTTGATCATGTTGATCGGGCGAGCCACACGGATATAGAGGATCACCGCCACCCAAATGGCCGTCAACCCCAGCCATAATACCCGCTGGTAAGTGAGCGACATGTAATAATTCACCCTGAACATGTGGAACAAACCCATCCCGACGGCAATCAAAGTCATCGCATCATGCACCCAGCGCCAGACGTCATATCGCATTTTGATAGTTTCCCGCCACACCGAGGTGACGATCAAAACCACCATAGCCAGCAGCGAGATCAGGGCAGCACGAACCCGCCAGGGTGCAGTGGCAAAATTCAGCAGCCTTAAAGTCTCTGGGTTATTGATGAACAGCAACACCGGGTGAACAACCGCCAACACAAATGTGAGGATCGACATTTTGTGATGGACGGAGTACAGCTTCTCCATCGGGAAATACTGGGTGATGAACTTTAACCGGGAAGTTGGGATCGTCTGCAAGCCCAACAGAGACATCGTGATAAATCCCAATGCAACCGAAAAATCTCGCAAGGGCTCACGGGCTGGCGGACGTGGAAAAATGATCAGCAATGCCAGAGGTAAAAAGATCAATAAAATATAAAGAAATAACCACAATTTTGCGTAGAAAGCGTTCTTCAAAATGCCCATCCTTTCTTTTTGGCTCCGTTGGATCCAAACAGGATCACGGGAAATAAACTGATTTGATTTTACCTTAATTCGGCTTGGTTTGAGAAAAAAACACGGACTAATTTCAAGCACGTTTAATAATCTCATAATCGATTAATTCATAATCGAGATTAGTCACCATGAAGTGACACAACCTCAGTCTGGATGATTGCTTATTGATTTTTTCATCAAGATCCTTATATAATAGAGTATGGCTCAGACGATCTACACCGTCGGGCATAATAGCCTGAGCTTCATGCAATTCATCACCCTGATCCAGGCCAACAACATCACGCACATCGTCGACATTCGCAGCATACCTTACAGCAAATATGCGCCCTGGAGCGATAAATCGCGCCTGGCCGAAATGCTCAGGCCATTCAAAATCAATTACACCTATTTGGGCCATAAATTGGGCGGTAAAAAGGTCCAAAAAGGGCAATTCACCCATCAGCAAAGGATCCCTTCGCAAGCAGTCTACGATGAAGCCATCAGGGTCTTACTGCAGCTTTCCATGCGCACCAACCTGACCTTGCTGTGCGCAGAAGGTGATCCCGCTAAATGCCATCGCCAGCATATCATTGCCCAAACACTGCTTGAATCGGACATTAAAGTGTTGCACATCCTCAAAGATGGGTCAATCAAAGAGGCTTGGAAAGAAGAAAAATCACCCCTGCAACCCAATCTTCTCTAAAACCAGCCATAACTATCATATAATAAAGATATGAAAATAAGTGAACCACCGAGTTCTCATCTCTACAAGGATATCATTATGCGATTTCAGAAAAAACTACCGCTGCTGCTGCTCATATTCGTCATCATCCTGGCTGGTTGCCATTTTCCTGGCCAGCCCTGGGTCCTTGTGGAGATTACCAACCACGCAGACGGTGAAAAAGTCGTTTTGAACCAGGAAGTGCGCATCCTGGCACAGGCTCGATCCTCCCAGGGGATCGAAAGGGTGGATTTGTTTGTCAATGACGAACTGGAAAGCTCTGATGAACCGCCAATGGGCACTCCCAGGGAACATCTGGCAGAGCTGTCTTTCACCCCCTTCACAGAAGGCGAGGTGAGCATCTCTGTTCAGGCAGTGGACCGCAGGGGCACCATCTCGGATCCTTTTGCCATCACCCTGCAGGTGGTCCTTTCCAGCGATGAACTCGAAGCCGACCCCACTCCCACACCGACGGTCTCACCGGAAGAACTCGCCCTGACTCAAACGGCCCAGGCCAGTTGTTTCAATAGCGCCTCATTTGTCGAGCATGTCACCATACCGGTTGGTACCACGGTGTCTGCCAATTCAAACTTCACCAAGATCTGGCGGGTGAACAACAATGGCACCTGCGATTGGACAGGTTACCAGCTCGTTCACACCAGCGGTGACCGCATGGGTGCCGGATCGCCCAGGGCACTGCCCATGGTCAATGCAGGCTCAAACGCCGATATTCTCGTGGATATGGTTGCCCCGCCAACCCCGGGCACCTATACCTCAGTCTGGCGCATCCACGCCGGCGATGGGACACCGTTCGGACCTGAGCTGATTTCAACCATCAACGTGCCCGAAGCCCCCACCAACACCCCCTCACCGACAGCGACTTTTACCGCCACCCCAACCCTAACACCTTCTCCCATCCCAACCAACACGCCCATTCCGATCAGCGTGCAGCAGGTCACCCAACAAGTCATCCTGTCGCCCAACTCAACAGAAACCAACACGGTCACATGCCCCTCGGGTTCAGTCGTGGTCTCGGGTGGTTATAACCACCAACCGGGGATTCGGGTTTGGCGCTCAAACATGAACGGCAATGGTTGGCGCGTGTCGGCTACCAACACACAACCGTCAGCCAGGGCTTTGATCATCACCGCTACCTGTATGTTCAATTCGGGCGGCAGCACATCCAGCGCAACTTTGAGCCAGGATGCACAACCGAACGATTTCACCCAGTATGTCGTCAACTGCCCCTCCGGATCGGTTGTGACCGGTGGCGGATGGGACTTTGGCAGCAATGCTGACCTCTCCGTCTATCTTTCAACGACAACCGGTAACAGCTGGCAAATCAACGTCAATAATCCCACCGCCAATACCCTGCCGGTGACTGCCTATGCCATCTGCCTGTCTGGCGTATCGGGGAGCACTTCACAACATGAAAACCGGGAAAACACCGTCCCGCCCAACGACTCCGCCTCTGCCAGGCAGCTTTGTCCTTCAGGCAGATTTATTACCGGCGGTGGGTTCTCAATAGATAGAGAATTGCTGCTCTACCACACCACAATGGATGAAAACGGCTGGATCAACCATGTAGCTAATCCAACCGGCGAAGAAAAACACTTAGATACCTTCGCCATCTGTTATGCACCCTAAACCCCTGTCAAGTCAATAAAGCCCTCTGATGCAGGTTCCTCAGCAAGAAGCCTGCATCATTTTTTAATCCAGCCATGATCTTGGTATAATAACCTTACACAAAACACCAAAAAGGACCATGATCACATGACAAATCTTTTCAACGCAGATCTGATCACCAAAACAAAAGCTGCAACTTCAGCCCACATCATCCAACCCGTTCAAATTGGTCAGACTACAAGGCATAATGAACTGGTTTTTTTTGTCAAGCCTGAACTCCTATCCATTGCCGAGGATGATAAAATCCTCAACAGCCTCAAATTGATTGAAGATAAATTTGCCGAATACCATGTCGAAGTCAACGGCATGGTGATCGTGCCCGGACAGGTTTTGGCTGATCACCAAATCATGAACCGCCATTATGGCTTCATCAACCTGCTCTCACGCAAGGCATCCGAGATCGTCACCGACGAAACCCGTGAGGAGATGTTCAAAATACTGGGCATGCAAGCGGACAGAGAGCATATCATCCTTGGCGGGCATGAATTCCAGCAGCTTTACCAGATCGACGTTGAAGCCTTGAATGATATTTGGTTCGGTCAGGGCGCCCATAAACTCCGCAGCGGCTTTTATTTTATTCAGCACATCCACCAAGGCGACCCTGTTCTCCTGGTTAACGGCTTTCATCCCTCGCAATTGCTGCATTACACCCGGCCAGACCACCGCATCTTACTCATGCTGATCCACACCGATACCGATTGGCATGACCTCAAATTCGACCTGGTGGGCGATACTTTCCCGGAACGCGCCAAATCGGATTCTATTCGGGGCCAGCTGTTTGCAGATCCAGCGCGTTACGGCCAGGATGAGGTCACCATCAACACCAACGGGGTGCACCTGTCGGCCGGCCCCTTCGAAGCGGCCTTCGAGGTGGTCAACTTCTTTGGTGACATTCTCTCCCACGATGCCCACGCCCAACCGCCCTTGACCATCCAACGGGCGATTGATGACGGCATTGACCCATCAGTCGCCATGTCCTTTTTGGATAACCCCGCCCTTGGCGAGAGTGATCTCTTCTCAGAGACAGAAAATCTCAACACACAAACTGCCATCCAAGTTGCCAAGGAAAAGTTGTTACAACAATAGCCACACTCAAAAGCCATGAAACCGATCCAAAACACCCATTTATACCGAGAAATCCATCAACAGCCGGATGTACTTCAGTACTTGCTCACCCAGCCGCAGGATGCCATCACCGCGCTGGCTGAACAAATCCACGCCCGGCATATTTCGCAGGTCTATATTGCTGCCCGCGGCACCAGTGACAACGCGGCACGATATGCGCAGTACCTGCTGGGTGCACACAATCACCTGATGGTATCCCTGGCCACACCCAGCCTGTTCACCATCTACCGCCAGGCACCCAATCTCTCCAA
>DKFH01000051.1:12700-18156 GCA_002452315.1 Anaerolineaceae bacterium UBA6801 | reverse complement strand
ATGGGTTTGTGCAACAGGCTCATAAGAGTGATAAAATTGGTAAGTTGCAGGATTGTGGGGGATGTAATGGCGTTTTTTGTCCACTGATTTATTTGGAGGATGTTGTGACTGTACATTTATATTTATCCTTAATCCCTGAAGCCCTGATTGCCTCGATGCTGACCCCGGAAGAGTTTGGCGTGTATTATGCTGTGGGCAGCAAAAAGAAATCCAGCGGTCAGGCGATATTTTTTGAGGTAAATCCTGATTACCGCAGCAAGTATTTTCGCATCCAGGAGGGTTTAGCACGCTGTCTACCGCATGAGGATGGAACGCCAAAATCCTCGATTTACATCAGCGTCTACCGTGTGCTGGAGCACGTACCCATCTCGGAGTTGAGAAAGCTGTACATCGTCACCCAGGACGGGCGCACGTTGGGGTTGGACGCGAGTGAGGACTTGCCGGAGAACCAGGAAGGGCTGCACCTGTATAAGGAAATTGCGCCGGTAACCCCGCTGGTGGCCAGTCGGTTAAACCCGGTGGATTTCTTTGACCTGATCGTCCGAAATCCGACCTCATTGGTGACCCTGCCTGCGATCGCCTTCACCGAACTCCGCCTGGGCGAGCTGGCTGAAGATCCAGAGCTGGGTCAGATCGGCGATCTGCCCTATGCCAATATGGATCACCTGCGTCAGGTTTTGGTGGATCTGAAGACCAAACCCGTGGCGACCAAGATGGTTGATCGCACCAGTCCGGCCAGTTTTGCCTACCGAACGGTCAAGAGTGGTTTTTATGTCGGCAACGAACGGAACTTGCGCTTCTACCAGATGCCTTCTGGTGACGTTTTACGTGCAGAGCATTACCGGTGGTGGCGCTCTGCGAATATGTAAAGGGCTTAATCTTTGAAGAAATATTGGAGTTAACAATGAATCAGATTTGGCTTTATATCAGTATTGGGGCGAGTTTTATCTCGATCGGGGTTGCACTGTATTTATTTTTTTGGGTCAAACGTCAGCCGATGGGGTCAGAAAGGGCGCAGCAGGTGGCATCCTGGATTCGAGAGGGCTCTCAAACCTATTTGAAACGGCTTTACCTGACCCTGGCGCTGGTGGCTTTGGTTTTGGGGTTTGTGATCGCGATTGTGTTTAGTTTTGATTTATCCGGAATCGTTAATGGCCAGGTGAACCTGATCCCGGTTAATGGCATTCAGATGGCGATCTCATTTGTTGTGGGTGCGCTGTGTTCAGCGGTAGCTGGTTATTTAGGGATGGGCGTTGCGGTTGAAGCCAATGTTCGCACGGCTACGGCGGCCAACGAGTCAATCAATAAGGCCTTTCGATTGTCTTTCTATGCCGGCTCTGTGATGGGGTTGGCGATGGTGGGCTTGGCCGTACTGGGGATGAGCGTGATTTTTCTTATCACCCAAGATGCTGAAACGGTTTTGGGTTTCAGTTTTGGCGCCTCAGCCCTGGCCTTACTGGCCAAAGCAGGCGGTGGAATTTACACAAAAACGGCCGATATTGCGGCAGACCTGGTCGGCAAGGTTGAGGTGGGTATCCCGGAAGACGATCCCCGCAACCCGGCTGTGGTGGCGGATAATGTGGGCGACAACGTCGGTGATGTGGCCGGGATGGGCGCTGATATTTTCGATAGCTACGTGGCTTCGGTGGTCGCCGTGATGATCCTGGGCGCATCTTCCGCACGGCTTGGGCTGGATTATGTTGTCCTTCCGCTGATCATCTGTACACTGGGTATTTTTGCCTCATTGATCGGCATTCAGTTTGTGCGGGTAGGGAAAAACGGCAAGCCCGGCCCGGCGTTGAACTTTGGCACGATTATCACCACGCTCATTTTTGCTGTGATGGTGGTGCTGTTTGTGCTGTGGAGCGAGATCAACCAGGGTGTGATCTGGTCAACCCTGATCGGTCTGACGGCGGGGGTGATCATCGGGTTTACATCGGATTATTTCACCTCAGAAGACCACAAGCCTGTTTACATGACTGCCAAGGTTTCGGATTCGGGCGCTGCGATCAATATCATTACGGGTTTTAGTTATGGTTTGGTGAGCATTGTCCCATCGCTGATCGGGATCGCCGCGGCAACATTGCTGTCCTTTTACCTGGCAGAAGCGAGCGGGCTTCCAGGCATTTATGGGATCGGGATCAGCGCGGTGGGGATGCTTTCGATCAGCGGTATGATTGTCTCTGCGGATGCTTATGGGCCGATCGTCGACAATGCACGCGGGATTGCGGAGATGTCGGGCATGGACCATCGAGTAATTGAAACCACCGATGTGCTGGATGCGGCAGGCAACACCGCCAAAGCGATCACCAAGGGGTTCAGCATCAGTGCGGCTGCATTGACTGTTTTAGCCCTGTTTGCGGCCTATGCGGAAGTGGTCACGGCCAGCGGGGTGGAGGTTACCATGAGCCTGCGGGATCCCATCGTGGTGGCTGGCGTCTTTTTGGGCGCGATGACGCCCCCCTTATTCAGCGCGCTGACCATGCTTTCGGTGACCGAGAACGCCTTTAAGATGATTGAGGAGATCCGGCGTCAGTTCCGTGAAAAACCGGGCATTTTGGCGGGCACAGAAATGCCGGATTATGCAAAATGTGTGGATTTGGCTGCCCAGGGTTCGCTTTCATCATTGGCGCTGCCAGCATTACTGGCGGTTGGGTTGCCATTGCTGATCGGTTTCTTGCTGGGCCCGAATGCTTTGGGCGGTTTCCTGGGTGGGAGCATCTTCACCGGTGTGGTGTTTGCCCTGTTTATGGCCAATGCCGGCGGCTTATGGGATAACGCTAAAAAGTTCATCGAAGCGGGTAATTTTGGCGGCCCGGGTTCAGATGCCCACAAAGCGAGTGTGGTTGGTGACACGGTCGGTGATCCCTTTAAAGACACCGCCGGTCCATCGTTGAATACGCTCATCACGGTGATGTCCCTGGTCTCTTCGCTGTTTGCCCCGATCATCGCTGCGTTTCATTTGTTTTAGGGCCTAGGTGATTTGGTATTGGGTATTAGGTGATTAGGGAAAAATGAAACCCAAGACCTAATACCTTATACCTAATAACTATTCCTTTCACACCATGACCAACGCACACACAACCCCCGATTTTGGCGGCGGATTATCACTGGATGAGCTGGTGGGGATGACGGCTGGCGAGATCTATAGTGCTGAGCTGCCCAACGGCGCGGCTTTCCACGCAGTAACTCGAGCAGCAGGCCGCATGCTGCATGCGGAGATGGCTTTTTATTGTCTGATGGAAGTGTGGGCCGACGGCCACACGGTGTGGCACGGCCTCATAAGAGACGACCCGGTGGTGGTCACACCCAGCGGTGAGTTGATCCGCACCCGGGATTAAGAGGACAATTATCGCTCTTTGTTGAGGGCTGATTTTAAGTCGGTTTGGATGTCTTCAGGGAAGGATGGCAGGCAGCTTTTGATCAGCCGGCTGGTTGCGGGAGACATGCTGACAGACAGGATTTGCCGGAGGAAATAACCGGTTTCCTGGGGCGAGATTTCTGCCAAGGTTTCGATCAGATTTTCAAGGTCACGGGTGTAAGTGGTGTGGGGATCCCTGATAAAGGGACTGGCCAGCCGAAAGACGGCGGGGAGGTTATGAAAAGCAGGGTGTTTTGCGCCTGCAGCCAGGGCCTGGATGCCCAGGGCAATCATGGCGGGTTGATTATCTGACAGCAGGCTGAGAATTAACGCTTCCCATTCACCCGGAAATGTGCCTTGCAGGGAGCGCGTGCCGATGGAGAGTAGATCAGACTTGAGTACCGGATCGAGTTGCGGGGAGAGCCAGGCATTTAGCCGCTCCAGGACGTCCTGCGGGTTTTGGATGGGCACTTCACCAATGATGAAAATGGCTGTTGCTTTGATTTCGTAGTAATCGTCGGCCCATAATTCGTCTGCCAGGGCCAGGGCGGCGGTTGGGTCGGCGGCAATGTGGGGTTTGAGGTCGATTTGGAGCTGACGGGTGACCGGATGAGGTAGGTGGTACATCGGGATGAGGGGCCGGACGGGCGCCTTTTCTCCAAAGCGCAGACTGTAGTTGGCATACAGGCTGAACAGCGCCCGCAGTTCCTGGTGAAATTCAACCGGCGCATCAAAATGGGCGACGAGATCCCGGATTTGATGACGTAAGCGGGTGGGGTTAACAGCCGTCATGGTCGGTTGGCTTTCGATTCACTATTGCAGCAGTAAGTGCTTTGTTTTTCATGGCGCCCCCAGCAGGAGGCTGCTAATAAGCCCTGGCAAAATAGGCTTTTTCGGTGGCCTCCTCACCGCTGAAGATGCACTTACCCGTGCCACCGGGCTGTTCCATGGGGATGCAGCGCAGGGTGGCTTTGGTATCCTCTTTGATTTGAGCTTCATTTTCTGAGTTGGGCTTCCACCACACATAACACCAACCATCTGCGGCGATGACCTCTTTGAAGGCCTCATAATCCTCTGGCTCATGGATATTTTCATCCCTGAATTGGGTCGCCTTGGCCAGCATATTGGCCTGGATGGCTTCCAACATGTCGCCCACGGTGCCCGCGATCCCATCCTGGGGCACAAAGGATTTACCCTCGCGACCGGGGATGTCGCGACGGGCCAGGGCGACACTGTTCTTGGACACATCTTTGGGCCCGATCTCCAGGCGCAAGGGCACACCGCGCAGTTCCCATTCGTTAAATTTGAACCCTGGGGTGACCTCGGTGCGGTCGTCCACCTTGACCCGGAAGGCGGAGAGCTCGTTCTTGACGCGGTCCACCGCTTCCATGACCAGGGATTGTTCCTCGTCCTTGCGGAAGATCGGCACGATCACTACCTGGATGGGTGCCAGGCGCGGCGGCAAGACCAGGCCCTGGTCGTCGCCGTGGGTCATGATGATGGCGCCAATGAAGCGGGTTGAAAGCCCCCAGGAGGTCGTCCAGCAGTGCTGCAGGGTGTTGGTCTCATCGAGGTACTGAATATCGAAGGCTTTGGCGAAGTTCTGTCCCAGGTTGTGGCTGGTACCGGCCTGCAGGGCTTTCTTGTCGCCCATCATCGCCTCGATGGTGTAGGAACGCACTGCGCCGGCGAATTTTTCGGTTTCGCTCTTGCGGCCGGGGATGACGGGCACGGCGGCCTCGTTCCGGGCGAAATCGGCGTAGATGTTGAGCATTTGCAGCGTTTCGGCTTCGGCCTCTTCGGCCGTAGCATGGGCGGTGTGGCCCTCCTGCCAGTAGAATTCTAGCGTGCGCAGGAACAGGCGCGTGCGCATCTCCCAGCGGACGACGTTGCCCCACTGGTTGATCAGCACGGGCAGGTCTCGGTAGGATTGGATCCATTTAGAATACATGTAACCGATGATCGTTTCGGAGGTTGGCCGGACGATGAGTGGTTCTTCCAGCTCGGAGCCGCCGCCGATGGTGACCACGGCCAGCTCGGGGGAGAAGCCCTCCACATGCTGTTTTTCCTTTTCCATGAAGGACAAAGGGATAAA
>DKFH01000051.1:0-12684 GCA_002452315.1 Anaerolineaceae bacterium UBA6801 | reverse complement strand
GCCTGGATGTTCTCCCACAGCGACCAGCCGTAGGGGCGCACGACCATGCAGCCGCGCACCGGGGCGTAATCGGCCAGCTCAGCCCGCTGAACAAGCTGGTTGTACCATTCGGAATAATTTTCAGATTTTGGCGTTAATTTCTTCTCATCCATAATAACTTTCTATTGTGCTCACGGGTTGGCGGTTTATGCCAACCCTAAAAAATTGGACAGCAGCTCAAGTACTGTATGGGGATCGGGTGCAAAAGCAAGGTACTGGCGATCATCCATGGGGACATAGTCACCAAATTCGGCGAAGAAGGTCTCCATCAGCTTGTGCCAGCCGCTGCCCAGCAGGATCACGGGTTTGGGTTGGACCACTTCAATGGCCAGCTTGTTCCAAGTCAGGCAGATTTCGAGCAGTGTGCCCAGGCCGCCCGGGAGGGCGATGGCGGCATCGCAAGAGACCACCAGCGTGTTCAGGCGCTCATCGAAGGTCTGGCAGCGCCACTCCTCAGCTACCCAGGCGTTGGGGCCGATGGGACGCCAGGCTTCGATCTCCTCGCAGGTCACGCCGATCACGTGCCCGCCGGCTTCACTGGCGCCGCGCGAGGTGGCTTCCATCGTGCCGGTGTAACCGCCGGTCAGGACGGTCATGCCTGCGCCGCCGAGCAGCTTACCCAGTTCGTAGGCTTCCTGGTAGGCCGGGCTGCCGGGTTTGGGGGCTGATCCGCCGAAAACGCTAATTTTCATCATCATACTGCTCCCGATCTGCGGGCGGGTTTTCGTCCCATTCACGCTGGTAGTTGGTATTGAGCTTGTCCATCACAGCGGCCGGCAGGTCAATGCCTGTGACCCGGGCCAGCTGCAGCAGGTACAGGGTCACATCGGCCAGCTCACCCGCCAGCGCATCTGGATCCGCGGCTTGCTCTGACCACTGGAACAATTCCAGCACCTCCGCAGCTTCAATGCACAGGGAGGCGGCCAGGTTTTTGGGGGTCTGGGGCCGGGGTGTGCCAGGCTGATACCAGCCCTTGGCGGTCACGAAGCGGTCCATGGCCTGGGTAAGGTCGTCGAGTTCCATCAAAGGGGAATTATACATGATAAGTGGGGGGATGTGGGCGGGAGTGCTGGTGACCGCATCAAATTGAAGTAAACATCGCGTAGGGGCAGATCTCCGTGGCTGCCCTTGGGAGGGTCTTTATCTGGGAATTCTGTGTTATGCTAAAATTGAGTGTGTTAAGCATGTTCATTTATGAGGGAGCAAGATGGCCAATATGAATAACCACACCGCCAACCTGGGCTTTGAAGATAAACTCTGGCAGGCTGCCGATAAATTGCGGGGTCATATGGACCCCTCGGAATACAAACATGTTGTTCTGGGGCTGATCTTTCTTAAATATATCTCGGATTCCTTTGAAAATCGGCGTGAGGCGCTTAAGGCCGAATTGAACGACCCCGAAAGCTTCATCTACACCGAAGACCCGGACCTGAAGGCGCAAATATTGGAGGATCGGGACGAATACCTGGCTGAGAACGTTTACTGGGTGGTGCCCGAAGCGCGCTGGTCGCACTTGCAGGCCAACGCCAAACAGCCAGAGATCGGTAAACTGATCGATGCAGCCATGATTGCTATCGAAAAGGAAAACCCACGCTTGCAGGGCGTTTTACCCAAGGATTACGCCCGACCTGCACTGGATAAGCAGCGCCTGGGGGAGGTGGTGGACCTGATCAGCGGGATTGGCATGGGCGATGAGGTCAGCCGAAAGAAGGATGTTCTGGGCAGGGTATATGAATACTTCCTGGCCCGCTTTGCCAGCGCTGAGGGTAAGGGCGGCGGGGAATTTTACACACCCGCCCATGTGGTGCGGCTGCTGGTGGCTATGCTGGCGCCTTACCAGGGGCGGGTTTATGACCCCTGCTGCGGTTCGGGCGGGATGTTTGTCCAATCGGAGGCGTTCGTGCGTGCCCATGGCGGGCGCACCACGGATATCTCCATTTACGGGCAGGAATCCAACCCGACCACCTGGCGGCTGGCGCAGATCAACCTGGCCATTCGCGGGATTGACGCTGACCTGGGCGGCACCTATGCCGACAGCTTCCACAATGACCTGCACCCTGACCTGCGGGCGGATTTCGTGCTGGCCAACCCGCCCTTCAATGACAGCGATTGGGGCGGTGACCGGCTGCAGGATGATCCGCGCTGGAAATACGGCATTCCGCCTTCAGGGAATGCCAACTATGCCTGGGTGCAGCACTTTATTTATCACCTCAGCCCAAGCGGCACGGCCGGTTTTGTGCTGGCGAACGGGTCCATGTCCAGCCAGACCAGCAATGAAGGCGAGATCCGCAAGAACATCATCGAGGCCGACCTGGTGGACTGCATGGTGGCGCTGCCCGGGCAGTTGTTTTACAGCACGCAGATCCCGGTGTGTTTGTGGTTCCTGGCGCGCGACAAGGGTAACAGCGGCCACCGCGACCGGCGGGGAGAGACGCTGTTCATCGACGCCCGCCAGATGGGCACGATGGTGGACCGCACGCACCGCGAGCTGACCGAGGACGATATCCGCAAGATTGCCGACACCTACCACGCCTGGCGTGGAGACCCGGACCTGGACGCCTACGAAGACAAGCCTGGCTTTTGCAAGGCCGCGGCCACGGGCGACATCAGGGATAATTATTACATCCTGACGCCCGGGCGCTATGTAGGCCTGCCTGAACGGGAGGCGGACGATGAGCCCTTTGAGGAGAAGATGGCGCGCCTGACAGCAGAACTGTACGCGCAGTTTGAGGAAAGCGCCCGTCTGGAAGTAGAAATTCGTAAGAACCTGGAGGATCTGGGATATGGCTTATAACCCTAAAGTACCCTATGACAATTTACCGTTACTACCCCCAAGAATTGATATTAATACTCCGCCAGTTTTGACGCAATGTGTCAAGGCAGCCCGCGCACTGGGTGAATTAAAAGGCGCAGGGTCAATGATTCCTGATCAAACGATCCTAATCAACGCTATACCCTTGCAAGAAGCTAAATTAAGCTCAGAGATAGAGAATATTGTTACAACACAGGATGATCTTTTCTATGCAAACCTTGGTGGAGTATCACCCCACAACCCTCAGGTAAAAGAGGTGCTGCGATACCGTACAGCATTAAGGTACGGCTATGAAACCGTTGTTCAAGAAGGCCTTACCATTAACTTGATAAAATCTATTTGTGGTATTTTGCTTGATGAGGATGTTGATATTAGGACAGAAGATGATGCCATTTGTGTAATGCAGAGATCGCCTAAACGGGTTGTGTACACACCACCTTCTGGTGGTCCGTCATTGAGTGAAAAATTAAACAATTTTGAAGACTTTCTGACAAACGTTAATACATACGACCCATTAATTAAATTAGCCATCGGACATTACCAATTTGAGGCTATCCATCCCTTTAAGGATGGTAATGGGCGCACAGGCCGGATAATTAATATCTTGTATTTAATTCAAAGTGGTTTAATTGCGATGCCCGTGCTTTACCTGAGCCGTTACATTATCCAAAACAAGCCCGATTATTATCGTTTATTGCGCCAGGTCACTGAGGCCGGAGAATGGGAGGCTTGGATCTTGTATATGTTGCGAGGGATTGAAGAAACCGCTTCCTGGACGACAAACCGGATTTATGCGATCTATGATCTTCTGGAAGAAACCATTCAACATTGCAAAGAAGCGATACCGGAGGTTTATTCCAAAGAATTAATCGAACTCATTTTCAGACAGCCGTATTGCAGGATAAAATTTTTAGTTGATGCAGGGATTGCGGAACGTCAAACAGCTTCACGCTATTTGCAGGCATTGGCGAGCATTGGCGTGCTNNGTGTTGACCGCATGATTTGGCTTTCTTGGCATGGGAATCGAAAAATGTGTCGAAAAACAGATGAAAAATCGACATATAATTTAGATATGTCGATTGATTCGACACATTGATCGGATAGGTTTATGGACTTATTGAATGAATCTGGGCTTATCACCTATATAAGCATTAGCTCGGGAATGGATTTATTGATTAAGGAGCCGGGCTATGGAGAGTGAATGGAGAGAAACGACATTAGGTGAGTTTGCTCCATTCAATTACGGAAAAGGCTTACCAAAACATAGTAGAAACGACGATGGTACAGTACCTGTATATGGGTCAAACGGAATCACGGGTTATCATGATGAACCATTGTTAGAAAAGGGAATAATTATTGGTCGTAAGGGGAGTATTGGCGAAGTTGAATTTTGTGATGGCCCCTTTTGGCCAATAGACACCACTTTTTACGTAGAAGATTCGCCTGAAAGAGATTTACGATTTACTTATTACTTATTAAAATCCCTGCCTTTACAGGAAATGAATTCTGATAGTGCTGTTCCAGGTTTGAATAGAACGAATGCGCATAGTCTAGTCATTCAAGTGCCGTGTCTTGATGAACAAAAGCGCATAGCGCATATCCTCGGAACATTGGATGACAAAATCGAGCTCAACCAGCGCATGAACGCGACGCTGGAGGGGATTGCCCGGGCGGTGTTCCAGTCTTGGTTTGTGGATTTTGACCCCGTGCGCGCCAAGATGGCCGGCGAACCCTATCCCCTGCCGGAGGCGATCATGGCGCTGTTCCCGGATGAGTTAGTGGAGAGCGAGCTGGGGATGATCCCAAAGGGGTGGGAGGTTAAAATTTTAGAAAATGTAGCAGACATTACAGATTGCTTACATTCAAAAAAACCCTCACGAAAAGAACATGGGAAGATCCTTTTGCAAGTCTATAATATAGGTAAACGAGGGAGAATAGACTTAACTGATAAATATTTTATTTCTGATGAAGATTATACAACTTGGATCAAGCGATTTGAAGCCACCTCTTATGATATTGTTATTTCAAAAACTGGACGTGTTGGAGCGGTTGTACAAATTCCAAAGGGTTTTAAAGCTGCTTTGGGTAGAAATTTAGTAGGAATTAGGGCAAAAAAGAAGATAATTAATGAATCCTACCTCCGAGATTTAATGCTTTCTCAATTTATGGAAGACGAGATTTACCGTAAATCAAGTTCAGGAACGATATTGAGAAGCATCCATGTAAAACATATCTCAGAGTTAAGGCTGGTTAAACCAGATTTGGAACTTCTTAAAATTTATAAACATCACATCAATCCTTTTCACGACAAAATCAACTTGAATCTATTTGAAAATGAATTGTTGGCGCAGAAAAGAGATAATTTGTTGAGTTCTATAATTTCAGATTAAAAATAACCACAAAAATGGGGTAGTTAATGATTGACGATTTTGATAGACTGGTTCCATATTACAGAATGGCTACCGAGAAATGGCCAGAGGCTCATTCCTTAAAAAAGATGTTCTCAAGCCTTGTTTCGTGTTATGAAAAGGAACAGATTGGACTAATTGAACATATTAGGGCTTATATTGAGAGTGTGTGCTTAACAATATTTACTGATTATGGAGTAGAAATTGAGAAATCTTCTCCTACAACAACAGATTTGTTGTCACAATTATGGAGGTTATTAGGGTTTGAGAATACAAAAGGGATCTCAAAAATCGATAAAATAATATCTGGGTACAACAAAATTTCTGATGCAATTAGTGAAATGAGAAATGAAACTGGGGTTATCTCGCATGGGAAAGATGGCTTCTTTGAAATTATGCAGAAAGAACATATGCGATCTTTTCTTTTAGCTGGCGACTCAATATTGTGTCTAATATTCTCTGCGCTGGATGGCAAAGAACCCGATTTAAAATATACTCGTGAGCCTTACGAAAGATTTGGAAGATTTAACAACTTAATCGATGATTCTATTCTGTGTCGATCAAGTTCAGATGAAGATGAAAGTACTATCATACTTGATTTTTATCATGAACAGAATGGTAGTGAAATTCAACTACGCGTTGAACCGAGTAGGCTTTTATTTAATCTTGATAGAGATGCATATATTGAGTTAATGGAGATCTCAACTCCTAAAAAGATTGAGGAGGAGATAGAAGAAATTCCTAAAACAACACTTATTGACAGGATGCCTACGTCATCTGAAGAAAGACAACCAGATATCGATTTGGAAGAAATTAAGTTAATTAAAGTATACGATGGGATTTACATCGATTATTTATTTGAGTTTGTGCGTTATTTGACTTCAATATTTCCTGAAACCAAAAGAGCTGAATTAGATGGTTTGGCAAATGCAATATTGAATCATTTAGAAATTTATCAATATCCAGAATGGAAGTCAAGGGATGTTCTTAATGCAAAAATTGTAATCACAATTAAAAGGTTGCTGCGATTATTCGATGTAATTTATGCAGATTATGATGTAGCGAATAAGATTTTCTATTGGTTAAAAACAAATATTGAAAGAAACTAACGTAAGTATCGCGTCTTTAACATCTGTAATACTCAACAGGGTTGAGCGGGTGATGACACCGTACGTGGAGGCATTGCTTTGCTGATTAATGAAAATGAGGTTGTGTGTATTGAATATCACGAAGTACGTGATATGCTGTGCACGAAACATGAATAGAACGCGTTAAAATGCTCGCCACCGTTTGATCCGTTTTCGGCACGCATCAAGCGGAAGGCGGGCGGATTTTGCAAGCATGGATTCCAGGGCATCGGCTGCTTCCCATGCTGAAACAACCTGGTGGTCAACGAGTTGATCCAATACCCAGAGCACCCCGTGGACTTCAATACCGTTCTTTTCTGCTATCCGGCGTAACGCTTTATCTCCGCTCAATAACGCGGCTGGTAAGTCTTTCGCCAGCACGAACGAGGCCAGGTCTGTTATAGATAACGCGGGTTGCTTTTTTCGCAATTGCTGAATTTCATTGACTTGTTCTTGTGTTGACCCAAGAACCATAATTTTATAATTCATCAATGCTGCCCAAGTTTCAGCGTGCATGTCCTCCATCTTGGCGAAGTCGGTAGTAATAAACTGATAGGGTAGGTTAAAGACAAC
The DNA here is from genome assembly GCA_002452315.1 of Anaerolineaceae bacterium UBA6801. Classification (GTDB taxonomy): domain Bacteria; phylum Chloroflexota; class Anaerolineae; order Anaerolineales; family Anaerolineaceae; genus Brevifilum. The sequence continues at coordinate 5,725 of DKFH01000051.1, read as the reverse complement.
CGCCAGGATTTCTCCATTAACCAAATCAATCCAAATGTTGGAATCAGTAACCAGCAGTGATGCTCGCATCTTTGGGCTGTAGTGCCTCCATATCCCACCAAGGCCTTAGTGGGCTTCTGAGTAATTCCTGGGCTTTAGAACGAGTGATCAGATCTTCTGATAGGGCGCGATATATGAGCTTTTCCATACGCACTGGTTGTTCAGTGGGGTAGGGGTCACCGGGTTCTTGCCGGTGCCAATGTTTGGATCTGAATCGTTTATTTAATTGCACAAAGGTGCTTTGCGAAATAATTTTCAAATCTTTTGCCCGGTAGATCCAGGCTTGCATGCTCAGCCCATATTTGTGTTTTAATAAATATAGTTCTCTCATGTCCAGATCGTTCCGTAAAGTGCCCAGTTCATATAAAACTTGTTCATCAGGGACTAATAAAGCCCCGGCAAAGCGATTGGCTGCTTTTTCATGGTTTAAGTCAGGGTGGCATTCTAGAATGAGGTGGCCCAACTCATGGGCAACATTAAAGCGCTGCCTGTCGCCGCTAATCTCGGATTTGCTGGCGATCACTAAATTGCCATCAAAGGTAAAAGTGCAGGCGTCAAAGTCATCATAGCCTGAGACCAGGCCAACTTTCAAGCCTTTGTCCTCTAAAAGCTGGATTAAATTTTCGATTGGATCCAAACCGAGATGCCAAGTTTTACGCAGGTTGTTTATTACCACTTCAATATCTTCTATGGTTTCAACGGGGTAAGTTGGAAGGGAAATCTGAATTTTTTCTTGAGGGAAAAAATCCTCCACTTCAAGATAGCGTTCAAGCCAGTCTTGTATGTGAATTTTTATCGCTTCAAGCTTTTTCTGACCCAGCCTGACATGTTTACGGTAAGCAAGCAGCTCTACGGAAAACGAATCCGGTCGAAAGAAATAATCTGGTTTTATTTTTAACGCTTCAGAGAAACGTAATAACATCGCAGAATCGGGTACGCTTTGATCATTTTCATATTTTGATATCATCATTGCACTCAGGCCCATTCGCTCTGCTAATTCTCTTTGGGAAAGGTTTGCCCCTTTCCTGGCACGCAGAATTCTACTCCCGATACTCATTTTTTTGGCTCCTTTTGCTGGCTGGTTTATATTATAACATAAATTTATAATTTTGTAAACCGCCAATTTAAAGAATATGCGATTAAGAGCTAAACTGATCGGATATAATGAATGTAAGTTATTAAAGATCTGTAAAAAGGCATTTTAATGGCACCACATATCAGCGAAGAAGCTTTTGAATACTACGTTATAGACGAGCTATTATCCAACCTCGGCTATCAGATCCTGCGCGGGGAGGAGATCGCCCCGGGCGAGCCGGCGGCGGAACGCGAAGATTTCAGCCAGGTGGTCCTGCCCGCAAGGCTGCACCAGGCTTTGAAGCGCTTGAACCCACATCTGCCGCCGGATGTGATCGAAGCGGTGTATCAGAAAGTCATCAACCTGCCGCTGGCCTCGCCTTCGGCTGCCCAAAACAACCGTACCTTTCACCACTGGCTGCGCAGCGGTGTCGAACTGGAATACCGCCTGCCGGATGGCAGGATCAAGGGCGATATCGCCCGGCTGATCGACCATGAACACCCACGGGCGAATGACCTGGTGGGGGTCAACCAGTTCACGGTGATTGAGAACAAACGCAACCGCCGCCCGGATGTGGTCCTGTTTGTCAATGGTTTGCCGCTGGTGTTGATGGAGCTCAAAGACCCCAAAAACCCCAAAGCCCACCTGCAGCGCGCTTACAACCAGATCCAGACCTATAAGCGGGATATCCCCTCGCTCTTCACCTACAATGCCATATGTGTTATTTCGGACAATCACGATGCGCGGGCGGCCACCTTCCTCAGCGAATGGGAATGGTATACCCGCTGGCGGACCGTGGACGGCGTGGAACGCGTCCCCAAAACCCGCCCGCAAATGCCCGTGCTGGCCAAGGGGTTGCTGGCGCCGGAACGGCTGCTGGATGTGGTCAGGCATTTTATCGTGTTCAAGGATGTGGATGGCGGTGAACCGGTTAAGATCCTGGCGGCTTACCACCAGTATCACGCCGCACGCCATGCGTTGGAAGAAGCTATCAAGGCCAGCAGTATTGAAGGCGATCGCAGGGTGGGGGTGATCTGGCACACCCAGGGTTCCGGTAAGAGTTTGTCGATGCTGTTCTTTGCCGGCCTGCTGATCGGCCACCCGGCTTTGGAAAATCCTACCATCGTGGTGATCACCGACCGCAATGATTTGGACGATCAGCTGTTTGGCACCTTCAGTATGGGGAAGGAGCTCCTCAGACAGCGCCCTGAGCAGGCGGAAAGTCGGGCGCATTTACGCGCCCTGCTGGCTGCGGCTTCAGGCGGCGTGTATTTCACCACAGCGCAAAAATTCCTGCCAAACAGGGGAGAAAAGGCGGACGCCATCAGCCAACGGCGCAATATCATCGTCATCGCGGATGAAGCCCACCGCAGTCAATACGGCTTTATCGACGGATTTGCACGCGCCATGCGCGATACGCTCCCCAATGCATCCTTTATTGGGTTTACCGGTACGCCGATTGCCCTGACGGATCGCAATACCCGCCAGGTGTTTGGCGACTATATCAGTGTTTATGATATTCAGAACGCCATTGAGGATGAGGTCACCGTTCCGATCTATTACGAGGCGCGCCTGGCAAAAATCGACATCGATGAAGCTTTGCGACCCTTCCTGGACCAGGATTTTGAAGATGCCACCGCCACGGCAGACGAACAGATCAGGGATCAGTTGAGGCGGAAATGGGCTGCGCTGGAAGCTGCCATTGGCACAGAGAGTCGCTTGAGCCAGGTGGCCGAGGACATTGTGAGTCATTTTGAGGCGCGCCAGCAGGCGATCAGGGGCAAGGGTATGATTGTCACTTATAGCCGGCGGATTGCGATTGACCTGTACCGGCAGATCATCAAACTGCGCCCGGCGTGGCACAGCAGGGATGTTTCCTCAGGGGAGATCAAAGTGGTGATCAGCGGCTCAGCGGATGACCCGATCGAATGGCAGCCGTTCCTTCTCAATAAAGCCTCCCGGAAAGATGTTGAAAAGCGCTTTAAAGAACCCAAAGATGACCTAAAACTGGTCATTGTGTGTGATATGTGGCTGACTGGATTTGATGTCCCACCGTTGCATACCATGTATCTGGACAAGCCCCTGCACGGGCACAGTTTAATGCAAGCCATTGCCCGGGTGAACCGCGTTTACAAGGATAAGCAGGGCGGCTTGGTGGTGGATTACCTGGGGGTGGGCGAAGCGCTGCGAGAAGCCGTTGCTACATATACCCAGAGCGGGGGCAAGGGTGAAGTGGTGTTGGACCAGCAAGAAGCACTAGCCGTGCTTAAGGAAAAATATGAAATCTTGTGTGATATTTTCCATGGGTTTGATTGGTCCGGTTATATTCATGGCGATTTTGGAGAGATGCAGTCCACCGTGGCAGATGGCGTTGAGCACATCCTAGCGATGGAGGATGGCAAGAAACGCCTGGTAAACCATGTCAATGCGCTCAGCAAAGCTTTTTCCTTGGCGGTCCCTCTGTCGGATGCGCTGGCGATTCGGGATGATGTAGCTTTCTTCCAGGAAGTGCGGGCACAGATTGTTAAATACGGTATCACGGATGACGAGCATGGTGTTGAGCGTTACGACCAGGCGATCCGGCAAATTGTGGAACGGGCGATTGTCCCTGAAGGTGTAATTGATATTTTTGATGCTGCTGGGATTGAAAAGCCGGATATCTCTATCTTATCCCCCGCTTTCCTTCAGGGGATTCAGTCCTTACCGCAACAAAACCTGGCGGTGGAATTGCTGCGCAAACTGTTAGCCGATGAAATCAAAGCCAGAGCCCGCCGAAGCGTAGTGCTCTCGGAGTCTTTTTCACAGATGCTTGAAGACACCATCCACCGCTATCAGAATAGGACGATTGACGCAGCGACCGTCATCATGGAAATGATGGGCATAGCCGACCAGATCAAAGCGGCTGATCAGCGCGGTGAAGATCTGGGGCTGACCGAGGATGAATATGCATTTTATACCGCATTAGCTGAGAATGAATCGGCTCTTGAGGTGCTGGGAGATGAACAACTGGCTCTCATTGCACGGAAAGTGCTTGAGGTGGTGAGAAAAAACACTTCAATTGACTGGACAGAAAAGAAGAGTGTCAGGGCGCATCTGCGGAGGATGGTCAAGCGAGTGTTACGCCGATACGGTTACCCGCCGGATAAGCAGGAACAGGCGGTTGAGCTGGTCATTCAGCAGGCCGAGCTTTCTGCTCAGGGGATGGTGGCAGATTAACCATCCTACTTCACCCCCAACACCCCAAAGGCTTTCTCCTTCGGCGTGACTCTGAACCCGGCCTGGCGCAGGCGGTCGGCCACGCCGCGGCCGGTGGTGGCGCCGTAGCGGCTGTCCGGGTTGCCGATGTAATGGAACAGGCGCCCGCCGGGCTTGAGCAGGCGGTGCAGGTGCCGATAGGTTGCCAGTGAGTACATCTCGCCAGCCAGGGCGAAGGTGGGCGGGTCGTGGATGATGGCGTCAAAGGCGCCGTCGGGGAAGGCAGCCACCAGGTCAACGCTGTCACCGATCACCGGCTGGATGTTGGGGCGGGTGAACAGCTCGGTAGACCAGGGGTTGCGGCGGCAGATGTCGAGCACGGCAGGGTCAAATTCAATCGTGATTACCAGGTCAGCGGTGTGGGCAGCCTGGATGGCGGTGTATCCCAGCCCGGTGGCGGTATCCAGGACCCGGCCGTAGGGCTTGCCGAGGGCTTTTAGCTTCTGCTGGGTGTCTTGCAGGGGGGTGGTGTCCTTGACCCGGTGCATGGGGATACCGGAGATGAGCATGGTGGGTGCGCTGGGGGTGGGCATCAGGCTGTAGTAGCGGTTGGTGCGGGGTGAGAAGGCTTCAACTTTTTCAAGCGCACCATCGACCAGGGTAAAGCAGCTATTTGTTTCCTCCAGGAGGGTTTCGATGTGCGCGCGGGTGAGGATTTGCCCATCGGGAAGTGACCAACCGTTCTCCACCCGGCGAGCCGGTAGCGTTGAGCGCCCCAGGTCGGGGGAGAGGGGCAGCACATCCGCGGCGCCAGATGCCGCCAGGCGCTTGACCTGGTGATGTGAGAAGATCAGGCTTTCGGGCATGGGTGGGTTAATCCCCAAAGAAGAGTGCCTTCCAGATTTCCCAATTGCTGATTTCCTGGATGATGACCGGTTCGACGGCGCGTTGTGTGGGGATGGGGTTGGCGGGCGGCATGAGGATGATGGGGATATCCCCCGGCTGGATCATCATCGCGTCTTCACGCGCCCAGCGTGCAACGGCTTCATCGGATTGGGCGTAGATCAGCTCGGTCTCAAGGGCCATGCGCGTGGATTCCAGTTGGGCATAGCGCTCGGTCAGGTCCCTCTCCTGCCGGCGCAAGCGGGTCAGCAGGGCCATGCGCTGGTTGAAATCTACCAGCAGCAGTAACAGGATGACGGTCAGTACGACCAAAATCACACGTTTATCTTTGAGGATCTTCTTGATCATGATAATCTACACCCAATTTGCTTTGTTACAATTATTGTACCATTTTTACACAGTGGATAAGATTAAAGCAAAACCCCCCAGTTCGATTGGGGGGCAGTGCCGAAGGAGGGATTTGAACCCTCATGAGCCCAAAGCTCACTACGCCCTGAACGTAGCGCGTCTGCC
>DKFH01000028.1 GCA_002452315.1 Anaerolineaceae bacterium UBA6801 | reverse complement strand
ATGATGCTGGCGGCGCGTTCAGCCATCCGCTCATCTTTACACAGCAGCACACCGCCCTCACCGGTGGTGAGAATTTTGGCTGAATGCAGGCTAAAAGAGCCAAAATCGCCGATGGTGCCAGAGCCCATCTCGCGCCAGCGGGCGCCGTGTGCGTGGGCGCTGTCTTCAATCACCACCAGGTTATGGGCCTGGGCAATGTCCATAATCGCGTCCATATCGGTCATCTGGGAGGCAAGATGGACCACAATGATTGCCTTGGTCTTGGGGGTGATTGCTGCCAATACAGCCTGTGGGTCAATGCAATACGTATCCTGGCTGATATCGACGATGACCGGAAGCGCACCCGCAGCCATCGGCGCAGCCGCGGTTGCCTGAAAGGTATAGGCCGGGACAATGACTTCGTCTCCCCAGCCGATATCGGCCGCGCGTAAGGCGACTTCCATGGTGATGGTGCCGTTGATCATCGGTACAGCAAAGCCACCGCCCTGCATGGCAGAAAATTTCGCTGCAAACTCGGCTGTATTGGGTCCGGGGTATGGCGATCCACCCCAACGCCCGGATAGTACAGTTTTGGTGATGGATTGAACTTCGGCATCGCCAAATACCGGCCAACGGGGATAAGGTTCAGTCCGAATGGGTTCACCACCCAACAGCGCTAAATCAGGCATGAAAACTCTCCTTTAAGGTGATATTTTTGAAGTCCACGAAAATTTTAACATGGAATGAGTTTGTGTCAATGTGAATCGGTGAAGTGTTGACTTAAGTCAGCTCAGAATTAGGTTCTTCAGCATTCATCAGAGCGTTGATGGAGTTGATACATTGGTCACGAATATGCAGTGGGTTTATTCCAGCATTTTCTGCTGCCAAAAGGGTAGCGCCCACGACGGGTGGAACGGATAATTGCACCAGGTGAGCCTGTGGTGCAAAGGCCTTGACGACTTGTGCAAATGGTTCAAGGTAGATAGCGCCCGCTTTGAAAATGCTTCCAATGAGCACAACGTCAAAGGATTGCTTTTGCAGCCCCAATTGTTGGATGACAGCATTCACATTTAATGCCAATTCCTGGGCTGAGGTGGTGACGATCTCGCCTGCCACCCGGTCTCCTTCTTGTGCAATGCGAAAGATATCTTTAGCAAATGTTGGCGGCAGGTCGATGCGCTCCATGGCCAACCCCTCGATGAGCGTAAACTCGCTCTCTACCCCGGCAAGTTGCATTAATGCCTGGGTCAGACGTGTTTGCGGGCCGCGTAATGTCCAGGCATGGGTGACAGCCACCTGGGCCAGCCAGACCATTTCGCCCCCGCCGCCAATTTCGCCAAACCAGGCACTGTTTCCCGTAATGCGCCCGATGCGGCCATTTTGGTCTAGCCCGCGGATGTTATTGCCCGCGCCGGCGTCAACCGCTACCCCCCAGCCTTCTTTCGCACCAGCAATTAACCCGATCACGGCATCATTCACAAATCGATACGGGCATTTGATCCCCAGGGCTTCAATTGCCTGGATCATCAGGGGTTCTTCAGAGGGCCAATCATACCCTGAGATGCCAAATCCCATCGCAATAATGTGCTCGGAATCTATGTGTGCATTTTTAGATGCGTTTTGGATTGCCTCCTGCATGGCGCTGATAAAACCCTCCAGACCGACCACCTCGTAATTTCCGCATCCTGACTCTCCCAAACCAAGAGCTTCGCCTGAGGTGTCAGCAACCAGAGCGTGGGTTTTACTTGATCCCACATCCACACCCAGAAGGAATCCTTGTTGTGCTTGTTTGTTTGTCAAAAATCTCCTCCATAAAAGAGTGAATCAACCAAAGAACTGTGGTAAGTAGTTGCGGTTGGTCTCCAGCATATCCTCCAGCACGGCCTGGATCTGGTCAGCGGGTGGTCCCAATGGATGTGCCAGCAAGGCCTGATAAGCCGCATTACGATCACCGTGGACGGCTGCTTCCACCGTCAGCAACTCAAAAGCCTTCACCTGGGCGACCAATCCAGCACACACTGGCGGCAGGGGTGGGGTTGGCAGGGGCTGCACACCCTGGGCGGATACAGAACAGGGCATTTCTAAAACCCAATCTGCATCCCAGCCTGGAACAGCGCCGTGGTGGCGTACATTTAGCACCTGGGTTTGCCCCAGGTCATTGTAGTGGGCATTTAACAATTGTGTGGCGACCGTCGAATAGTAAGCGCCGCCGCGCTTCATCATGTCTTCAGGTAGTTGTGTCCGGTCCTGTTCCTGATATTGTGTTAGTAGGTCGGCTTCAATCCCAATCACCTCGTCAGCCCTGGATGGCGGCCACCCCTCCTGTGCTTTACACAGCTTTTTCGTATAGTAGTAATAGCGTAAATAGTAGTTGGGGAGCATTCTTAGGCTTTGCAAAGTTTGCACATCAAACAACGGATCTTGTTCCACTGCCATTTCATCGATCAATGCGGCCATGACCTGCGGCCAGTATTCTTTTCCGTTGACCTTCAGTCCGAAAAACCAGCTCAGGTGGTTCAGACCCAGGCATTCGAGTTGTACATCTTCAGGATGGATTGGCGACCCAAATTGCTTTTCAAGATGTTCAATCATTTCCATTTTTGTTGTGATGGCGACATTACACACACCGACGGATTGAATTGAGGGGGCATGCCGCCAAAGGGCTTCGGTGACCAATCCGGCTGGGTTGGTGAAGTTTACCAGAAGCGCATTTGGCGCCAGGTGTTGCATGTAATGCGCGACATCAAGGATCACTGGTATCGTCCGCAGGGCATTGGCCATCCCACCTACACCCGTGGTTTCCTGGCCGATCAAACCGTGTCGTTTTCCGAGGTATTCATCCCCTCGGCGGGCTGTCATCTGGCCGACCCTGATTTGGGTGATGACGTACGAAGCATCTTTGAGGGCTGCGTGGCGGTCGGTCGTCAGGAGGATTTTAAAGCGGGCATGATGAGCAGACGCGATTCTGTGAATAAAACCGCCCACGACTGCCAAGCGGTTTTCATCAACGTCCATCAGCCAGAGTTCGTCAAGCGGGAATTCATCCTGCCGCTCCAAAAAGCCCTGCAACAATTCCGGTGTGTAGGTTGACCCTCCGCCAATAACAGCTACTTTTAACATCATTTCTCCGTGTTCTTAGTTTGCTCAAATTTAATGAGATTGTACCTGTAAAAGGTAAGTCTTTTCACACATGTTATGCTTCTCAAGCACAATTATATAGGCTTTGCCCTAATTTAACCTAATGAGCGCAAATTATGGCAAGGATATTTCTGGTATCCGGTAGATTTTGGTAAAATTGCTTACGGATAAAATGCTATATTAAGGATTAATCACATGCGTGTGTATTGTTTAAATTGCGGAAATACTGCAGAATTGACATTGGCCGAGTGGAGGTGTTCCTGCGGGAGCGCGTGGGAACCTTCAGAGATCCCGCCCTTTAGGCTGGATAAAATCAACACACGTCAATATGCCCTTTGGCGGTATGGTGCGCTGCTTGGCCTGGATATCACCGCGCCTTTTACCCACATGGGTGTGGGATGGACGCCGCTGGTGCCTATTAAACTTTTTGGAAAAAATGTGCATCTTAAGCTTGAATATCTCCTGCCTACTGGTTCGTTCAAAGATCGTGGCATTAACACGATGGTCAACCAACTGGTGCAGATGGGCGTTAACGCAATGGTGGAAGATTCGTCAGGCAACGCAGGCGCTTCATTGGCCGCTCATGGCGCCAGGTTTGGAATTCACACGCAAATATTTATCCCGGACTACGCCTCTGAATTCAAACAGCTTCAAATAGCCGTTTACGGTGTCGATTTGGTCCACATCCACGGCACACGAAAAGACACCGAACTTGCCGCCCAGGCTGCCGTGTCCGGTCAACGCACTTATGCCTCCCACGCCTATCATCCCGCCTATCTAGCCGGCCAAATAACCGTTGCCTATGAGGTTTGGGAACAGCTGGGGAAAAAAGTGCCTGACTGGATCATTTGCCCGGTGGCTCAGGGCGGGCAGT
>DKFH01000118.1 GCA_002452315.1 Anaerolineaceae bacterium UBA6801 | reverse complement strand
CCGTTTAAAAATACTGCTGTTTAGCGTATTGATCTTGATCCCTGTCATCCTGGCATCGTGTAGCGGGACGCCAAAAGTGGACTGGGAGCTTTCGATATCTGGAGCCGTCAGCAACCCGATGGTGTTAACCTTCGACGATCTCGCTGCGCTGCCCCAGGTGGAACTAAATGACGTCCTGATGGAAAAATCACGCGGCGAAAATGAGTTCCGCTCATTCGTAGGCGTTGATTTGGCTTTGGTACTGGAAAACGCCGGCGCTCAGGAAAATTTCAGTTCGATCACGGCCATTGCCGCTGATGGCTATGCAATTGAGATCATCCCCGATGAAATGGTGGACGGGATCATTGCCCTAAAAGACGGCAACGATTGGATCGTCAAATCTGACCCCAAATCCGGCCCCATACGGCTGGTTTTCCCGGCAACACCAGCCAATCGCTGGGTTTTCCAGCTTAATGAAATCGTTGTCAACCCATAATCAATTGTAAATAGAAAGAAGGAACATCATGAAAAAAGCCCAATTAATTATCACCCTGTTGACCCTGATCGCTTTGATCAGCGCATGCGCACCAGCTGAAGAAGCTGCTGTCGTTGGTGAGACCGTCCTCACCGTTGGAGAGAAGGCATATACCCAAAGCGCTCTGGAAGCTTTTGGTACAATGACATCTGACTATACGAATAAGGATGGCGAAACCACAACCTATTCAGGCGTTTCTCTGGCTGCCCTTTTGCAGGACGCCGGTGTCTCAGGCAGCGGCACCCTGGTGTTCACCGCTGCAGATGGCTATCAGGCCGATATGGAACTGGGTGAAGCCCTCGCCTGTGCTGACTGCATTGTGGCCTTCGACAATGGCAGTCTCAGGATGGTGATGCCCGAAATGTCTGGGAAATTACAGATCAAAGACGTCGTCGAAATCGGCGTTGAGTAATAAAACATCCAGTGTGTAATGATAAGGCTGTCAAGATTGGCAGCCTTATCTGGAATTTGCTCATATGCCCATCCTTACACCCTCTCGCCGCTGGCAGAAACCTTATAGCCCCTTTAAAGGCCGCTCAGTTACAGAACGAATCGAAGCAGCTCTGGAACGGTCGTTAAAAGGGGCGTTATGGGGCTGCCGCATGTGTGGAAACTGCTTATTGCAGGAAACCGCCTTTATCTGCCCGATGGCATGCTCCAAAGGGCTGCGCAACGGACCTTGCGGCGGTTCAACCCCGGAGCATTGCTGTGTGGATGAAACCCGGCCCTGTAAATCACCCCTACTGACGCTAATTGTCATTGACAGCCATCAAAAGATTAATTACAATCAACCTAACAATCAAGTTCCATAAAGGGTGCACCTCACGCCCGGATGCAAGGTGCACAATGGGGGAAGCTGGTGAAAGTCCAGCGCTGTCCCGCAACGGTAACACCCCTGGTGAAGCCCGATAACCCGCCCTTTATGACCCACAACAACACTTCGTGGAAAGGCAAAGTTGGGTACCGGCTGACCATAAAACCGTCTGCCGGCCTCAGCCTGCCGCCCAATTGGGCGGTTTGCGGTTAACGACCTTTTCACACCATAGGTCGTTTTTTATTGAGGAGATGTTTTAATGAAATTCCAGGTTAACAAGATCTTGTTTTCTTTACTCATCGCTACTGTGCTGTCTCTTACGGTCTCACCGCTGACCATGCTGACCGCAGCCCAAACGATAAGCCTAACCACTGAAATTGAAGATGGGATTTCACAGGCCATCGATTACCTGCAAACCCAGCAAAATGATGATGGCGGCATCCGCTGGTTTGATGACACTTCTAGCGTGGCAGCTTCTATCCGGGTCGTGCTGGCCCTGGCAGCGGCAGGCTACCCCCAGGATAAGATCATCAGCCAGCAGAACTTCACCCCAATCGATTACCTAGCTGCTCACGGTTACGAATGGATCTACCAGAGCGACACAGAGCAACCCACCCTTAATGTTGCCCGGGCGGGTCAACTGCTGATGGCGGTCGCCGCTACCAATCAGAATCCGCATGCCTTCGGGCCTGAAGCGATCAATTTACCCCACCTGCTCAAGGTCCATTTCGACCCCAACACCGGCATTTTTGGCAATGCCAGCCCGAATAATGTCACGGACCAGGTATGGGCCATGCTTGGGCTGGCATCCGCATATGCGGCCGTTCCCCAGGAAGCCGCCGCCTGGCTCGTCAGTGTTCAACTCGAGGATGGCAGCTGGGACGACGGATTCGGTAGCTACCTGGATACAACACCACTGGCCCTGATGGCCTTACTGGCTTCGGGAGAGAAGAACGAAGACGACCCGGAGATTCAGCTGGCCTTGAGCTTTATCCGCGAAAAACAAGACCCCAGCGGCGGATGGCAGACCGATTGGGACACGACCACCAATGCCAACACCACCGGCATGCTGCTCCAAAGCATTTATGCTGCAGGGCAAAACCCAGCAGACCCGCAGTGGACCTCGGATGAGGGCTCGCCCCTTTCGGCACTGCTTGCGCTGCAACAGGAGGATGGCGCCATGGGGGGCGACTTCATTAACGCGTTTGGGACGGCCGATGCCATTCTCGGCCTTTCAGGCCAGCCCATCTATGATCTTGGCCGTCTGCGCCGGGTCGGCCGTTCATTTGAGTACATTTTTTCTTTACAGGCTGAGGATGGCGGTTGGGGTAGCGTCGGTCAAACCCTGGATGTGATCATCGCCGCACACGCCGTCGGTTGGGACCCCACTACCATCCAACGCGACGGACAATCCCCTCTAACTTATCTTGCCAATCAATTCGGACCCTACCTGGAAAACGGCCCGGATGCCATCGGGAAGACCATGCTGTCCCTGGCTGCCGCCGGGCAAGATCCTGCCGAATTCAATGGTGTTGACCTGGTCAGCACCTTAATGAAAACCTATAACCCGGATACCGAAGCCTTCGGGATACCAGAAAACACTTGGCACCAGTCCTTGGCCATCCTGGGATTAGTCGCTGCGGATGCTGAAATCCCGCAAGGCGCTATTCAAACCTTACTTGACTTGCAAGGTGGGGATGGCGGTTGGGAATACAGCACCGGGTTTGGCTTCTGGCCCGATAACACGGCTGTGGCCTTGCAGGCATTGCTCGCCGCTGGCATTTCACCCGAACAGGATCCCATCCAAAACGGCCTGTTCTACATCCAATCGCAGCAACAT
>DKFH01000059.1:4944-11237 GCA_002452315.1 Anaerolineaceae bacterium UBA6801 | reverse complement strand
TCACCGGCCCCACCAGCTTTTGGGCACGTTCTTCATCCATTTTGCGGGCGGCAATCTGGATAAAGCGTTCTTCCAAAGGCTGCGCATACAGCACCAGGCCCATCGTGGCCGCGATCGATAGCTGAAAGCCAACATCCCAGACGATATTCGGGTTGATCAACGCCATGGCCAGCGCGGCCAGGCCCAGGCTGTTCAACCCGTTCTGGCGGCGGCCAAACATCCCGCCCAGCACCCCCAGCGCGCCCATGATCGCCGCCCGGGTGACGGCCGCGTCCCCGCCCACAAAAATGGTATAGGCCGAAATGGCCACCACCGCCACCAGGGCACCCCATTTACGCCCCAGCAGCCGGGTGAACACGCCCGAGAACAAACCAGCCAAAATGGCAATATTAAACCCGGAGATAGCAATGATGTGCGACGTACCGGTGCGGCGGAAGGCCTCCTGCAGCGCGGGAGAAAGCCCCTGGTCACGGCCCAGCAGGATGCCAGCCAGCAGGTCAGATTCCGGCGCGGGGAACAAAGCTTGCAAAACGTCATATGAACGAGCCTGCAGGTCATAGATGCGTGCTTTGATGGGGTTCCCCTGTTCAAATTCCACCCTGTCCAGCTGGGGATGGGTCATCAGGCTGCCAATCCCCCTGCGGGACAGGTAGTCCTGGAAGGAAAAACCCTCTCCCTCAGGCGGCGTACGCAATTGGCCAATCACCCGGATGCGCATCCCATAGGCCCAGTCACTGCCGGGTTGCATCTGGACCAGCACTTGGCCAGAAATGGCATCCGGTGCCACAGGCTGCTGCCCCTCACCGAGCATGTGCAGCGACTCAACCTCAACGGTCAAGTTGGTGAGCGTGTCACGGACGTCAGGCGGCCTGATCACCGTCCCCACCAGCTGGACGGTGCCGCGGTCGTTATAATACGCGGCCTGTTCAGGGTTGATCACCGGCCGGATGCTGGCATAGCGCCAGCCGCCCAGGCACAACACCGCCACCAGCAGCGCCCCGGGCAGGCGCCGGTCAGCCCGGGTCAGGCGGTGCAGGTGGTGGGTCAGGGCCAGCCGCCGGGGCAGCCGCCAGGCCAAAATCATCGCCAGCAGGCACAGCAGCATCCCCATCAGCCAGGCCCAGGCCGGGATTGCGACCAGGTCAGCAACAATCATGCCGCCCAGGCCGGCCAGAGCCAGCCAGAAGAAGGGCAGAAAGCCCTCAAAAGGTGAGCGTTGTGGGGATTGTGCCGGGGCAGGGCTTGACATGAGATGCCTCTCGCGAAGCGAACATGACGCTGAACTTATTTTATCAAACTTTCTATGGTAGACCCCCGGGGTTTGATGATGTTGTTAAAAATAATGGTTGCGGCAGCTGATAAATTACATGCTTAACCAAAAACCCCGGGGGTCTTAAAAGCTGCAGGCAGGTTCTTTTCACAGCCACGCCCAGGCCGGGACAAAATAGCGCTTTTTCATTCCTAACCTTTACATCAAAAACAACCCCTGGTAATAAAACGCCAAGGGTTGTTTTAACGCTCAATTCTGTTAGCTTTGCCGCCGCGCCCGCTCCTCCGCCAGCACAGCCAGCATCTTGTGATGGATGACCGGGTTGGCGCACACGATGCTGGGCGGTTCTTTCATAAAATCAGGGCCCCCGTAAATATCCGTCACCAGGCCGCCGGCCTCCTGCACGATCAGCCCGCCCGCGGCGATATCCCACTGGCAGATGCTCACCTCCCAGAACCCATCCAGGCGCCCCGCCGCCACGTAAACCACGTCCAGCGCGGCTGACCCCAGGCGGCGCACGGTTTGCGCCTGGCTGTTAAAACTGAAAAAATTGGCCACGTTGTCGTCGGGCGGGTTTTCCACCTCGTTGGGTAAACCGGTCACCAGCATGCAATCGACCAGCTCGGTAAAGTGCGAGACGTGGATAGGCTGCCCGTTCAGGGTTGCCCTCTGGCCGCGCTGTGCGCAAAACAGCTCCGCGCGGGTGGGGTCATACACCACCCCCAGCTGCATTTTTCCTTCAAAGGCATAGCCAATCGAGACGGAGTAAAAGGGCACGCCGCGGGCGTAGTTAAGGGTACCGTCCAGGGGGTCGATAAACCATTGATGGTCTTCAACACCGGCCAGTTCTCCGGCTTCCTCGGCCACAATGGTGTGCCCGGGGAAGGCCTCCAAAATCGCGCCGATCAGGTAGCGCTCGGATTCCTTGTCCGCCTGGGTCACCAGGTCTCTGTGGCCTTTTTGTTCGATGGTGAAATCCTGCTGGGCAAAGTGAAGAAGAATCTCTCCAGCCTTGACCGCCAGGTTATTGATGAATTCGAGGGTCGGTTTTTCCATGGGTTCCCTTTCTGTGCGTTGGCCGGCTCAAGGCTTCATTTTAGCACACAGATGGCCGCTGGAGAGAGATCAGATTAATCATTTTACAAATTTCAAGCAACGCAATACAGCCGCCCCGGATGCACCCCCTAATACCTGCTCCCTAATACCTACTTCCTAATACCTAAAACCTGCTCCCCACTCCCCACTCTCCATCCCACCAACAATGATGTAAAATGAAAGCAGAGATCCTGTACGACCCCGGATTGATCCACATAGCAGAAAGGCGTTCTCATGCCTGAAAACTCAACCCTTCCCCGCTTTGCCGTCCTGCAGCTCTCGGGCTGTGCGGGTTGCGAGGTGTCTCTGATCAACGCCAGCGAATGGGTGGACCAGTATCAGCTCGTATACATGCCCCTGGTCGTCTCCACTCACGCCGTGCCGGAGGACACCGAGGTGCTGCTGGTCAGCGGCGGCGTGCGCAACGATGAGGACATCTACAACCTGCGCCGTGCGGTCGAGATCGTCGACCGGGTCGTGGCGGTGGGCACCTGCGCCATCTCAGGGGGCGTGGCGAACCTGGGAGACCGCGACGATGTGCGGGCGATGTTCATGGCGGGGCAAGACCGGCATCACCTGCCCCACCTGCTGCCCAAGAGCCACCCGGTCGACAGCTTTGTAAATGTCGACCTGTACCTGCCGGGCTGCCCGCCCACGCCGGAGCTGTTCATGGCCGCCTTGCTCGACCCCGAAAACTACCAGGCCAGCGGCATCGTGTGTGGCGAGTGCGGCCGCAAAAAGTTAAAGGACATGCGCCCCCAACACCTGGTGGGCTTCCAGCAGGGGGAGGTGCTGCCCGATATCTGCCTGATCAACCAGGGGTATTTGTGCGTCGGCTCCTCAGTACGCGGCGGCTGCCGGGCCATCTGCACCCGTCCCGGGCATCCCTGTGTGGGCTGCCGGGGTCCCTCAGATGCCTATATCGAGAAGGAATCCCAGGTGTGGTTTGACCGGGTGCAAAACGTCTTTGAGCGTATGACGGATATCCCCCCGGACGAGATCCGGGACGCGCTGCATTCCCCGCAGCTTTCGATGTTCCTGTTCCAGTTCACCGATTACGCCGATGCCAACCGTCCGCCACGACCGAAAGAGAAGGTGCTTTAAATGGCCATCCTGCGTTTTCCCCTCAGCCGAATTGAAGGTCATGCCCGTGTGGAGATGGAAGTCCACGATGGCCAGGTGATGACCGCCCACTTCCAGGCCATTGAAATGCGCGGCTTCCGTTATTTTATGCAGGGCACCTCGGCGGAGCAGATGCCGGTGATCGTGCCGCGCATCTGCGGTGTATGCTCCACCGCGCACCATGTGGCCTCGGTCAAAGCCCTGGAGAATATCTTTGACGTTGAGCCGCCCGAATTGGCCAGGGAGATTCGCGAGCTATTGCTCCTGGGACAGTTGATCCAGAACCAGGCCACCTCGCTGTTCATCTTCACCATGCCCGACCGGGTCGGCGCCAGCAGCTTATTCCACATGGATGAATCCGAAGCGGACCCTGACCATCAGCTCAGCCTGGC
Source organism: Anaerolineaceae bacterium UBA6801 (assembly GCA_002452315.1). Taxonomy (GTDB): domain Bacteria; phylum Chloroflexota; class Anaerolineae; order Anaerolineales; family Anaerolineaceae; genus Brevifilum. The sequence goes on along the minus strand of DKFH01000059.1, from coordinate 7,358 downwards.
CCGGCGCTCGCTCAAGGTGCGCCAGGTGGGCACGAACCTGATCACCCTGGCCGGGGGGCAGTTCATCCACCCGGTTAAAGCCGTCATCGGGGGCGTCACCAGCGGTATCCAGCGCGAGCCCGCCGAGGCCATGCTGAAAGACATCGAAGCCCTGCTGCCGGTGGCCTGCGAGCTGTTTGATGCATACTGGGAGATGTCCATGGCCATGGGGGAACGCATCGGCACCTGGGGCGATGACCAGCCTGCTTATTACATCGCCTCCACCGGGCGCACCCGCCCGCGCTTAGACAGCGACACCCTGCGCGTGCTGGGGCCGGACGGGGTAGAGCGGGCCAGCTTCCCGCCCAGGCTCTTCCGCAGCTACCTGGATTATGAAGACACCGCCTACAGCTACGCCGGGCAGACCAGCTACCAGGGTCAGGTGATGCGCGCCAACAGCCTGGCCCGCATGAACCTGGCGCTCTCCATGGGCACGCCCCTGGCCGATGGCTATTTGGAAAAACTGACCCACACCTTTGGCAAGCCGGCCCACCCGATATTGCTGTTTGACCTGTGCCGCGGTATCGAACTGGTGTATGCCTTTGAACGGGCGTTGGAAATTTTGGCCAAAGACCTGGATTACGAAGACACCGAAGTACCCTACACACTCAAGGACGGCGAGGGATACGGGCTGGTAGAAGCGCCGCGCGGCCCCCTGATCCATCATTACATTGTCACAGATGGGTTGGTCAGGGAGGCGGAATTCGTCATCCCCACTGTTCACAACATGCTGGCCATCGAACGCGCCCTCAAGGTGGCCGGGGAGCGCTATATCAGCCCGGAGGCGATCAACCTCGAGCTGGAGAAGGCCGTTGGCCGGGTGGTGCGTGCCTTTGACCCGTGCATCGCCTGTGCGACGCAGTAGCTGATCCCTTTCGCTGCGCTCCAGGGACTATGTAGCTCATAGCTCATAGCTGATAGCTAGTAGTTATTCGCTTTTTGTCATCGCGAGGCACGAAGCGATCTCAGAATTCGATCAAGGGTACCTATGAAATCCATAAAGCTCAAAGCTGAAAGATATGGATTCACCTACTCCCTAATCACCTAATAGCTAATCGCCTAATCCCTGCTACCACTCACTATTCACCACTCACAAACGCATAAAACGCTTCCACGATCTCGATGAATTCATCCGGCAGGTAGTCGTAAGCCTTTTCGGCGATCTCCCCTGGCACCCCGTAATAGGCCTCGGCGATGCCCCCGGTGATGCAGGCGATGGTGTCGCTATCCCCGCCGATCGAGATCGCCTTGCGGATCGCGTCCTCAAAACCCGTCGATTCCAAAAAGGCGATGATCGCCTCGGGCACCGAGCCCTGGCAGGAGACGTCATAGGTATACACTGGGCGGATCTCGTCCAGCGTGCGGCCCAGGTCGTACCCAAAGCGGCCGGCGATCTCAGAACGGATCTCCGCCTGGGGGATGCCCTGCCGGGCGAGCAGCACCGCCAGGGCGGTCGCCTGGGCGCCTTTGATCCCCTCGGGGTGGTTGTGGGTCACCTCGGCGCTGCGTCTGGCCTCGGCCAGCACCCCGTCCACATCATCGATGGCAAACCCCACCGGGCTGACCCGCATGGCCGAGCCGTTGCCCCAGCTGTTATAGGGCTGGGGGTTTTCAGCATAGATCCAGCCCATGAAATTGCCGCCGTAGCCGCGTCCAGGGTAGCGCCGGGAGAAGTCCTGGTAGACTTCGGTGTAACTCATCCCGGACATGAGCGCCTTGGCCGTCGCCACGGTGAGCACCGAATCGTCTGTAAAAAAGCACCTGTCCTGAAAGAACGGGAACTCCGTCGTCTTGATGTTGTGCCATTCGTAAACCGAACCGACAATATCGCCAATGATCGCACCGAGCATGTTTCCTCCTTGAAAGCGGGGTTGTTTTACCTGTCAGGCTAATTATATGCTGTTTTCTGACCCATTTTTCATGGTGTCTCCCTAAAAATCATAACCATTTCGATCCAGCACAGTGTTTTACATACCCCGGGTCTTGGTATAATCATTTTGAAGACTGCCTGCCAGTGGGGGAACCAACCCCCGCATAAAATTCTCACCGACCAGGAAGAGAGCCGCGGCCGTACACTGTCACTTGACGATAAGCGCCATTACCAGCAGGTGGTCGTGGCCCTGGCGGAGACCATACGTCTGATGGGGGAGATCGACTCAGCCATCCCCGGCTGGCCGCTGGAATGATTTAAAACAGTAGGGGCGACCCATGGGTCGCCCCTACGTGATTAATGTATGCGTTCAGGGATGTTTGAATCAGGATTAATTCTTCCTTGCCAGCCCGTAAAACGCAAACCCGGCTGCTTCCCAGGCGGCCTTGTCCCAGGCATTGACGGCATCATAGACCATTCCCGCCCCGGTCTGCTGGCGGATGGT
>DKFH01000059.1:0-4922 GCA_002452315.1 Anaerolineaceae bacterium UBA6801 | reverse complement strand
CCCCGGCCAGGGCACCCTCCAGGCTCTCCGCCTGGTTGACCCCCGGGAGGCCCGCGGCCGGTTTAAAAGGCTCGTAGGCAATCACCCTGGCGCCAGCAGCCGCTAGGTGATGGGCAAGTTCAACCGCCGGGCTCTCGCGCACATCGTCCACGTTAGGCTTGAAGGCCAGCCCCAAAAAGGCGATCGTTTTGCCCTGTAAATCGCCTGCGAGCGTTTTGACCTGCTCGGCCACGAAGGCCGGCTGACCATCGTTGACCTCCCGGGCCGTCCTGACCAGCCGGGCGATGTCCGGCGCGGCCTCCACCAGGAACCAGGGGTCTACGCTGATGCAGTGCCCCCCCACGCCCACGCCCGGGCGGAGGATATCCACCCGCGGGTGCAGGTTGGCAATGCCGATCGCCTCCCAGATATCCACGTCGAAGGCCTGCGCCATGCGCGAAAACTCGTTGGCAATGGCGATGTTGATGTCGCGCGAGGTATTTTCCATCAGCTTGACCATCTCGGCCGTGGTGGCGTCGGTCAGGATAATCTCACCCTGCACGAAGGTCTGGTACAGGTCGCGCCCGGCCTCGGCTGAGGCCGGGTCCACCCCGCCGATCACGCGCGGGTTTTGCACCAGTTCCTGTAAGATGCGCCCCGGCAGCACCCGCTCCGGGGAATAGGCCAGCAGGAAATCCTCGCCGGCTTTAAGCCCGCTGCGCTCCAGGATCGGTGCCACCAGGTCCACGGTGGTGCGCGGCGGCGAGGTGGATTCGAGGACCACCAGGTTCCCCCGGCGCAAGTGGGGGACGATCGATTCGCTGGCAGCCACCACCGCACGCATATCCGCCCGCTTATCCTCGTAAAACGGTGTTGGCACGGCGATGATGAAGGCATCCGCAGGCACAACCTCGCCCGAGATCTCCAGGTGTCCGCCGTGGAGGGCCTCAAGGAGCACTTCCCGCAGCCCCGGCTCAAAGATATGCGGCTCGCCTGCCTTCAGCCCGGCGATGATCCCGTCGTTGGTGTCCACGCCTGTCACCCGGATGCCCTTGCTGGCAAACACGCTGGCAGTCGGCAAACCGATGTAGCCCAATCCAATCACGCATAAGGTATTAAATTTCACGTGGATCTATCCTTGATTACAGATTATCTTAGCATAATGGCAATATCCACAAAATTTTACCTCATTTTCGCCTGTTGATTGGCCGGATTGACCTGACCAGCAAGGCCACCTGTTCTGATCTGTGCTTTGTTGATACAATTTACCCATGAACACCCAGCACTGGATTTTTCTTTCGCCCCACCTGGATGATGTTGCGCTGTCGTGCGGCGGCCTGGTGTGGGACCTTACCCAACAGGGGCATACCCTCGAAATCTGGAGCCTGATGGCCGGCTTACCGCCAGATGATGAGGAATCCCCATTTGCGCAGGAAATTCATGCCAGGTGGGGCGTTTCAGGGTCTGAAGCCATCCTCGCCCGCCGGGAGGAGGACCGGGCGGCCTGTGCCGTCCTGGGGGCAGCCGCGCGGCACTTCGACTGGCCGGACGCCATCTACCGCCGCGATGAGCACACAGGTCTGCCCATTGTAAACAGCGACGAGGAACTCTTCAGCCGCTCGCCGGAGCCCGCCGTGGTGGGCGAGGTTGCAGAGCTGCTCACCCAATCCCTGCCAGCAGGGGCACAGGTGGTGCTGCCAATGGGGCTGGGGGGGCATGTTGACCACCAGGCCGTGGTGCTGGCCGGTGAACGGGTTGTGCAGGTGACCCATGCCTATGCCGATTATCCCTACATCCTCAACCAGTTTGACCACCCGCACCTCACGGCGGGCGGCTGGCAAAAGGATCCCCACACCCTGGGTGAAGATGCCCTGGGCGCCTGGCAGGAGGCGGTGTTGCGCCACAAATCTCAGCTTTCTACATTTTGGCGTGATGAGGATGAAACGCGGCTGGCGCTGCGCAATTACCTGGCGGGTGGGGGCGGCCGGTTGTGGATAAAATCGAGTATTGACAGAAATCCCCCGCACAGGTAAAATCCCTTTCACCCTGAACGATGGGCCTGTAGCGCAGTGGGAGCGCGCCTCAATCGCACTGAGGAGGTCGAGGGTTCAACTCCCTCCAGGTCCACTCCGGTGCCCCGAAGACCTGCACACAAAGGGCACGGGGTACACGAAACATTTTATTTTTGGGCCCATAGGGCACGCAGCCCCTGTCAAGGGGGGTTGGGAGCGCCTATGGCAACCAAACAACTTGGGCCCATAGCGCAGTTGGGAGCGCGCCTCAATGGCATTGAGGAGGTCGAGGGTTCGAATCCCTCTGGGTCCACCAACAAAAGCGTCCACTCAGGGCGCTTTTTTCGTAGGGTGGGTTGGCGGGAGGTCAAATTTTGTTAATCTACCAACGCGACTCAACCGTGGCAACGCCTCGCCAACCCACCAAGAACACCGGATGAGATAATTTGGGCAGACACGGAGGTCTGCCCCTACACACTTGTGCATTGATTGAACATCAACGGTAAGCGCTTTTTCCGTAGGGTGGGTTGGCGGGAGGTCAAATTTTGTTGATCTACCAACGCGACTCAACCTTGTCAACGCCTCGCCAACCCACCAAGAACACCGAATGACGATAATTTGGGCAGACACGGAGGTCTGCCCCTACACACTTGTGCATTAATTGAACATCAACGGTAAGCGCTTTTTTCGTCGGGTGGGTTGGCGGGAGGTCAAATTTTGTTGATCTACCAACGCGACTCAACCGTGGCAACGCCTCGCCAACCCACCAATAACACCGGATGAGATAATTTGGGCAGACACGGAGGTCTGCCCCTACACACTTGTGCATTGATTGAACATCAACGGTAAGCGCTTTTTTCGTAGGGTGGGTTGGCGGGAGACCAGGCACGGTTCACCATCGGAGGTTTGACTCATCACCCACAGCTTTTCGCCAACCCACCATAAGCAAGCCATTTTGATGGGTTGGCCTTAGACTTGACAGTGTTTTTTGTAGTAGAAAATTTTGAGATTTAAATTATTAGAACTTGCTTGGCCAACCCACCCTACTTATATTTATTTTGAAGTGTTTATCTTACCGGCTACCTAGTCAATAGAAATCAATTCGGCCAACCCGCTCCCCTTCTACTCCACCCTCCTGCCATCACCACCCGCCATTCCCACGCCCTGATCCCTGTTGGTATAATGAAGGGGTGATGTTACCACTAAAGACACAACCTCAACCACTTTAAACAAAGGGGGATTGCGATTTGCCTACCTTAAACCTGCGCGTGGCCACTTTGAACATTGGCGGCGGCGAAAAGACCTTTGACGAGTTCTCCAATGACACCCAGCACTCGCGCCAGGAAGCGCTGGAACTGCTGGTCAAACGCCTGGATGCGGACGTCTTGTGCCTGCAGGAGGTCACCCAATATGTCAACGCGGACGGGATGACCCGCAGCCTGATGGACATCATCGATCGTGCGGGTAATTACCAGCACGCTTTCTTTGGCAAGGTCGTCTCCATGGAGACCGATATGCAGATCAAGAAAGATATTATGGTCAAAGGCATCTTCAAAGACTGGTGGAATTGGTCCATGGGCAATGCCATCCACTCGCGCCTGCCCTTTGCCCGCCTGAGCGACCCCACCCGCGCTGGCATGCCGCGCAACATCCCCGTTTTTCGACCGCTGGCTTATGAGGGCACCCGCGACACCGATCCGCGCTATGTTTTGCTGACGCGTTTAAAAGAAGCGCCTTATCCCTTTCTATCCACACTGCACCTGACCACCCTGGTGGGCGAGCGTCCGCCGGACATCGTCCCCCACAAGAGAGAACAGGCTCAGCACATGCGCCTTACACAAATCAACCTGTTTTTAGACCTGGTGCGAGCCTTTATTTTGGAACAGGAAGCGCCCCTGATCCTGACGGGTGATTTTAACGCTACCGAAGATGAACCGGCCATCCAGCAGCTCCTTGAGTCGCAGCCCGGTTTCGTGCGTCTGCGCCCTGAAAATGACGGACCAACGCACCCTGACCTGCCTCGTGCGTTGGATCACATCTTTTTTTACCCGCGAGCGCGCCTGGTGGACTATACCTGCCGGATTGAGTCCGGTGAGCTCAGCCGGCGGGCATCTGACCACCTGCCCGTGGTGGCTGATTTACAGATCAAATAACCTGGCCGAACGTTTTGAGATGCGGACCTGCTTTGTGGTGAAGGTCCGGGCTCATTTTGGCTGGAGATGCACAACAGGAGTACCGATTAATGACAGCAAAAGCAACACAACGCAAATACTTCGGCACGGATGGCGTCCGCGGTCATGTGGGACAGCACCCCCTGGTGCCCGAGTTCATCACCCGCCTCGGCTATGCCGCCGGGATGGTGCTCTCGCGGCAAGCTTTGCACCCCACCTTTGTGATCGGGCGCGATACCCGCCAGTCTGGTGAGATGCTGCAAAGCGCGCTGACGACGGGCTTGCTGGCCAGCGGCGCCACGGTGATCGATTTGGGCGTCATCACCACACCCGGGGTGGCTTTTATGGTCCGCAAGATGGGGGCTGAGGCTGGCGTGGTGATTTCGGCCTCGCATAACCCGGTCAATGAGAATGGGATCAAATTTTTTGATGAAAACGCCATGAAGTTGAACGACGCGGTTGAGCTCGAGATCGAAACTCTGCTGGAGGGTGATATTGACCTGAGCAGCACCCAGGCGGGGCAATTTGGACGCCGCATCGACGGGAAGGATATGCGCGAGCTGTACGCCGATCATCTGGTGGATGAACATCAGGATCTGACCTTGCGCGGTTTGAAGCTGGTGTTGGATTGTTCCAATGGGGCCGCGTCGTGGTATGCGCCTGAGGTATTCTCCCGCCTGGGGGCTGAGGTGGTCGCCATCCACGCCTCTCCGACCGGGGCAAACATCAATGCGCTGTGCGGTTCTGAACACGTCCGTCA
>DKFH01000030.1:10639-29463 GCA_002452315.1 Anaerolineaceae bacterium UBA6801 | reverse complement strand
CCTGGTAGCCATAATGGGAACAGGTAGGGTAAAAGCGGCACGTGTCGGCGGGGAGCGCCGGTGAAATAACCAGCTGGTATAAACGAATCACAAGCAGAACCACCCAGCGTGGGAATGTAACCCAATTAAACGGCAATTCCCTCAGCTGAGGCTCATGAGGCTCATGAGCCTCATGAGCGGAATATTCCCTTTGAACCGTGTGTTCTGTCAATTCGTTTTGTCTTTCAATAGCCCTGCTTGCAGCGCCAGGTTCCTCAATCCACGCACAACCAATGCATAGTCAGCGGTGAGGATGGGTTTTCTTGCAATCAGCACCAGGTCAAACCCTGGTTCAAAATCAAACATCAGGTTTTGAACAGCTGACCTTAAGCGGCGCTTGGCGAAATTTCTCTGGACAGCCCCACCTACTGACCGACCAGCGATGACCGCAATCCGGTTCTGGTTCAATTGATTCGGCAGAAAACCTAACACTAACATCGTGTTTGCCAAGGACAGCCCCTCCTGACGCACACGTTTAATATCATCACTGCGGGTTAATCTTAACCTTCGTTGCACCCAATGTCCTGTTCAGCAGGAAACCAGTAAACATCAATCCTATTCACCTCTGGTGGTTTACCAGCGGACCTTTTTCACATGGTTGTTGGCTTTTTTGGCCAGCTCATGCCGTCCTTTTGCCCGACGTCGTTTCAAAACGTCCCGACCGCCTTTGGTTTTCATGCGGGCACGAAAGCCGTGCACTCGGACGCGGCGGCGACGCTTCGGTTGATAAGTTCGCTTTGGCATTCTCTCGGATTCCTTTCTAATTTTCTTACGTTCTGTCTCAACACTCAGGTATTAAGAACAGCCAGTTATTATACCGCATGCGTAAATGCGGGTCAAACTACACGCGGCGGATGTTCCTTAACCGGATAGATTCTATCAGAAGGCCAACAAACGTCAAGCCTCTGCTTCATCCCCCAATTCGGTCAATTCCTCAATATATCCAAAGGCCCCTCCCCCGTCCGGATGGTGCCCCTCTAGCCTGACCGATGAAATCTTATTCCACAGGTCCCTATCCGCAACACTATAAACTTTGATGTAATTATCCGCCAGACCAGAAAGCTGCCACATCCCATCTTCGGCTTGCGCACTTGATTCCCACAACACCGGTAAGGTTTGGCCAAACAACGCCTCCCGATAGTGCGCACCGGTCACCCTGAACACATCCTGCAAGGCAGCATTCCGCGCTTTTGCGACATGCCTTGGCACCTGCCCATCCATTTTAAAGGCAGGGGTGCCCGGCCGGGGCGAGTAGGTAAACACATGCCCTCCGGAAAAGCCAATGCGCTGCAGGATCGCTTTTGTTGCCTCAAAATCAGCCTCGCTTTCACCTGGAAAGCCGGTGATCACATCCGTAGTGATGGCAATATCGGGGATGGTTCGCCGAGTTGCTTCGATTAACGCCTGGTAAGCGCTGACGCTGATCGGGCGGCCCATCCTTTTTAATATTCGGTCGCTTCCCGACTGTAATGGGATGTGCAAATGGCGGCATAAGCGCGGGTCCTGCCACAGGGATAACATGCTCTGGTCAAATTCCCAGGGCTCAATCGAAGATAATCTCACCCGCTGAAGACGCGCATGCACCAAGATGGCCTCGATCAGGTCTTTTAACCCTTGCGGCTCGGCCAAATCTCGCCCCCATGCACCCAGCTGAACGCCGGTGAGGACAATTTCAGCCGACCCGCCATCCAGCGCAGCCTGGATATCCTTCTGGATTGCATCGACTGGCCGCGACCGTGAAACCCCGCGGGCCACCCGGGTCAGGCAATACGTGCAGTGGTTGTCACAGCCTTTCTGTACGCCGATGAAGGCGCGTGTCCTGGCTCGCACACCGGGTAAGGGCTCACGGCGGAGCGGTAACGCGGCGAGATCTTCCTGGGATAAGCTGAGTAGATCGGCGACGAGCGTATGCTTATCCGCATTGACCACCACTTGGGTTACCCCGGTCAGCTCACCAGCCGCATCAGGCTCAACTGTAACCCAGCAACCCGTGGCGATTACTGACCGTGCGCCTTCCCGCGCTGCTCGCCGCAAGTGTTTGCGTGAATCCGCCGCTGCTTTTACCGTCACAGCACAGGTATTGACGATGGCAATATCCGCATCATTCGGTTCGGGGATGATTTCATGCCCCAAGGCTCTAAAAAGATTGGCAAATCCTTCGATCTCGCTCTGATTCAATCGGCAGCCAACCACATCAAAAAAGATTTTCATGACGCTTATGGTTTTACCACAATGAAGTGCTCAAAAAGGATATCCACGCCAGGTTGCGCCAAATTGCCAGCGATCAAGCCTACATCCCCATGGGTGAAGGTATCATCATTGACCAGCAAAAGCCTGACTTCGTTCACAAACAGCGCCAGTTGATCCCCTTCGCAGATCGCCAGGATTTCATTCGCTTCACCCTCACGATGAATGGCCTCACTAAAACCCATTTGGTCCAAACCCACCAGGCTGGGCACACCGGCCTGCTTCTTCATGATCCCGTAATACCCATCCGAGCTGATCACAAGCGCATAATAATTATCCCCATCCTGGTAACGGCACAAAACACCCCACAAATTATCGCTCGGCCCGGCCAGTTGCCTTGCCCGTGTATAGATGTGCGTATTGACAAAATTCAAACCTGGCACGCTCCACACCTGGAAATTCGGCACATCCACCCACAGCCTGAACCCGTCCTGCTCATAACCAATGTAACTTAACCGGTCTTGATGGGTTTGCCAGCCCCCCGTCTGGCGAGAAAAATCATCCGCAAATAGGATCGGAGCATCGCTCACCCAGGGCAGCGTATCCGCAGCCAAATTTTCAGCCGTGCACCCCGTCAGCAATAGTGCAATACAGGGTAAGAGCCAAAACGAAAATTTTTTCATCACGATGGATCACCAATCTATTCATCCAGGTTACCACATTATCAGCGCCTTTTTGCCACACAGCACCACAGGTACCAAAACTGGTTAACCCTTGTCTGTGATGGCTGATGACGTTCACAAAGATTATAACCCAAGCAAAGGGGTGCACGTTAGTCCGTCGGAAGTATTGATCAATCACAAACACCAAACAGTCAAACAAAAAGGGCTGCCATCTTAAAGAGGCAGCCCCTCCACAACGAGGTGGGTGTCAACAGCTTTCTGCTGTTACGGGTTGTTAAGAAAAGTGTCAGACAATTCTATGTTCAACCACACGTCGCCTCGTCTCGTGACGTTAACTTTAGCCCTGGTCGAGCTTCTGTGCTGGTTTTCGTTGTTTGATCGTTCCAGGAGCACTTAACGCACGACCCCGCCGTGCCGTGTGCCGCTGAGTTTTGAACCTGCTTTCGCAGGTTCGCCGTACCCGTCAGATTCGCCTTGACTCAGGTCTATCGCGGCACTGAACGGAGGTTCGACGCTTGTAAAGGGTGTTGGCCCAAAACTGGTATGCTGCATCACGAACACAGCAGGGTAATTAACTTATACCATACTTCCATAACCTTGAATAGATACTTTATGTTAAATTTCAGCTAGACAAACACGTGCCGCAGCAAATATTTTCAGAATTATGGTAATCTTTAACTGGTTCCGAGAGTAAATAAAAGGAATTACCAACCGTGCGTATCTTCGTAGCGATTGATTTCCCCCAGGACATGCTTTTGAAAATTGAGCAAATCGTTTCCTTTTTTAAAACCAAAACGCCGCCGGTTGCCTTAAACTGGGTGCAAACAGAACACCTGCACCTGACCGTCAAGTTCATCGGCGAAGTTCGGGAACACAAGGTCAAACCGATTCAAGAAGTCCTGGTCAACACCCTCGTAGATCAGGCACCCTTTGACATTGAGGTGGGCGGGTTGGGTATGTACCCGCACAAGCAAACCCCCCGGGTGATTTGGCTGGGCATCACCGGCGGCGAACCTCTGATTAAAATCCATACACAGCTGGATAAAAACCTGGCGTCCCTGGATGTCAAACGTGAAGGCCGGCCCTTTTCGCCCCACCTGACCATCGCCAGGGTACGCAGACAGGCCGATCAAGCCATGGTGAAATCCATCGGCCAAACCCTATCTCAGTTCAATGTTGATCCTCTTGGGGCCGTTACCATCGACCAGGTGCAGCTCTATCAAAGCGTGCTGACCCCCTCAGGACCAAATTATACAACCCTGCTGTCAATTCCCCTGAATAAAGTATAATTCAAGCACAAATCGAAACCAATAAAGTGAGGTGAAACCTGGAATCAATATCATTAGCAAGAGAAATTGCCAACTTTCTCGAGAACAAGAAGGGGGAAGATATTCTCATTTTGGATATCAAGGAAATTGCATCATTTACAGATTATTTCGTGATCGTCAGCGGGACCAGCAGCCGCATGCTGCAGAGTCTTTCCAGTGGACTGGCCCGCGAAGTCAAGACCCATTTCCACAAAACAGCCCTGCCCCAGGGACGATCAGATTCCGGTTGGATTGTGCTGGATTATGGTGATGTGGTCGTGCACATGTTCTCACCTGAACAGCGGGATTTTTACCGGCTTGAAGAGTTGTGGTCTGAAGGCAACATCATCCTGCGCCTGATTTAAGGCGCGCTTGTGCGGAAACACAAATCAAAGCCGCCAACAGACTCTTTGCTCCCCAATCAACCAAAGAAGGACAATCGTAAACTAAAAGCTGCCCGGTAAGCGGGGCAGCTTTATGCATTCACACACTTATAGGGTGGAGATCTGGCTCATCAGAGCATCAGCCAGACCGTCAAAGAAATGGCTATGTCCCTCAAGCCCTGACCGCAGCCAGCACCTCCTGGCTGTGATCTGCGGGCTTCACCTTTTCAAACACCTCTTTGATCACCCCATCAGGGCCAATGATAAAGGTCGTCCGGTATACGCCTTCATATTCTCGCCCGGCCATCTTCTTGGGTCCCCACACACCAAACGCCTCGCAGACACTGTGGTCCGGGTCCGACAGCAGGACAAACGGCAGCTCAAATCTCGAGATGAAATTTGAGTGCGATTTTTCACTGTCGGGGCTGATGCCAATCACCTCAACGCCAGCCTCCCGAAAGTCCGCATAGGCATCTCTGAAGGAACAGGCTTCTGTGGTACAACCGGGTGTGTTATCGCGGGGGTAAAAATAGACCACGATAGTTTGGCCTTGATAATCGGATAATTTATGCAGCTTTCCTTCGTTATCCGTCAGCGCAAATTCAGGGGCTTTATCTCCAGCTTTCAGTACCATAGTCAGACTCCTTAAGGTCAATCATTAGTTCAAAATGTTAGTTATATTTTAAGGTTTTTTTTCGCCATTTTGTTGGTCTTGTACAGGGTTTAGCGAATCCAAAAAGCAAACCCGATCAGGTAAACAGGGATCAATAACACACAAGCGGCCGCAAACTGCATGACTCGCCACAGCGGTTTCATCCCGCGTCGTACCCGCTCCATCAGCCATATTTCCAGCAAACCAATCGGCAAAGTCAAAAAGACCGGCCAGATGATAAACCAATGCACGCCCAGCACAGCGATCAGGGCAAACAGGAAATAGGTCATCAAAATCAATGCGTTATGGAAAAACATCGCGCTCTCCCAGCCCAAACGCGTGACAAATGTCTCAACCTCAAACTTGTGGTCACGGCCAAAGCTTTCCAGCAAGCTGAGGATGCGATTTGCCAGGTAAGCCGGCACCAGGCTGATCACCACCATGGTTAAATAGCGATGCAGGTCGTTGGATTGTAAAAAATACGCCATCGCCGGTGGGAAGGCTACATATAGCAGGACCTCAACCAACAATCTATAGGGTCGTAAAAATGCCGCAACCAGGGAGAAATAATAAACCCCGGCCACGGCCAGCAAAGCCAGCAATAAAATCACCAACCCCTGCCACACAACCCCCATCTGCACCCAGGTAACCAGAAATGTGGTCGCCACGGTCAGAAACGTTGCGGCGATTGCGGCGATAATGAACCGGGCCTGCTTTGCCCCCCTGGCATCCATCCCTTCTGGCCAGTGTTTTGGCTCAACCAGGAACTGCAGCAAGCATAATAATTCAACGCTCAAGGTCACCAGCACCAGGAAAAATCCGCCCTGGATGAAAACTGACCATCTTTTGATTTCTCGCAAATACTGAACCAGCCCGCCGCCCATCAGGTAGGTCATCACCAGGCTGATCAAGCGCAAGGGTTTGAGCGATTTTGTGAGCAGTCTAAAGATCATACATACTCCCGTGTCTGCAGAGGCTGGAAAACCAATCCATTATTATCATACTCGATCAGCTTGGGTTAATCACATCAACCGTGGCAGTGGAACTTCTATCCATCAAAATTAATGGCCAAAACTACCTTTTCATGCCCAAAACGTCCCTCGAGTAAAGAGCGCACAAACCAGCATAGCGATAAAATTTTGCGCACAATCAAATGGTATAATTGGAATAAGTCAACGAAACGCAATCCGCTCATGCGCAAATATTTTTGGTTAGCTACCCCCATCATCCTTACCCTCGCGTTGCTGTTATTCTTTACAGTGCATGCTTCCCGCGCGTCTGATGACGGGTTGGACCTGACCGCACCCACCCAATGTCCTGAGAGCGGTTGTGCGCCCGGCCAACGCCTGAATTTCAACATTCAATTCACAGTATCCAACCTCAAACCCAATCCGAACACTCAGGTGTGCATCTACGCGTCTAAGTTTGGGCAGGAGGATGGCAATAGCCCCTGGGCAGATTTTTCAGCAGGCTGGATATCCGAGACCGGCCTGGTTTCCGGTCAAACCTATACCCCAGGCCAGGTGATAAATTCAATTTGTGCCGACAATGCACAAGAAGATGAAACATGGCTGGCAGGGGCTTACGCCTCACTGATCACCGAATCCACTGACGAACTCGAATTTGCCATGCACATCCACTCCGACGCTGAGGTGGATGGCAATGTGCGTGTAAAGATCCTGGAACCAGACCTGATTAATAGCACTTGGGTCGAAACAAGCACTTTTAACCTGCCCATCGAACTGGCCGAGCTGGAGCAAACCGTATACGTCGCCAGTGACCCGGAGACATGCGCGACGTTCTCGCCCTGCTACGTCAACTCCGGGGATGACCGCCCGGAAGGCCTCGGCACCGGTTTGCGGGATGCAGTGATGGCCGTCGAAACAGGTGGCGAAATCCTCATCCTTGAAGACTATAGTATCAAAGGCCATACGGTGTTGATCGACAAATATGTCCACTTGCGGGGACACACGCATGCCATGATCACCTATATCGGCACGCAGTGCAGCGACCCGATGCTCTCCATCACCCAGGGCGGCACAATTTCAGAATTAACCATCAACGATGGCAATTGTTTCAGCCCATCCCGCACCCTGCTGGAAGTCGACAGCACGGATCCTGTCCAGATTGAGCACAATACCCTTGCCTCTGGCAACCATGCCATTTACGTTACAGTCGGCGATGTAACCGTGGCTTTCAACCACATTGTCAACAATGATAACTACGCCGTCCTGCGCGCTTCTGGTAATCAAACCGGTAAGGTCAATATTTATGCCAATAACATCCTCAACAACAAAACGGGCTACCAGGTCGATTGCAGTGAGCATGGCACAGCCAATCACAATTATTGGGGCGCTGGCCAAACAACAACCGCCAATGCTGAAAACTGTGACATGACCAATGGCAAACGCCTGGGCGCACAGATCCAGCTGGCGGTGGATCGTCCGGGGGTCCAGGCTGAAAGGCTGCCCGTAACCAACAGCATGTCCTATGCCTTTGACGGGAAAATCGGCGCAAGGCGCACCACGGGCAGCGATTTCAACCTGATTATCGTCAACCACGGTCAGGGTGCCGCCTCCAACATCCCCTTCTACCTGGTGGGGACAACAGATGTCCAGCCCTGTTCAAATTTCTATGATGTCTTCCTCGCGGAGGATGCTGCGGCGACCAATCTCACCTTAGCACTGCGCTATGACCTGAACAGCAACTGCGTCAGCCAGGTTGAATCCAGCGATTACTGTGGCAGCGGCGACCCCACAAAATACCCCCTCCTGTGGTATGACCCGGCCACCTGGGCGACCGAAGGCTGGGACCGGGTTGGGCAAAATCCGCAAGGGACAGGCGCCGGCGGCGCATCCGGACAGGAAACCACCTGCCATCTTGACGCCAAAGAGATTCGGGTCGTGATCGACAATACCGGTCGGCCAAGCATCTCCAGCGATTTAAATTACACACCCTTTGTGGTCGGTCTGCCCTTCAGTGACGGCATCACCCTGACCCAATTTACAGCCCAATTCGATGGCACCAAGAACCTGCTCAAATGGACCACCAGCCGGGAAGTCAATGTGCGGGGCTTCTATGTGCTGCGGTCAGAAACGAGCACCGGACCATATACCCGCATATCCAACCAGATCACGGCCATTGGTGATACCTACATCGGTGGTATTTATCAGTACACTGATGATACGATCGCCTTTGCCAAAACGTATTATTACAAAATCGAGGTGATCGATATCAACGGCGCATCGATTGCCACCCATGGACCGGTGAGCGTCCTGACGGCCACTGCCACACCCACGGTGACCATGACCTTCACGCCTACACCCACCCCGACGGTCACAGCAACTCCCTTACCCACGCGCACGCCCTTCTTCTACCGGTCACCGACGCCATTCTACCGCTATGCAACACCCACGCCTTTCTTCCAGCCCAGAACAGCAACACCCGTTGGCGGTCCCACTCAGATCCGCACTTTCGGTCCAACTGTCGAAGGCACAGGTGGTGGCATCGGATATCCAATTGATGATGATTTCAATTTTGACGATGGTTACCCTGAACCCGATTTTGAACGAACCAGACAATGGGAGGATTATCCACAGCCAGAATCGCCGGACCCCACATCGCCCTACCCGGTCCCCGATCCTGAAACGGAGGATCCCATTGCTGAAACACCAACCACCGGCGGCGTGGAAGGAGAAGAACTTCCCATGCAGACTGTCCGCTGGATTTTCATCATCGTTGGTGCTGCCAGCGGATTAAGCTTGTTAGGTGCAATTAGCGTCTTTTTGGCAAAATCCCGCTTTTCATAATCAATCCAACCTAAAGCCACTCATAGAGGTCCAATGTCTGCATTAGCAAACCGTTGTTGCCATGAATAATCCCCTGAAATTGTCTCTCGCCAATTAACAGACAATATCACAAGCTCATCCAGGGTTTTTGCCCAAAAGCACATTAGAGGGCGATTTTTTGACTTTTAACTCGAGATGTGCTATTCTTCGCAGGCAGTAAATATTTCAATTAGGATTAGATACATGCTTCGCGAACGCATATCTGAAAACGTTTATTGGTTTCAAAGTGAAACATATGCGCAGGTCTCAGCTGGGGTAATTGCTGGGCCGAAATGGGCCGTAGTGGTGGATACGCTCATGCCGCAAGAAAGCCTGGCGATGCGCGAATATATCGAGAAAAAGCTCAAATTATCCGTTCGTTATGTCATTAACACCCATCATCACGCCGATCACAGTTGGGGAAATTGCTTCTTCCCGGGCGCTACCATCATCGGCCATGAACTGTGCCGAAAAATGCTCAACGAACGGGCACCGTCCGCGCTCGAAGTCGCCCGTCAGGACAATCCCCTTTACAAACAGCTCAATATCATCCCGCCGCAAATTACCTTTCAAGAGGGCACTTTACGCCTGCGGGTTGGGAAAAAACACCTGCAAATGATGCCTACACCGGGCCATTCTGTGGACGGGATCTCTGTCCTGGTAGAAGAAGATCGCATTTTATTCACCGGTGATGCCTTTATGCCCATCCCCTTTATCGTCGAAGGAAACCTTAATCAATACATCGCGACGGTGGAAAAATTCGTCGATATGGGCTTGGAAAACATCATCCAGGGTCACGGAGAAATCATCTTGCGGGGTGAAATCGAAGATAAAGTAAAAGACAACATCACCTATCTAAAAGCGATTCAAAAAGCGGTCAATACCGCCATTCGGCGGAAAAACCCCCTCGAGGTTTTGGATAGTATTGGGGTTGAAGCCTGTGGAAAAAGTCGCATCCTCTTAGGCGGCCTGGCCAGTGAGCTTCACCGGCGTAATTTACACGCCCTCTACTTCCAAACTTTAGACGCCAACCCAGACGCCGAATAGAATCACGCCCAGATCACACTAATCAACAGCACCAACCCCATCATCATGGCAGGCTCACTCCATAATGCCCATGATGTGCGTGATTCTTTGATTGCGGTGACAATACTGGTGAGCGCGTAGGCGATTCCCACCAGCAATAGCCCCAGCTGTGTGGGGTTCAATGGCAGATAATGAAAACCAACCACAATCTCCGAGAGGATCAAACTGATCACCATCGCCCACAGGGTGTGCAGTTTCCCCAAACGTAAAAAAAACGTCCGCGAGGTCACCATCAACGCACCGATCCCCAACAGCGGTAATCGAATGTACAGGCGGGTACCGGCGGAAAACACGGCGATAGCCAGCAGCAGGTAAAGCACAAATGACAGCGCGGTCAAACCAATTACCGCCAACGGATTAAACTGATCCTCAGCAACAGCCACGTTATATTCTGCAATCAAGACTGCAAACAATAACAAACTGCCCAGGATATACACCACCCACCATAAGAGGCTGCCAGCAAAAGTATTCAAAGCCACACCGATCACCAGCGCTGTCATCACCGGGACAATCCAGTGCCGCATATGAGCCCAACGATTATCAAGACGAAGCCCTTCAGGATAAGACTGGATCAACCAATCCATGCCAGCCGCGGCCAACAGCACCGAAAAAGCAATCACAATGCTGCTGAAATCCAAGACAACATCGATGAGAATGCCAAAAAGTGAAAATGAAAGGCTTTGTTCGGGAAAGGATATCAGCTGTGTCAGGGCAAAAGCGAGCATAATGGTGGCTGTCACCACGGACAGCCTCTCAAGGTTGGGCAGAGACGATCTGGTTTGCATGTCACCATTTTACCACGCCGGCTGAACCCGGGCGTCAATTTACATCAGACCCTTGAAAATCAAAGTCGATTAATTAAATGAAGGGAAAATAACTCGATGGGTAAAATCGGTCAGATTTTATAGCATAAATCAGCCGGGTGTGGTAAAATTATTGGTTGTATGAACACAAGTTCTGATTCAAAATTCAAGCAACCCAGCATCGTTCAGGCACTCAAGTTGGGGTTCAACACCATCGCCAACAAGCCGGATCTGATCCTTATCCCAATCGCACTCGATTTATTCCTGTGGTTTGGGCCGGGCTGGCGTATTGACCGCTTATTTGCACCTTTTGTCCAGCGCATCACGCAATTGCCTAGCGTAGGCACCGGCGATCTATTGCCCATATTCGAGAACTACCAGCAGATTTTGCACGATATCCTGGCAAATTTCAACCTGGCGACCTCACTGCGCACCCTGCCCATCGGCGTTCCCAGCCTGATGGTTTCTAAGCCGTCCTTTCTGAACCCTGTCGGCCATCCTCTGACCTTTAGCCTCAATTCTAGCAGCCAATTCATTGTCATATGGCTCTTATTTCTCCTCTTCGGCTATTTTTTGGGCAGCCTTTATTTTCAGAATATCTCCAAACAGATCATCGGGTATGATCAAACCAATTTGAAATCACTGGTGAAATCCTTCTCACAAATTGTCCTCATGCCGGTGCTGCTGGTGCTCATCATGCTGATCTTATCCATCCCCCTGGTCCTGCTGATCACCCTGATTTCCCTGATCAGCCCGGGGATCAGTCAATTTATCCTCACCCTCGCCCTTGTATTTATCTTGTGGGCCGTCACACCCCTTTTCTTTACCCCGCATGGAATTTTTCTTTATAAACAAAATCTACTGGCAGCGATGATAACCAGCATCAAAGTGGTGCGCATCTCCATGGTGAAAACGATGTGGTTCCTCATATTCTCTTACCTGTTGGTTGAGGGCATGAACTACCTGTGGCGCTCTCCCCAGGTCGACAATTGGTTCCTGATGATCGGCATTCTCGGACATGCCTTTATCGTCTCCGCTGTCATTGCTGCATCCTTCCACTATTTCATCGACGCAACCAAATTCTCACAGTCGGTGATCAACCAAAGTCTCAGGGCACGCTAAGCCCCGCGAACAAATAAACCATCAACATTGGAGTAATCGCTTGACTAAACAACCCCTTTCTTACAATGCGAATGATATTCAAGTCCTGGAAGGCCTTGAGGCTGTCCGCCGCCGTCCTGGCATGTATGTGGGCGGTACGGATATCAAAGCCCTCCACCACCTGATTTATGAGGTGGTGGATAATTCCATCGATGAAGCCCTGGCTGGTTCTTGTGATTCAATCTCCGTCATTATCAATGCAGATGAAAGCGTCACGGTGATCGACAACGGCCGCGGCATCCCGGTCGATATTCACCCCGAGAGAAAAGTTTCCGCCCTGGAGGTGGTCATGACCACCCTGCATGCCGGCGGGAAATTCGGCGGCACCAGTTACAAGGTATCTGGCGGCTTGCATGGCGTCGGTGTCTCGGCTGTGAACGCCCTTTCCGAGTGGTGCGAGGTTGAAGTCTATCGGAATGGAAAAATTCATTTCCAGCGTTATGAAAAGGGAATCCCCCAAGCACCTGTAAAGGTGGTTGGTAAGGTCCCCAAAACGCAAACCGGCACAACCACCACCTTCAAATATGACCCCACCATCTTCACCGGTGATGTCAGCTATAAATTTGAAACCCTGGCCCAACGCTTTCGGGAGATGGCCTTCATCACCCGGGCGGTAACCATTAGCTTAGCGGATAAGCGCACCGACACCGAGTTCACCTACTATTTTGAGGGCGGCATTTCCTCCTTTGTCAAATATCTCAACCGCAACCGAGACACGCTCCATGATGTCTTCTATGTGGAGAAAGAAATTGACGATATCGGGGTCGAAGTTGCCATTCAATACACAGATGCCTATTCCGAATCTGTGTATGCCTTTGCCAACACTATCAACACCATTGACGGCGGCACCCACCTGACCGGTCTGCGCATCGCACTGACACGCTCGATCAATGATTATGCGCGCAAGAACAGCCTCCTCAAGGATTCTGATCCCAACTTTTCCGGGGATGATACCCGCGAAGGTCTGACCGCCATTGTCAGCATCAAACACCCCGATCCACAATTTGAGAGCCAGACCAAGGTCAAGCTGATGAACGCAGAGGTTCAGACCTATGTTCAACAGGTGACCAGCGACAGCTTTACCGAGTTCCTCGAGCAAAACTCATCCGTTGCCAGGAAGATTATCCAAAAATGTCTCACCTCCGCCCGCGCCAGGGACGCCGCCCGCAAAGCGCGTGACCTCGTCATCCGAAAATCCGCTCTGGAAAGCATGACCCTGCCAGGAAAACTGGCCGACTGCTCTGAACGTGACCCCCAGCGCACCGAACTCTACATCGTCGAGGGTGATTCCGCCGGTGGTTCCGCCAAGCAAGGCCGAGATCGCCACTTCCAGGCCATCCTGCCCTTGCGCGGCAAGATCCTCAACACCGAGCGAGCCCGGCTGGATAAAATCCTCACCAACCGGGAGGTTAAAGCCCTCATCTCCGCCCTGGGCACTGGCATAGGCGACGGCTTCTCGCTGGATGGGCTGCGTTATGGCCGCGTGGTCATCATGACCGATGCCGATGTCGACGGCGCCCACATCCGAACGCTTCTGCTGACCTTTTTCTTCCGCTACATGCAGCCCCTGATCGAAAACGGACATTTATACATTGCTCAACCCCCGCTGTACCTGATTTCATCGGGGAAAGAAAAAGAATACGTCTACACAGAAGCTGAGCGCGAAGCCCTGATCAAAAAAATCACGGCCAATGGCGGCCGCTATTCCCTCCAGCGCTATAAGGGCTTGGGTGAAATGAACCCCGAGCAGCTTTGGGAAACGACCATGAACCCCGAAAACCGCACCTTGCTGAGCGTCAATATTGAAGATGCAGCCGAAGCCGATCACACCTTTGATATGTTAATGGGCTCAAAAGTGCCGCCACGCCGCCGCTTTATCCAAACCCACGCCAAAGAAGTCCGCAATTTGGATGTTTAAGAGAAAATTGAGTTAAACCAACGAGGTCGATCTTATTCCAAGATCAATCTCTCTATGCCGCTCCTGATTTTTTAAACTTAGATCGAAATACAGATTTTTTTCATCAATGAGATAGAACCAACCAGCTCCCCTGTTCAGCCACCCTTCAAACGCTCATCCTGGCCAATACACACGAGTTAAATAAAAGCAAACCAGATTTTCGTAGGTTTGCTGTTTTTTTAAGTGAATCCAATCTGCGTTACTGATACCGCTCCCGGATTGCCGGGATCAGATATTCCCCAAAGGACCGCTCGCAATTGTAATCCGGCGCCCAATCCCAATCCCTTCGCGCAGCCGAGTCATCCACTGCTTCGGGCCACGAATCAACGATCTTTTGCCTTGCCTCATCCACTGCAAAGTGTATTTTGGCTTCGGGAAAGGCCTTTTGCACAATATCAAAGATCTGCTGTGCAGTGACGCTGAAGCTGGTCACATTGTACACATACTTGGAAAGCCGGTTCTTCGGTACCGCTTCCAAATCCACCAGCGCTTTGATCGCATCCGGCATGACCATGAAGGGGATGATCGTATCAGGCCGGACAAAACAACTGTATTCCTGCCCTTTGGCAGCCGCATGCAGCATCTCGGGGCCGTAGTCGCTTGTGCCGCCGGTGGGCACCGTCTCCGCGCTGATCAGCCCGGGGAAGCGGATCGCCCTAAAGTCCACCGTCTGCTTGCCTTCGTGGTCGGCTGCCAGCTGCCGGTAGTGGCTATTGTAATAGCGCCCCAGGTGCTCACAATACAGCTTGTTGCACCCGTACATCGTGGTCGGGTAATTCCAGTCCTCTTCCACCACGGAACCCGCTTCCGCTTTGTCCTTAAGCGTGGGGATGCCATACGCGGCGATCGAGCTGGGATAAATAAACTTAACCGACTCGCCCTGCCATTGGGACTGCTCCACAGCCAACCGCAGCAGGTTCAACGTGCCTTCTACGTTAATGCGGTGGGCTGTCTCCGGGTTGTATTCGGCCTTGGTGGATAAGATCGAAGCCAGGTGATAAATCGCGGCGATCTCATGCTCGACCACCAGCCTGCCCAGCAGCATCTGGTCAAGCACGTCCCCGACAATATATGTCTTCACCAGGCACCGCAGCGACTTATCCAGCGGGACTACATCCAGCGCGACAATATTGACATCTGAAAACTCGGCCAGGTATTGAATTAAACCATGACCCATTTCTCCGTTAGCCCCGGTGATGAGCACAACCTTTTGACGCATGTATGCCTCCTAAGCAATTGGTAAGGTTTTTAAATCCATGAACAAGAACCAGCCACCGCCTGGTGGCCCTGGTGAGTTTCCACTTCACTGCCTGTGATGTAACAACCTCCCTACGAGTCCAGAGGCAGGGAGATGCTCATCCGGCGAATCGTATCCGTCGGGCGGGAGGATGTCTGCAACACAACAATACTCATATCGTCGCGCGGTTTACCCTCATCCAGACGGATGGCACGCTGCAATAGATATTCCGCAATTTCTTTAGCGGTGGGTTCCTGCTCATCTATCAGCGCTTCAATCGTTGTACAGATATCCAAACCCTGCTGGAGGTGCCGCCCAGCTTCAAAGACCCCATCGGAAAAGGCGATTACCGTCATTTCAGGGGTAATCGGTAATTCAATAATCGTGGGTTCAACATCCACCCGTCCGCCAATCGGTTCACTCGCACTGGTCAGGCAATCCACAATTTCTTCTGAAATGAGCAACATGGGGATGGGATTGTTGCGGGAGATAATGATCGTGTTGGTCTGCAGGTCAGCGCTGATGACCCATAAATTGGCCTGTACACCCCCGTTGTATTCCGTAAAGAGCTGGCTGGCAGCCGTGCGAATGGATGCCCCGTCCCGAATTCCACCGCTGATATGATCAATCACCAGGTGGCTCACCAAAGTCGAGATCGCCTTGCTATCCCGCTGATTGAGTTGTCCATCCGCCATCACCACCGAAATACCGCCATTGGGCCGCTCAGTGATCTCAACCGTGTCGCCGCTGTTGCTGCTGCCGTGTTTATCAATCTTTGCAATAGCAATTTTGATTTCCATGCCCTTATTTTACTAGAAAATTTCACCGTTTGATGGAGTCTTTACCAATTTTCCAATTTTCCAATTGACCCACCTCCGCTCCCTGGAGCAACTACGATATGAGATGATTTATAATAAAATTGCCGTTCACAAAGAACCAATCCCTAAGGAGTGAACCTTACCTGATGCACAGCCCTTCTCCTTATATTTGCAAACGCAAGCATGTGGCCATACCTTTTCTTTTTTTCCTCCTGCTGGTCAGTGGATGCACTGGCACGCTCCCAGCCTCACCAACCGCATCACCACAGACGATCCAACAGGTTCAAACCAGCCCTGAAACGCCTGTCCTCACCGTCGAACCAACATCGCCGGGTGGCATCACCATCTCTGCCATCCAGGACGCAGGCCATGTCTCGCCCTTCGAAAACCAACCGGTTGAGGACGTGCATGGCATCGTCACTGTTATTCGGGCCGATGGTTTTTACATGCAATCAAGATTCCCGGATGATGACCCGGCCACCTCGGAAGGGATCTACGTACACCAGGAATTGATCCCCACGATACGGCCCGGCGATGAGGTGCTGGTTGATGGTGTAGTAAGCGAGCGGGTCTTCAACGGTGACCCGGCCAATGATCTGATGATCACCCACCTGCGCTATCCCACCATCGAAATCCTGTCCCGGGGCAATCCCCTGCCCGCCCCCACGATCATCGGCCAAGGCGGACGTATGCCGCCCACGGATGTGATTGCCAGCCAAACCCAGGGTCGGGTCATGGCCGATGGGATTTTCAATCCTTATGCATCCGGCCTGGATTTTTACGAAAGCTTGGAGGGCATGCTGGTTCAGATCAACAATGCGGTGGTGGTGGGCCCCACCAACCGCTACAAGGAAATTGTCGTCCTGCCCGATAACGGCGCTTGGGCTGGCACGCGCACCCACCGCGGCGGGATCGTCATCCAGGAAAACGATTTCAACCCGGAGCGCATCATCCTCGATGACGCCTTGCGTGAAATGCCCTTGGTAAACGTCGGTGATTATGCCCCAGAACCGATCATCGGCGTGATGGATTACACCTATGGCAACTACAAACTCCAGCCCATCCAGGATGTGGCCTTTCTCTCAGGCGGGTTGCAGCCCAGTGACCCCCTGGCACCCGTACTTCCCGGCCAACTGCGGGTTGCCACGTATAATGTGGCCGTGCTTTCCGCCCAGGAGATCTCTTCCCGCACCAAGGACCGCAGCGCAACCCTGGCCGATCATATCATCAATTGGATGGCCTCACCCGATATTATCGGGCTGCAGGAGGTTGCCGATGATGACCATGTGGCTGGCGGCAGAGATGTCTCAGCCGATATGACCTACCAGGGTATTATTGACGCGATCCTGGCCTTAGGCGGACCACCCTATAGGTATGTCAATATCGACCCCCTGCCCGGCCAAGATGGCGGCGTTCCAGATGCCAATATCCGGGTAGGGTTCCTCTACCGGCTTGACCGGGGTCTGAGCCTGGTAGAAGCCCCCCACGGCGACGCCCAAACACCAGTCATAATAACGGACCAGGACGGCGTGCCTACCCTATCGTTAAATCCTGGCCGGATCGACCCGTCCAACCCGGCCTTCACCAGCAGCCGCAAACCCCTGGTAGCGGCCTTCCTGCTTAATGGCGAGCCCTTGTACCTGATCAACAATCACTTCAACTCGAAGGGCGGCGATCACAGCCTGTTTGGCGCGGTCCAGCCCCCCCAGCTTAATTCAGAGGTCCAGCGGCTGCGTCAAGCCCAGGTCGTGCATGATTTTGTGGCCGCCATCCTGGCCATCGACCCCGACAGCCGGGTGATTGTGTTGGGCGACCTGAACGACTTTCACTTTTCAGCGCCCGTCCAGACGCTGAAAGGGGACCTCCTGCACAACCTGGTTGAAACGCTGTCGGCCGAGGAGCGCTATACCTACATTTATGATGGCAACAGCCAAACGCTGGACCACATCCTGGTCAGCCAGCCGCTGTATCAGGCCTTGGCCTCCGTGGATATCCTCCACCTGAACAGTGAATTTGATTACTGGGTGCAATTCTCTGATCATGACCCCGTCGTGGCAACCTTTGACTGGGAATGAGAGACAAGAAAATTATCCCCGGTTTAGGGTAAGTGATGTATAGGATATGATCAACTTGGAAAACGAGCATAAACATCGTCGAAGTATTCGCTTGCCAGAATATGATTATTCCCAAAGCGGTGCTTATTTCATCACGATCGTGACACAAAACCGGGTCTGTTTGTTTGGTTCGATTATGGAAGGGGTAATGGTATTAAACGATGCCGGTAAAATGATTGACCTGGTTTGCCACGAAATACCGAAAGTTCTAAAAGGGGTTGAATTGAATCATTACCAGATTATGCCTAATCATTTTCATGGGATTATTATCCTGAATCCAGAACACAATGTAGGGGCAGACCTCCGTGTCTGCCCTGGGCAACCACAGAGGGTTGCCCCTACAAGAAATTCAATTGGATTATATGATACCGTGCAAAGGTTCAAGTCATTAACAACTCGCCGATACATAGATGGTGTGAAGAATCAGAATTGGCCGCGTTTTAATAACCGCCTCTGGCAGCGAAATTATTATGAGCGTGTTATCCGCAATGATCGGGAACATCAAGCGCTTGTGGATTACATTTTTGCCAATCCCACCAACTGGGAAAAAGATCAAGAGAATTTGAGCCA
>DKFH01000030.1:9607-10627 GCA_002452315.1 Anaerolineaceae bacterium UBA6801 | reverse complement strand
CGCTAATCCTTTGTTAATACAAATGGTGTATAATAATAATCACATCGGGGATGATCGGCTTCGACGGGAGAGGCTGGTCCCGGATTGCGAGTCGAGAGGTACCGAACTCGTAAAATCAGTACACAACACAAGTGCCAATCGCACTGAATATGCAGCTTTACCCCTCGCAGCGTAAGCTGTTAGGCTAAAAGCTACGACCTCTAGAGAGGTCTCGCCCCCCACCCCCCGTTCGCCTGGCCGGGGATGGGATCGGCGTCATAAAGCCAGGATGCCACGCAGGACGCCGTTAAATGCGTGAAAGAGGGGCTTTCGGGCCCTAACGGCTGGCGAGAGGGTCGCCCGGTTGGCTGGCTAACCTTAAGCGAAAACGAATAAGCCAACTACACTCGTAGATATCCGAGGGTCGAATCTTTCGGACGCGGGTTCGATTCCCGCCATCTCCACTAACCCATAAACCGCTCATTCGAGCGGTTTATGGGTTAAGGGATTCTCTATTTGGAATCAATTACTAGGATTAGTCTGCTGTCTTTGCAAAACTCTTCAAACAGGATATTCTTGATTATTGCCTAATACCAAATACCAAATGCCTAATCCCTCAGGTCACACCTGACACACCAACCCCTTCAAATAGGTCCCCTCCGGGAAGGCCAAATGCGTGGGATGGTCCGGGGCCTGGCCCAGGCGATACACCAACCGGGCATCCACACCCGCGTCCAGGGCTGCATCGGCGACAATCTTCTGGAATAAGGGCATCTCCACACCGCCTGAGCAGGAAAAGGTCATCAAGATCCCACCCGGCTTGAGCAATTTGAACCCGAACAGGTTGATGTCCTTGTAACCGCGCGCAGCTTGTTGAGCCTGGGCTGCCGTCGGTGCAAACTTGGGCGGGTCCAGGATCACCAAATCAAACTGCTCGCCCCGATCTCGCAGGGTGCGCAGCTCAGCAAACATATCACCCACAATCCAGGCACATTTTTCAGCCGGCAGCCCATTGCGCTGCACGTTTGCTTTGGCCTGCTC
>DKFH01000030.1:0-9565 GCA_002452315.1 Anaerolineaceae bacterium UBA6801 | reverse complement strand
GCAAACCCGTTCAGCACCTTGCACCCCTTAGAAAGCGCCTGGCACAGGAGGCGGTTATCGCGCTGATCCAAATAGAAGCCGGTTTTTTGTCCCTCATGCACGTCTACGGCAAAGCGCAGCCCATGCTCTGTAATCACCAGCGGCTCCTCGGGGAGCGCGCCGTACACCAGGCCTGTCCGTTCTGGCAAGCCCTCCAGCTCACGGACAGCCACATCCGAGCGCTCGAAAATGGCATCAGGCTGGCAGGAGGCCACCAGCGCCGCTTCGATCGCGTCCCGCCAGCGTTCCACCCCGGCCGAGAGGTATTGCACCACCAGCGCCTCGTTATAGCAGTCCACCACCAGCCCGGGCAGCCCATCGGATTCAGCGTGCACCACCCGGTAAGCAGACGTGGCCAAAGGATCAATCCAGGCGCGCCGAAAGGCCAGCGCCCCATCAATCCGCTGATGGAAAAAGCCAGCGTCAATCACCTCACCCTCGTCCCAGCTCCACACGCGGGCCCGAATCTGCGATGCCGGGCTGTAAGCGCCCCAGGCCAGGAATTGCCCCTGCGCATCCTGGATGGCAACTGTCTCACCTGGGCCGGGTTCACCCTCTACGGATTGAACCGCGCCGGAATACACCCAGGGATGCCGCCGTAAGAGGGCTTTTTCGCGCCCTCTTTTCAGAGTCACGCGCTTCATGCTGATCGTTCCTCAATTAATTGCCGCAGGTCATCTTCCGAAAGCGTCGGAATGCCGCTTTTTTGAGCCTGATCCAGCTTTGAGCCGGGGTCCGCACCCAGGACAAGGTAATCGGTGCTACCGCTGACGCTACCGGTGACCTTACCGCCGTTGGTTTCAATCAGCGTCTTGGCTTCCGAGCGAGAAAGCGTGGGTAGTGTCCCGGTGATCACAAAGTTCAACCCGGCCAGGGGTTGTTCGCCATCCTCAGCCCTGGGTTCAGCGATTGGCCACACGCCGCTTTCCTTTAACTTGGCTAACACAGCCTGGTTTTCACCATTTTTGAACCATGCCACAATCGACCCGGCCATATTGGGCCCAAAGCCCTCAATCGCCTCGAGCTCTCCCTGGGTGGCCTGGCCGAGCGCGTCCAGGTCTGAGAAGTGCTGGGCCAGCGTTTGTGCAGCCACCTCCCCTACGCCGTTAATGCCCAGCCCGGTGATTAAGCGGGCCAGGGGCTGATTCCGGGAGATCTGGATGGCACTTACCAGGTTCTCGGCCTTCTTCTGCCCAAAACCTTCCAACCCAATCAAATCTTCAACCCTCAATCGGTACAGGTCCGCGATATCATGGACCAACCCTTCATGAATGAGCTGCTCAACGATGTTGATGCCCAAACCGACGATATCCATCGCACCCCTGGAAACAAAGTGCTCCAGGTGCCGCACCAGCTGCGCCGGGCAGGCGCTGTTGGTGCAATAATAGGCCACCTCACCCGGCGGATTGACGATCGGTTCGCCGCAGGAAGGGCAGGTGGTCGGGATCGCATAGGGCTGTTCCGCCCCCGACCGGGCATCCACAATCGGCCCGATCACATAGGGGATCACCTCCCCGGCCCGTTTGACCAGCACCCGGTCGCTTATGCGGATGTCCTTCTCCCGGATAAAGTCAAAATTATGCAGTGTGGCCTGCCTGACCACCACCCCGCCAATCTCAACCGGTTCCAGGACGGCATAGGGCGTGATCACCCCCGTGCGGCCAACATTCACACCGATGTCCTGCAAGGTCGTGGTAACCTCTTGCGCCGGAAATTTATACGCAATTGCGCCGCGTGGGTCCTTCCCCACCACGCCCAAAGCGTCAGCTAGTGCCAGGTCGTTGATTTTAATCACCATCCCGTCCACCTCAAATGGAAAGGCATCCGGGTCGGTCTCCATGGTCAGGCTGATGGCTTCCTCCAGGGTCTGGCAATACTGAGAGCCGTCTGAAACCGGGAAGCCCAGCGCACGCAGGTAATTAAGTGTCTCCCATTGCGTAGCGGGGACCTCACCGCTCTCGTGATGGACAATGGCATACACCAGCAGGGTCAGCGGGCGCTGTGCGGTAATCCGGGAGTCCAGCTGCCGCAGGGAACCGGCGGCCGTGTTGCGCGGGTTTAGATAGGTCTTCTGTCCCTGCGCTTCCAGCTGGCGGTTGAGTGCTTCAAAATCCGCCTTGGTGATCAAAGCTTCCCCGCGCACCACCAACACATCCGGGACGGCGGGACCATCAGCTGAGACGGGGATATGCAGCGGTAAAGCCTTTACGGTGCGCAGATTTTCAGTGATGCCCTCGCCCACCTCGCCGTTGCCGCGCGTAGCCCCCAGCACAAAAGTCCCCTGCCGATAATGCAACACAACCGTCAGCCCATCCAGCTTGGGCTCCACGGTGAAATCCGCGCCAGCCGCCCGTTCATCCAGGCGGGAGATGCGCGCATGCCAGTCCCGCAGGTCGTCCTCGTCAAAAGCATTGGCCAGGCTGAGGATCGGTGCGGGATGGGCCACCTTCTCAAAAGCAGACAGGGGCTCAGCCCCAGCCCGCTGAGATGGCGAATCGGGGGCAACCCACTCTGGATGTTCCGCTTCAATCGCTTTCAGGCGGTTCAGCTTCTGATCAAATTCGCCATCGCTGATCACCGGGTCATTCAACACATGATAGCGATAATTATGGTAATGAATCTCATCTTTTAAAGCCTGGTATGCGGCCAGGAGGTCATTTTCAGACATAGAATCTCCCTTGGGTTGTTGCGTGTGCCTAAATTTTACACGAAGCCGCCTTTAAATGAAAATATTCCCGGTGAGATTCGAACTCACATTTACGGCTCCGGAGGCCGCCGCCTTATCCATTAGGCCACGGGAACATTCCAAGAGGGGTTGGTTGCCCCACACCCTTTAATTATACCCAATTCTCCTCAATCGACCAGCTTTCAGGCCAGGATGATCTCCGTCCGGCACACGAGATAGGTCGTGTTGGGGTAGTCCAAGGCCTCCAGCACGTCATCCGGCCGGCCGGTGGCCCCGGGTTCAGCCAGCAGGCGCATCCACAGCCCCGATTCATACTGTAGATGGGTGATCACTGCTAGCCCAAGGATTAACGGCCGCAGGTCGTAACTTTTCTTGCGCCGGGTCATGATGATCTCATCCTGGTCAAGTAGCGTTCCGACCTTCTCGGCGAGTTCCTGCCCGTTAATCGGGTCAAAAAATGTGACTGTGAATTCGCTGGCTTTCATTTGCTCCTGGAGGGCATCTTCCCCCAACGCAACCTCCTCTATTGAACGGATCGCCAGCCCGGGCGGCGCTGAGGCCGCCAAGCGGCTTTGGATCTCATCCAGGGCTCGCGGTTCATCCATCCAGAAATCTAGCAGTTCATCCTCGCTGATGAAGCCCAAGGGCAGGGCTGAGGCCAGGTTCAACCGGGCCCGGGGATGATAGCCCTGGGTATAGCGCACGGGCAGGCCGCTGCGCCGGAGGGTGCGCTCCCAGATGCGCTGCATATCCAAATGCCCTGTAAACCGCAAGCTGTTGCCCTTGCTGTAGCGCACCCGGATGCGTGTGATACCTGTGTTTTGCGTCATCATGGGCACTGCCATCCCCCGCCAGGTTGAGCCTGGCGCAGCTCATTGAAAGAAGCCAAAATCCCGCAGGCATAACAGCGCGCCCGGCAATCTGGCCGGCTTTCCCCGGCCTGGCTCAGGCGATAGTCCTCAGCCAAAAAAGCCTTGCGCACACCGGCGTTGATGTGATCCCAGGGCAAAATTTCGTCCACATCACGCGTCCTGAAGCTGTAAAAATCCGGGTCAATCCCTAATGTCTCAAATGCGTCCAGCCACGGCTGGATGCTGTACTGGTCACCCCAGGCATCAAAGCGGGCACCGTTCCGCCAGGCTTGCAGGATCACCTCTGCCAGGCGGCGATCACCCCGCGAAAGCCATGCTTCCAGCAAAGAAGCCTGTGGATCGTTCCAGGTCATTTTGATCTTTGTTCCTCGTAGGGCCTCCTTCAGCAGACCCAGCTTGCTTTCGATCGTGGCCAGGTTGTCAAAGGCAGCCCACTGGAAAGGCGTATGTGGCTTGGGGATGAAGGTGCTTACCCCGGCGTGCACCCGTGCGCGTCCCCCGGCAATCCGGCGCCCCTCCTGCAGGACCGCTTTGCACAGGTCTGCGATGGCCGCCACATCCGCCAAGGTCTCACCCGGGTGACCGATCATAAAATACAGCTTGAGCGATTTCCACCCATGCTGGAACACGGACCGCACCGTCTCCATCAGTTCGTCATCGCTGAGCGGTTTGTTAATGATCTCCCGCAGCCGTTCCGTGCCCG
Source organism: Anaerolineaceae bacterium UBA6801 (assembly GCA_002452315.1). Taxonomy (GTDB): domain Bacteria; phylum Chloroflexota; class Anaerolineae; order Anaerolineales; family Anaerolineaceae; genus Brevifilum. The sequence continues at coordinate 5,265 of DKFH01000030.1, read as the reverse complement.
CCTCCGGTGCCAGGGTGAACCCGCCGCCCGGTGNNCAGGGTGATGTTCACCTGGCGTTCTCTTAGCAGGGCTTTCAAGCCGTCGATCAGCGCCAAAATATCACTATGGTCAGAGGAGGAAAGCGACAGCAGGCTGACCTCTTCATAGCCAGTTTGGTCCAGCCCAGCTTTGAGTGCGGACAGCACCTCCTCTGCTGTGCGCTCCCGGATGGGACGGTTGACCATCCCCGCGTGGCAGAAGCGGCAGCCGCGGGTACACCCGCGCATGATCTCAACGCTCACCCGCTCCTGCACCACCTCCACGTTCGGGACGAGGAACCGAGACAAAGGCGGCGGCAGCTTTGCCAGGATGCGCTTCTTCACCGGTAAGGTAACCGCCGAATGCGCAGCCCTGACCGAACTGATCTGCCCATCCGGGTGATAGTCCACATCCACCAATGCGGGCACATACACCCCGGGGATACCAGCCAGCCTTAGCATCAAATCCCCACGGGCTTCATCCGATTCAGCCCAAGCCTGGTGAGCGGCCACAATCTCCAAAATGACTTCTTCGCCCTCACCAATGGCAAACGCATCCACAAAAGGCGCTACGGGTTCGGGATTAAAGACCGCCTGCCCGCCGGCAATCACCAGCGGGTGATGGGCGTCTCTTTCTGCGCTGTAGAGCGGGATGCCCGCCAGGTCGAGGATGTTGAGGAAGTTGGTATACAGTGTCTCATACGGCAGGCTCACACCGATGATCTCAAAATCAGCCAGGGGGCGCTTATTCTCCAGGCTGAATAGGGGAATATTTGCAACCCGCATGGCAGCTTCCATGTCGATCCAGGGGGCAAACGCGCGCTCGGCAGCAATATCCCCCCGCTGGTTGAGCAGGTCATACAGCAGGGCCATCCCCAGGTTGGATTGGCCCAAATCGTAGATATCCGGAAACACCAAAGCCACATGGGTCTGCACCGAATCCCACGGCTTGACCACCTGGTTGAGCTCACCCCCCACATAACGGCCCGGTTTGGTCACCGTCGGCAGGATTCGCTCCACCCGCCGCTGGAGACCCTCTTGAGCAATTAGCACCATCCTAAAACAGCCCCTTATAAGTGCCGCCGTCCACTGTCAACATCACGCCTGTGACATAAGAGGCCGCCGGCGAGAGCAAAAAGGCCGCCACCCGGCCAAATTCTTCTGGGGTGGCCATCCTGCCCAGGGGGGCGTCAGCGTTGTGTGCCTCAATTTCAGCTTCAACGCTGGTGTTATGGCGTTTTGCTCGGTCAGCCATTAACTGTTCAACCCGCTCGGTGTGCGTCCAGGAGGGCAAAATCGAGTTAAAGCGGATGCCTTCACCGCCCAATTCCAGGGCCAGTGTTTTCGTCAGCCCGGCCGTGGCTGCCCGGATGCTGTTGGAGAGCACCAGGTTGGGGATCGGCTGCTTGATCGAGATCGATGTCACCGTTAGGACAGAAGGTGTTACTGATTTTCTCAACACCGGTAATGCCGCACGGATCAGGCGGACGTGGCTCATAAAGGAAAGCTCCACTGCGTGCGACCAGGTGGCCTCGTCGATATCTTCAAAGGCCGCCGGGGGCGGGCCGCCAGCATTGGTGAACAGCAGGTCAAGGCCCCCAAACGCCGAAATGGTTTCTGCAACCAATTTCGCTGGCGCTTCCGGGTCAGTCACATCTGCAGGCAGCGTAACAACTTCCACGCCGAATTGACCAAGTGCATCACGGGCTGCGGCGAGCTTGTCTTCGTTCCGGCTGTTGATGGCCAAACGCACGCCCTCCTGGGCTAAAATCCTGGCTGTGGCAAAACCCAAGCCAGAGCTGGCGCCAGTCAGCAGGGCAGTTTTTCCGTATAATCCCAAATCCATGTGAGCAATTCCTTTTTCTATGCGATGATCTCGATTTTTTCCTGTGTGAGCGGCAGGTCAGGCCAGTGGCTCTCGTAAAAGGTGACCACGCTCGCCAGGGTTCGTTCAGCATAATCACCCGGGCTGGCCGCACAGGCAATTAGCAACTCACACCGCTGCCAGGTATCATGGTGCCCAAATTCCACCACCGATACGTTAAATTCCTTGTGCAGGCGCGCCAGGATCGGTTTGATCAGGCGGCGTTTCTCTTTGAGGGAATGGCAGTCTGGTAGATGGAGGGTCAGGGTCAAAATTCCGACAGTCATGGTCTTAATTAAACCCGACAAACCCTAAATGTCAATCAGGGCCTGGTTTCGCTGACAACGGGATTGGTGAGCGTGCCCAGCCCTTCGATAGTGATCGAAACGGTATCCCCGTCCACCAAGTCACCCACCCCGGCCGGGGTGCCGGTCAGGATCAGGTCGCCGGGCTCAAGCGTCATCACCGAAGAGATGAACGCGACCAGTCTGGGGATCGAAAAGACCATATCGCGGGTCGAAGCCATTTGCCGCAGTGCCTGGCTGACATGGCAGGTAATCAAGGCATCGGCCGGGTCAAACTCGGTTTCGATCCACGGTCCGAGGGGGCAGAAGGTATCAAACCCCTTACCGCGCAGCCAGGTCACATCAGCCCGCTGCAGATCACGGGCAGTGACATCGTTGGCAATGGTATACCCGAAGACATGCGCCATGGCGGTCTCCGGCTGGATCCACCGCCCGCGCACCCCGATCACCACGGCCAGCTCCGCCTCATGCTGCACCAGGGACGATTGCGGGGGCAGCTTGATCGCATCACCGGGGCCGATCAAGCTGGTGGCCGGCTTGAGGAACAAGATCGGCAGTTCGCCGACCGTGTTGCCATGCTCCTGGGCATGCGCCTCATAGTTACGCCCCACGCAGATGATCTTCCCGGGCATCACCGGGGGTAACAGCCGGACCGAATCGATCGGCAAATCCGGGTCCAGCCGGCGGTAGGCGCTGAAGGGGTCACCATCCACCTCGCCGATGCGGTCTTCAAACAGCCAGCCGTAGCTGGGCCTGCGTTCGGGGGTGGAGAAACGCAAGATTTTCATGCTAAAAATAATACCATTTAAAAGGGTCTGCGGTATAATGTTGTTCTCGGGCGGATAGCTCAGTTGGTTAGAGCGCTTCTCTTACACAGAAGAGGTCGCAGGTTCGAGTCCTGTTCCGCCCATGATGTAGCTTTTGTATTAAGAATCGCTGGATAAATTCTCCAATGATTCCCCATGCTAACTGGATCACCCCCGGGTTATGCAGCAGGAAATCACTTGCCCTTTAATTACCGTAGGCAGCGACACGTCCTTCATGAAATTATCCAACCCAGAAGTGTTGGCTCAGATTCCATTAGCATGTATTATTTCTCTACTAATTGATTCCCAAACCCTGGGCAATATCAAGAATCCATGCAACGCAGCATGGATTCTTAATGAAAATTATTAGGTTGACCCGAGAACAGCCAGAGTGATTTGGGCTTCGATTGCCTTTTCTTTATTTAAGGCGATGATCCACATGGGCGATGAACCACGTCAACACTTTGCGGGAAACGCCTTTCCGGGCACCAAACTCCAATTTCTGACCGACCGGATTGATCGGAAAAATAGTCAGCGAACACTTGACCTCTTCCGGCCCTGCACCGGTAAGCTCGATGTCCAGCTGTGTCCGGTCACCTAAAAAATTACCCAGGATCGTCTTACTGAAAGTTGCCGAAATCAGTCCAAGCTCTGCCTGATGCTTTACAACTTTCCCCTCCAACCCCTCAATTGCGCCTAAAATTGCCTTGGTTAGGTCTTCTTTCGTGTGCGGATAAATTTTTTCTTCGTGAATTGTGTATGACATATCGATCCTTCTATGTGTGATGATTTACAATAAATTCTTCAGCCTTCTCAACCAGGTATCGGTTTCCGATGAATACCGGAATCCTTTGGTGGATGTCAGTGGGCTGGATATTCAGAAGCGATTGCGTGCCATCAGAGCCATACCCGCCAGCCTGTTCCGCAATAAAAGCCAGAGGTGCCGCTTCATATAACAGGCGAATTTTTCCGTCAGGCTTGCTTCTCTCAGCGGGATACCCAAAGACACCGCCATGTATCAGGTTGCGGTGAAAGTCGGCAACCATTGAACCAACATACCTTTGTGATAAATGGGGGTACTCCAGGTGCTGCAGCCAATTGATGTATGCACTCATTTCCTTAGAAAAGTGTTTTTCTGCTGCATGATTAAAACTAAAATACATCGGTGGTTCGGGAAAGCGGATATTTTCATGGGAAAGCAGAAATTCGCCCCAGGCCGGGTCCAGGGTAAAGCCGTGCACGCCCTGACCGCGTTTGTTGCGGTAGGTTGCTTCCAGATCATCCGGCGATTGCAGACTGCTGGCACTCAATTGATCGTTGGATTTGCAGCGGACTGCCTCCTCAACCATTTGAAAGTGCTCATCAAACACTCGCTCCAGAACCTGGTAGATCGGTTCTTCTTCATAGGCTGGTTTCAGCTCGTCCAGCAATTGCTGCATCAATGTGCCGATCCGTTGTAAATGGTCGCCAATCTCCTCACCTTTCAAGCGGTAGACGTATTGTCCGGCATGCCCCTGAGTATAAGGCGCTAAGGTCTCCGCGTAATGCTCCCGGTCTTCTTCGCTCAGCATCCGCGGGACGCGCTGCAAGACTGTGACCAGCAATTGAATTCGGCCCATTTGGCGGATATTTGAAGCCACTTGGGTGCTGTCCATCCGTTGCCGTCCGGTTTTGATCTGATAAGCTTAAATTTGCTCATCGGTGACCTGGGCACTCGAAGAGTGCTTCGCAAGGCTTGATCCAACAGGTTGATTCCGGTTTCTTGCATAGTGCGGCTCAAACGCTCTCGAAAATTGTAAACCGTTCGTAAATCGAAATGCGCCTCTCCCAACTGTTCTAACCCAAGCGCATAGCGTGTTTGGAGATCAAATAGGTAATGATGCCACATTTCTTCATCCGTCCACCCTTGTCCTGCTTTCAAAATTTCCAAACTAGCTAGTTCGTTGACCGGCGCATTCGGTCGGGACGGGAAATCTACGTACAACTCACTGAAGAGCTGTTCGTCTATTCTACAAAATACCTCTTGGTAAAATGTCCCTGCCCAGGAGTTACCTAACAAACTCCGTTGTTTTTCTGGAAGATCGTTGATATTGCTGATAAGATAAGGTTGCAAATGCTGATTATTCTCTTTGAACATAGGTCACCTTTATGGGCCGGTTGAGTATGTTATCTGTATTATAGTAAAGGTCTCTTATTTTCGCGAGGGTATAATTCGGACTAATATTGTCCAGTCGTTTTTTCAGTGAAGTCATAATAGCAAAATCATACAGACT